>DATGRS010000143.1:0-9073 GCA_035303365.1 Ornithinicoccus sp.
AGCCGAGCCAGTCCCGGGAGGGGCCCGCTCCGGCCGCCTTGGAGGTGAAGACCTCCACCAGGTCGCCGTTGTCGAGGGTCGATTCGAGCGGGACGAGCCGCCCGTTGACACGTGCTCCTATGGTCCGGTGGCCGACCTCGGTGTGGACGGCGTACGCGAAGTCGACGGGGGTCGCGCCGGCGGGCAGCGCTATCACGTCGCCCTTCGGCGTGAAGACGAAGACCTCGTTGCGCGAGAGGTCGAAGCGCAGGGACTCCAGGAACTCGCCGGGGTCCTCGGTCTCCTTCTGCCAGTCCAGGAGCTGGCGCAGCCACGCCATGTCGTTGACGGTGTCCTGGCCGCGGCCGGTGTTCTTGGGGACGTCGGTACGGACCTTGGAGGCGCCCGCGACGGCCTCCTGCTTGTACTTCCAGTGCGCGGCGATGCCGTACTCGGCGCGACGGTGCATGTCGAAGGTGCGGATCTGCAGCTCGACCGGCTTCCCTCCGGGGCCGATGACCGTCGTGTGCAGCGACTGGTACATGTTGAACTTCGGCATCGCGATGTAGTCCTTGAACCGCCCCGGCACCGGGTTCCACCGCGCGTGCAACGCACCCAGGACGGCGTAACAGTCCTGCACCGTCTCCACCAGGACGCGCACCGCGACCAGGTCGTAGATCTGCTCGAAGTCCCTCCCCCGGACGATCATCTTCTGGTAGACGGAGTAGTAGTGCTTGGGTCGGCCGGTGACGACCGCCTTGATCTTGGACTCCTTGAGGTCCTTGTGGATCTCGGCGCGCACTGTGGCGAGATACTCCTCGCGGGCCGGCGCACGCTGGGCCACCATGCGGACGATCTCGTCGTAGATCTTGGGGTACAGCTGGGCGAAGGACAGGTCCTCCAGCTCCCACTTGATGGTGTTCATGCCCAGGCGGTGCGCCAGCGGTGCGTAGATCTCGAGGGTCTCGGACGCCTTGCGGGCTGCGGACTCCGGCGACACATAACGCCAGGTGCGGGCGTTGTGCAGGCGGTCCGCGAGCTTGATGACCAGGACGCGAATGTCGCGTGCCATGGCGACCACCATCTTGCGGACGGTCTCGGACTGGGCCGCCTCGCCATACTGCACCTTGTCCAGCTTGGTGACGCCGTCGACCATCATGGCGATCTCGTCGCCGAAGTCCTTGCGGAGCTGGTCCAGCGAGTAGGTCGTGTCCTCCACGGTGTCGTGCAGCAGCGCCGCAGCGAGTGTGGAGGGGGTCATCCCCAGCTCGGCGAGGATCGTGGCGACCGCGAGGGGGTGGGTGATGTAGGCGTCGCCGCTCTTGCGCACCTGGCCCCGGTGGGCCCGCTCCGCGACGTCGTACGCCCGCTCGATGAGCTCCAGGTCGGCCTTGGGGTGGGTGGCCTTGACGGCGCGCAGCAGCGGCTCCAGCACCGGGTTGGTGCCGGCGCGGGTCCCTCCCAGGCGGGCCAGCCGGGCGCGGACGCCGTGGCTGGTGTGGGAGGAGGTCTGCGCGACGTCCTCACTCATGTCCCGATTGTAGGCTCAGCCGCAGGTAGTTCCGCCTTCCGACCCTGCCGAGCGGCTCAGTCAGTCAGCAGTGCGTGGACCATCGTCCCGGCGAGCTTCTCCCGCCCGTGCAGGAAGCCCAGCTCCAGCACGACCTCGACAGCTACGACCGCTCCCCCGCACCGCTCGACCAGCTCGACGGCAGCTGCCGCGGTGCCGCCCGTCGCCAGTACGTCGTCCACGACCAGCACCCGCTGGCCCTCCCGGATCGAGTCCGTGTGCAGCTCGACCGTGGCCGTGCCGTACTCCAGCGTGTAGGTGACGGAGTACGTGTGTCCGGGCAGCTTGCCCTGCTTGCGGACTGGCACGAAACCGGCCCCCAGCTCGTCGGCGATGATGGCCCCCAGGATGAAGCCGCGCGCCTCGATCCCGATCACGACGTCCACCGAGCCGCCGTTGTGGCGCCGCACGACATCACCCACGACGCGGTCGCGCAGCTCGACGTCCAGCAGCAGCGGAGTGAAGTCCTTGAAGGTCACCCCCGGCTCCGGGAAGTCGGGGATCGCGCGCAGGCTGGCCGCGACATCACGCGCCAGGTCGGGGTCCGCGCCCTGGCCACCCTGCCCCTCGGGCTGCACGTCGTGGGTCATCTGCCGAGTATGCCGCGCGGGCCCGTCAGCGCCTGGACTTCGGCGGGCGCTTCGGCTGGTTGCGCGGTCCCCGAGCCCGGGGATGCACGGCTCGAGCACGCGGGTGAAGCTCCTGGCCCCGGGCCGCCGACGCGGCAGAGACCGGGGGGTCGACGTCTACCGGCGGAGCTTCCACCGGCTCACCGGGCACGTCCTCGCTCTCCTCGGTGAGAACGTCCACACTGCCGGCTTGCCCGTCTGACAGAGCGTGGGGGTCGGAGCCGATGGTCTCCATGCCAGGGGGTGCGTGCTGGTCGATGGTCTCCATGCCAGGCGGGGCCGAGTAGTCCACCTTGCCGGCCTGGCGGCTGGCTCGCTTGGCGACCCTTTTCTGCAGCGCCTGGATCTCCGGCTCGTTCTGACGCAGGTGCACCAGCAACGGGGTGGCGATGAAGATCGAGGAGTAGGTGCCGACCGTCATACCGATGAACAGCGCGACCGACAGGTCCAGCAGCGTGCCTGGACCGATGAAGGCGATGCCGAAGAGCAAGATCGCGGCGACCGGCAGCAGCGCGACCACGGACGTGTTGATCGAGCGCACAAGGGTCTGGTTCACCGCCAGGTTCGCCGCATGCGCGTAGGTGGTGCGCTTGGAGTCCAGGGCGTACTCGGTGTTCTCCCGGACCTTGTCGAAGACGACGATCGTGTCGTAGATCGAGTAACCGAGAATGGTCAGGAAGCCGATCATCGACGCCGGTGAGATCTCGATGCCCAGCAGGGCGTAGATGCCCACGGTGAAGACGACGTCGTGCAGCAGGGCCACCAGCGCCGAGACCGCCATCTTCCAGGTCCGGAAGTAGAGCGCCAGAACGATGGTCACCAGGGCGAGGAACGCGACGAGTGCCTGGATCGCCTTGGTCGTCACGGTGTCGCCCCAGGACGGACCGACGAAGGAGCTGGTGACGTTCGCCTGGTCGACCCCGAACTCGTCGGCCAGTGCCACCACGGCGGTGTTGGACTCATCGGCGGTCAGCTCACCGGTCTGGATCCGGACCGTGTCGGAGCCGATCTGCGTGACCGACACCTCGGCGGCATCCGGTGCCTGCGCCTGCAGGGTGGAGGTGGCGCGGGTCTCGTAGTCCTGCATGTTGGTGACCCCGGGCACCCGGAGCTCGGTCCCGCCACGGAACTCGATCCCGAAGTTGAGTCCCTTGCCGAAGATGCCGAAGAGCGACACCAGGAGGAGCACCGCGGCGATTCCGTACCACAGGTTGCGCCGGCCGACGATGTTGAAGGAGCGTCTGCCCGAGAACAGGTCGTTGCCGAACTTGGCGAAGCTGAACATCAGACGATGCCTCCCTCGGTCTGCTCCCGGGTAGGCCCGGTGCGTCTCGGCTCGGGCATGGCGAACTGTCCCCGTCCGAGGTATGTCGAGCGGCGTGCGCCCAGGTGCTCCGGGTCCATCCCGGACCACTTATGGCCCTCACCGAAGAACTTGGTATTGGCGAGGATGCTCACCACCGGGTGGGTGAACATCATGACGACCAGGAGGTCGATCACCGTGGCCAGACCCAGGGCGAAGGCGAACGCCTTGACCCCGGACTCGGACAGGAAGTACAGCACCGCAGCGGCGATCAGGTTGACGAAGTCTGAGATCAGGATCGTGCGGCGCGCCCTGGCCCACCCGGTGTCCACGGCATACCGCAGCGGGCGGCCGGTCCGGACCTCGTCACGGATGCGTTCGAAGTAGACGATGAAGCTGTCGGCGGTGACACCGATGGCGACGATCAGCCCGGTCACCCCGGCCATCGTCAGCCGGAAGTTGGTGGCCCAGCCGAGGAGGGTCACCGCGCCGTAGGCGAGAAGCCCCGCGATGATCAGCGACGCAATCGTCACCAGCCCGAGCGCCCGGTACTGGAACAGGGAGTAGATGAACACCAGGAGCATGCCGACGAGGCCCGCGATGATACCCAGGCGCAGCTGCTCGCCGCCGAGCTGGGGGCTCAGCTGCTCGGAGGTCTGCACGTCGAAGCTCATCGGCAGGGCACCGAACTTGAGCTGGTTGGCCAGCTCCTTGGCGCTGTCGTTGGTGAACCCGCCCGAGATCGTCGCCACACCGTCGTTGATCGGCGTCCGGACCCCGGGAGCCGAGATCACCTGGCCGTCCAGGACGATCGCGAAGCGGTTCTGGGAGGTGTTCTGACCGAACCCGAACAGGCGCGTGGTGATCTCCTGGAACGCCTGGCGTCCCTCCTCGTTGAACTCCAGCCGGACCTCCACGATGCCGGTGGGCTGGCCTCCGGCGCCCACCTGGAGTCCGGAGCTGGCGTCGGTCAGTTCTCCACCGTCGAGCTCGGACGGCCCGAGGATGAACTTCTCGGTGCCGTCCACGGAGCAGGCGACGATCGGCTGGTCCGTCGGCGCGCTGGACGCCGCCCGCTGGTTCTCCTCGTCGGTGCAGTCGTACTCCATGAACTCCTGCTGGAGCTCGGGGGTGATCCAGGCCAGGTCACTCGCGTTGGCGGGCGCCGGGCCGTCGGTCGCGGTCGCGTCGTCAGCGTCGTCCGGGGCGGGAGCCTCCGTGCTGCTGGCGTCATCGGCGGAACCGGACGCCGGGACGGCGCCGCTCAGCGCGGACGCCGGGTCGACGGCGGCGGCGACCGGCTGCTGGTCCGCCAGCAGACCCTCCGGGTAGGCCGCGTTGGTGGTCTCGGCGGGGTCAGCGGACGGGTCGGACGGCTCCTCCGTCGGGCTGTCCGATGGCTCCACGGTGGGACCGACGGGCAGCGGGAGCTCACGCGGCGGCTCGGTAGGCTGCTGGGCCGTCGCGGGTGCGGACACCAGGACCGCGCGGAACCTGAGCTGAGAGGAACGGCTGAGCGCCTCGAGCTGGGAGGCGGTCGGGGTGCCCGGGATGGCGACCTGGATGTTGGAGCCGAGGCGCGAGACCTCGGCCTCGGCAACGCCCTGACCGTCCACGCGTCGTCGGATGATGTCGATGGCCTGGTTGAGCTGTTCGGCCTGGACCGTGTCGCCGCCCTCCACGATCGGCTCGATGACCACCTGACGGCCCCCAGCGAGGTCCAGTCCCAGCAACGGGGTCAGCTGCGCCTTGGGCGTCCCCCAGAGGTGGGCGGCGCCGATGCCGCCGAAGAGCATGACGATGACTGCGAGCAGAGCGAGCAGCGTGGTGCGCGAGCGTCTGTTGCGCGGACTTCCCGCCATCAGGCGTCCCGGCCCTCATCGCCACCTGGCTGCGCGTGCGGCGGCTGGGCGCCGGGGGCGGGAACCACGGCACGGCGGTCCCACTGCAGGACGACGCCGGGAGCCGCCTCGATATGCACCGTGCTGTCGTCGAGCGCAGCCACGGTCCCGAAGAGACCCGTCGTAGTCATCACCCGAGCACCCACCTGCAGGTCGGCCTGCAGCTCCTGCATCTTCTTCTGCCGACGACGCTGCGACCACAGCAGGTAGGCGATGAGCAGTAGCGGCAGCAGAAGGAGCAGGCTCGAGGTGAACCCGCCCCCACCCTGGGTGGCAGCCGAGGCCATTGGCGACATGAAGATTTCCTAACAAACGTCTGTCTGAGGGTGTCCCGGTCCCGTGACCGTGTGTGGTCTCGCCGTGGACACTCGCGGCAGTCTAGGTGACGCGACTGATTGCCCCAACACCCCGGGCCTTCGGGGGAGGTAAAGATCGGGTAGAGAAACGACGCGAAGGTTACGGTTCGGTCACGCCACTCGGCGATCTGTCGGCACCAGCCAGGAGTCCCCAGCCCGACGGGCTCCTGCTCGGGTGTGCGCCCGGGCCAACGGTGAGGTGTCCGCCTCGACCGCGGCAGCGGCTAGCTGCTGCCGAGGCGGCCAGCGCCGTCGTCGAGCGGCAACGGGTCCTGCATGCCGGCCGTCTGGCGGGGCGGCGTGAGCCCGAGGTGCTCCCAGGCGGTGCGAGACGCCGCTCGTCCCCGCGGCGTGCGGACGATGTAACCCTCCCGGACGAGGTAGGGCTCAGCGACCGTCTCGACCGTGTCGGGCTCCTCGCCCACGGCGACAGCCAGGGTGCTGAGGCCGACGGGTCCCCCGCCGAAACGCTTGCAGAGTGCCTCGAGCACGGCGCGGTCGAGCCGGTCCAGACCCTGCTCGTCGACGTCGAAGAGCTCGAGAGCGGCGAGCGCGGCCTCGTGGTCCACGAGGTGCTGACCATGGACCTGTGCCCAGTCGCGCACCCGTCGCAGCAGCCGGTTGGCGATGCGGGGCGTGCCGCGCGAGCGGGAGGCGATCTCGTAGATGCCGTCACGCGTGGCTTCGATCTCCAGCAGGCCGGCGCTCCGGGTCAGGATCCGCTGGAGGTCCTCGGTCGAGTAGTAGTCGAGGTGACCGGTGAATCCGAATCGGTCTCGCAGCGGCGCGGGCAGCAGGCCCGCGCGAGTCGTCGCTCCCACCACGGTGAAGGGGGGCAGCTCCAGTGGGATCGCCGTGGCACCCGGGCCCTTGCCGACGATCACGTCGACCCGGAAGTCCTCCATGGCCAGATAGAGCATCTCCTCGGCCGGTCGCGCCATGCGATGGATCTCGTCCAGGAAGAGCACCTCGCCCTCTGCCAGCGACGAGAGGACCGCGGCAAGGTCGCCGGCGTGCTGGATCGCCGGGCCGCTGGTGATGCGCATCGGCTGTTCCAGCTCGCCGGCGATGATCATGGCCAGCGTCGTCTTGCCGAGCCCGGGCGGACCGGAGAGCAGGACGTGGTCCGGCGGTGCCTGGCGGCGACGCGCGGCCTCCAGCACCAGGCCCAGCTGGTCGCGGACCCTCTGCTGTCCGGGGAAGTCGGCCAGCCGGCGCGGACGGAGCGCAGCCTCGATGCGCCGCTCCTCGTCCGTCGAGCCGGTGTCGACCACCCGGGCGGTTGCGTCCAGGGAACCGTCATCGATCGACGGGTCTGGGTAGGAGTCATTAGCGGAGTCGTCGTAGGAGTCACCGTGCGACCCGTGCCTCCCGTTGCCAGCGAGCGACGCACCGGGACGCCCTGGCTCCTCGAGGGAGCTCATCGACCCAGCTCCCGGAGCGCGGCGCGGAGGAACTCCGACACCTGCGCAGGTGCACCGGAGGAGCGGACCCGGTCAATCGCGTCGTCGGCCTGCTTGCCGCTCCAACCCAGTCCGACCAGGGCGTCATGGACCTGGCTTCCGGTCGCGTCTCGCGAGGAGGTGCTTCCTGGGGCCGCCCCGACTGACGGCTCGACGCCCATCGCCAGGATCTTGTCCTTGAGCTCGAGGACGATGCGTTCAGCACCCTTCTTGCCGATCCCGGGGACCTTGGTCAGGGCGGCGATGTCGCCCCCGGCGATGGCACGGCGGACCTCGTCCGGAGAGTGCACGCTCAGCATGGCCATCGCGAGTCGCGGCCCGACACCGGAGACGGTCTGCACCTGCTCGAAGAGGTCGCGGGCCTGCACACCATCGAAGCCGTAGAGAGTCAGCGACTCCTCACGGACCACCAGGGTCGTCGCCAGAGTCACCTCTCCGCCGCGGCGGGCACCGGCCGCGGTTGCCGGGGTGGTGTGGACGTGTAGGCCGACGCCACCCACCTCGATGACGAGATGCTCGAGCCCGACGTGCAGGGCGGTGCCACGCACTGAGGCGATCACGGACGGCTCCTTCGGTGGGCGTGGCCCCAGGTCGCCTGCCGGCGACGCAAGAGAGTCACTGGGCTCTCCTGCGGACCGCGGCGATCTGGGCGCGGGGCGCGCCGGAGCCACGACGCGAGGAGTGGGCGGCGTGCAGCTCCTCCAGGCGGTTGCGGGTGCCACCGGTGGTGCCGGCCGCCTGGGACGCCCTGAGGAAGGCGCTCTCGCTCGCGGCCTCGCGCAGCCGCGCAGCCGACTGCCCCCGCCAGAGATGGCAGATGGCCAGCGCGAGGGCGTCGGCAGCGTCCGCGGGCCTGGGTGGGGTGTCGAGCCCGAGCACCCGGGTGATCATCGCGGTGACCTGCGCCTTGTCGGCACGTCCGTTGCCGGTCACCGCGGCCTTCACCTCAGTGGGCGTGTGCAGCGCCAGCGGGAGCCCGAGGCGCGCGGCCGCGAGCATGGGAACTGCAGACGCCTGCGCCGTGCCCATGATGCCCTTGATGTTGGCCTTGGCGAAGACGCGCTCGACCGCGACAGCGTCCGGACGGTGCTCCGCGAGCCATTCGTCGATCTCCGTCTGCAGGCTCAGCAGCCGCTCCTGCGGCTCGTCCCCTACCGGCGTGCGAACCACTCCCACCGCGATCATCCGCACGCTGCGACCGGGCCCGGACTCGACCACGCCCAGCCCGCAGCGGGTGAGCCCAGGATCCACACCAAGGACGCGCACCTGGTCAACCCTCCTCCGCCGGACTCACACACGGGCGGTCAGCACACAGCTCCGAACACCTGTTCGCGAACCACGCTACGTCACGGCACCGTCAGCCAGCGGCAGGACTCGCCGGAGTCGGTGCGGGGCGGCCAACCGCGTGCACTGCACCATGCGGCGCTGTGCCTGCCTGCGGTCTGTCAGTCCGCGTCCTCGAGCTCGGCCAGGACCTCGTCCGGGATGTCCGCGTTGGAGTAGACGTTCTGGACGTCGTCGCAGTCCTCCAGTGCGTCCACGACCCGCATGACCTTGCGGGCTCCGTCGGCATCGAGCGTGACCTCCATGCTCGGCACGAAGGTCGCCTCAGCCGAGTCGTAGTCCATCCCGGCCTGCTGCAGTGCCGTGCGCACGTCGACGACGTCGGAAGCTTCGGAGATCACCTCGAAGGAGTCACCCAGGTCGGTGATCTCCTCCGCCCCCGCCGCGAGCACGATCTCCAGCAGCGAGTCCTCGTCGGTCTCGCCGGACTCCTGGGCCCTGGGCACCACGACCTGGCCCTTGCGGTCGAAGAGATAGGCGACCGACCCGGAGTCCGCCATGGTGCCGCCGTTGCGGGTGAGCGCGGTG
>DATGRS010000144.1:0-47216 GCA_035303365.1 Ornithinicoccus sp.
CGTCGAGCTCCTGCGCGGGTGGTCCGGGCCGGTCCTCATCGCGAGCCACGACCGGGCGTTCCTGGACGAGGTGGCCGACACCCTCCTCGACCTGGACCCGGCTCCCCTGCCCTACGCCAGCGTCCGGCAGGACGCCGACTCACCCGGCTCAGGGTTCGGCGTGACACGGTTCACCGGCAGCTACACGGCCTACCTGGAGCACCGCGGGGCGGAGCGCGAACGGTGGGTGCGGCGGTTCCGCGACGAGCAGTCCGAGCTGGCCCGGCTGCGGCAGCGGGTCCGCGACGACCACACGGTCGGCCACCCGGGTCGTCCGCCCCGGACCGAGGGCAGGGCCGCCAAGAAGTTCTATGCCGACCGCAACGCCAAGGTCGTGGCCCGGCGGGTCAATGACGCCAGCACGGCGCTGGACCGGCTCGAGCAGGAACAGGTGCGCAAGCCACCGGCGCGGCTGCGGTTCGTGGGGCTGCGCAGTATGGCGGAGGCACCCGGGCCGTCCCAGGTCGCGCCCGGGCCGGTGCTCACCGCGACCGGCGTTGCGGTGGCCGGCCGGCTCGCCCGGACCACGCTGACGCTGGGTGCCCGCGACCGGCTGCTGGTCACCGGACCCAACGGGTCCGGCAAGTCCACCCTGCTCGAGGTCCTCGCCGGGCACCTGCTGCCGGACCAGGGGTCACTCACCAGGCCGCATCGTCTGCGCGTCGCCCTGCTCAGCCAGGAGCCGCTTCCGCGGGACCCGTCGCAGGCCGCCCGGGACGCGTATGCCGATGCGGTCGGGCGCGACCGCGCCGAGCACACGCCGCTCGCCACCTTCGGGCTTCTCGCCGGGCGGGACGCCGGGAGGCCGGTGGGATCGCTCAGCGTCGGTCAGCGGCGCCGCCTCGACCTTGCCGTCCTGCTCGCCGACCCGCCGGATGTGCTGCTCCTCGACGAGCCGACCAACCACCTCTCGCTGCTCGTGGTGTCCGAGCTCGAGCGCTCGCTCCCCGACTTCCCGGGCGCGGTGGTCGTCGCGAGTCACGACCGCTGGCTGCGCGCGGGCTGGCCCGGGGCCCGCCTGGACCTGGGCGACGGCGTGTCGTGCGGGTCAGGCGATGCGGTCGATGATCAGCGGCGTCGGTGAGTATGCCGATCCGTCCGTGATCTCCCAGGCACCCGCCAGTGCCTCCTGCGCCCGGGCGAACCGCTCAGGGGTGTCGGTGTGCAGCGTCACGAGTGGCTGCCCGGCGCGCACGGTGTCGCCCGGCTTGGCGTGCATCTCCACCCCGGCGGCGGCCTGGACGGGGTCCTCCCGTCGGGCGCGGCCCGCGCCGAGGCGCCACGCGGCCACGCCGACCTGCATCGCGTCCAGACGGGTCAGCACCCCGTCGGACTCGGCCGTCACCTGTTCGGTCTCCTGCGCCACGGGCAGGTCGGCGTCCGGGTCACCGTCCTGGGCCGCGATCATCGCGCGCCAGACGTCCATCGCCCGTCCGTCGTTGAGGGCCGCCGCCGGGTCGACGTCGTCCTTGCCCGCTGCGGCCAGCATCTCGCGGGCCAGTGCGACGGTCAGCTCGACAACGTCAGCGGGGCCGCCGCCGGCCAGCACCTCGACGCTCTCGCGGACCTCCATCCCGTTGCCCGCGGTGAGCCCCAACGGGGTCGACATGTCGGTCAGCAGGGCCACCGTGCGCACGCCGGCGTCCGTGCCCAGCTCGACCATCGTGCGCGCCAGCTCGCCGGCCTGCGCGACGTCCTTCATGAACGCCCCGGAGCCGGCCTTGACGTCGAGCACCAGTGCGCCGGTGCCCTCGGCGATCTTCTTGCTCATGATCGAGGAGGCGATGAGCGGGATCGCCTCGACCGTGCCGGTGACGTCGCGCAGGGCGTAGAGGCGCTTGTCCGCGGGGGCGAGCCCCGACCCCGCGGCGCAGATCACCGCACCGACCTCCTCGAGCTGGCGGAGCATCTCGTCGTTGGACAGCTCGGCCCGCCACCCCGGGATGGCCTCGAGCTTGTCGAGCGTGCCGCCGGTGTGGCCCAGGCCCCTGCCGGAGAGCTGCGGCACCGCCACGCCGCAGGCCGCCACGAGCGGCGCGAGCGGGAGCGTGATCTTGTCGCCCACGCCACCGGTCGAGTGCTTGTCCGCCGTCGGACGGCTCAGCGAGCTGAAGTCCATCCGCTCGCCCGACGCGATCATCGCCATCGTCCAGTCGCTGATCTCCCGGCGGTCCATCCCGTTGAGCAGGATGGCCATCGCCAGCGCGGACATCTGCTCCTCCGCGATGACGCCCCGCGTGTAGGCGTCCACGGTCCAGGCGATCTGCTCGCTGGACAGCTGCTGCCGGTCCCTCTTGGTCCGGATGATGTCGACGGCGTCAAAGGATTCGCTCACGCCCCCATCCAACAGCACTCGCAGCAACGCCGTGCAGTGCCCTCAACGCGCGAGGGTGCCGCGGTCCCAGAGGACCACGGCACCCTCGGTGTCAGGACGGACGGTCAGGCGGCGACGACGCCGAAGCCCCCGGTCCAGGGGATGCGCTCGCTCGCCGCCAGGGTCAGCTGCAGGAAGCCCACGGCCTCCATCTCACGGGCCCTCTTCAGGGAGCCTGCGTCGACCGCCTTGAGGCCACCCGCCTGGACGATGCCGGCCAGGGCGGCCTTGGCGTCAGTGTCGTCCCCCGCGATGAGCACCGTAGTGGTGAGCGAACCGACGACACCGGCGGACAGGGTGCCCGCGAAGGTGGTGTTGAACGCCTTGAGCACCTGCGACGCCGGAAGCTGCTGGGCGATCTGCTGGACCGCCGAGCTGTCGGCCGGGACGACCAGCGAGTCGAAGGTCTCGAAGTTCAGCGGGTTGGTGATGTCGACGACGATCCTGCCGTCGAACTGGCCGGCGCGCTGGGCGAGGATGTCGGCCACAGCCGGGTAGGGCACGGCCAGGACGACGATGTCTCCGGTGATGGGCTGGTCGGCGTCGGACCGCCCGAGCAGCTCGACGGTGTTGCCGCCGTTGGTCACGATGCCGGCGATGGCCGATCCCATGTTGCCGGTTCCGATGATGGATACGTGGGTCATTGCGAGGTCCCTTCGATTGGTTGTTACCTGAAGTAACTACGGACAATCTATAGTTGTTCCCACAACCATTCTGCTATGCTGTGAGGATGACCACGCGATGGCTGGACGAGGACGAGCTGCGGATCTGGGTGCGGATGGTCGCGGTCCTTGAGCTGCTCCCCGCCCGTCTCGACTCGCACCTTCGTCGCGTGGCGCAGCTGACCTACTTCGACTACTACGTGCTGGCCATGCTCTCCGAGGCTCCGGAGCGCACCCTCCGCATGAGCACCCTGGCCACCAGCACCAACGCCACCCTCCCCCGGCTCTCGCACGTGGTCCGGCGGCTCGAGGAGCGGGGTCTGCTGGTGCGGTCCCAGGCAGTTGACGACAAGCGCGCGACGAACGCCCAGCTGACGGACGCCGGCTGGCGCAAGGTCGTCGCGACGGCCCCACTGCACGTGGAGCAGGTGCGCGAGCTCGTCTTCGATGCGCTGGCGCCGGATCAGGTCACGGAGCTCGGCAGGATCACCAAGGCGCTCCTAGCGGTGCTCGACCCCGAGGGCCTGATGAGCGCCCCCTACGCGGGCCGCGGCCCCGACGACAGTGACTGACCGCTGTCCAAGGTGTGCGATCCTGTGCCGGTGAATCTCGCCCAGGCCATGAAGCAGATCGTCCCCGCCGTGCAGCAGCTCAAGCGCCGCTCCCTGAGCCAGCCGGGCGGCGAGACCACCATGTCACCGGCACTGATCGCGCTGCGCGACGACCGGGTGATCGCCGTGGTCCAGGCACCGCGACTCGCCGCGGTGACGTCGTGCGCCCATACGCTCGCGATCGGCCTGGCTCCGCAGATGCTGGTGCTGGCCGCTCAGGTGAACCTCCCCGGGCGCGACGCCAGCGACGACCTGCCCGCGCAGGAGCAGGGTGAGGCGATCGCCTACACACTGTTCAGCTCAGACAAGGAAGCCAGTCTCGCGGTGCAGCGCTACCGCGTGCGCGACGGCCAGGTCTCCTTCGGGCCGCCCGAGCGCGGGCGGCCGGACGACCGCACGCTGATGGATGAGCTGGCCCGTGCGATGGCCCAGGCACCGCTGGACCCCGCCAAGGTGGCCCGCAAGGAGGACCAGCCCATCGAGACCGACGTGCAGCCGAGCGCGCCGACATTTATCCCGCAGGGCGAGGGGCGCATCGCGATCGATGCCGGGACGGTGAAGGCGGCCTACGGTACGGTCCGCGGCATCGGCGGGACGGCATTGTTCCTGGCAGCCGACGGGGCGCACGCCACCAAGATGCTGGCAGCCGGGCTCCCGCAGGAGTGCCTGCTCAGCTGATCACCCGGCCGGCCGTCTTCCGAGAGCTCGCCAGGTCGGTCAGCGCTGAAGATCCTGCGGACCGAACGCCTGCGGCAGGACCTGCGCCATCGGCAGGACCCCCTCAGGGGTGGCCAGCTGGCACTTCGGGCCGCCGTGCTCCCAGATGAGCTGGCGGCACCGGCCGCACGGCATGATCAACTCACCGGCATGGTTCACGCAGGCCACCGCGACGAGCGCACCACCACCGGTCGCGATGAGCTCCGAGACCATCCCGCACTCAGCGCACAGCGTGACGCCGTAGGCGGCGTTCTCGACGTTGCAGCCACCGACGACTCGCCCGTCGTCCACCAGCCCGGCCACCCCCACGGGGTAGCCGGAGTAGGGCGCGTAGGCGCGACGCATCAGCTCCGCGGCCCTGGCCTGCAGCTGTGCCCAGTCGACGTCCATCTGGTCGGACCTCACTTGGTGTAAGGGATGCCTTCGGCTGCCGGCGCACGTACCCGGCCGACGAGTCCCGCGACGGCGAAGATCGTGATCACGTAGGGCAGCATCAGCAACAGCTGCGAGGGCATCGGAGAGCCGATGCTACTCAGCACGTTGACGAGGTTCTTCGAGAAGCCGAACATGAGCGCCGCCACGAGGGCACCCATGGGGTTCCACTTCCCGAGGATCATCGCGGCGAGGGCGATGAAGCCGTTGCCGGCGGACATCTCCCGGCCGAAGGCAAGTCCGCTGCCGACGGTGAAGAACGCGCCACCGAGTCCGGCGACCGCCCCACCCAGGATCGTGTTCCACACCCGGCGCTTGTTGACGTGGATTCCCACCGTGTCGGCGGCTCGCGGGTGCTCCCCGACGGCCCGCGTGCGCAGACCCCAACGGCTGCGGAACAGCATGAACTGCAGGACGATCACCGTGATGTACATCAGGTAGACCAGGATCGTCTGGCGGAACAGCACGGGTCCGAGGATCGGGATCTGGCTGAGGACCGGGATCTCGATGACACCCAGCGGCTGGCGAGCGTTCCAGGTCGCGCGGTCATCGGCCAGCACGGTGGAGAAGAAGAAGCTGGTCAGGCCAAGCACCAGGGTGTTGAGCACGACACCGATGATGATCTGGTTGACCTCGTACTTCACTGCGAACCACGCCAGGAGCCCACCGATCATTGCGCCGGCGATGGGGGCGGCCACCAGGCCGAGGTAGGGCGCGGTGAAGAACGAGGCGACAACTGCTGCCGCGAACGCCCCGAAGAGCAGCTGTCCCTCGATGGCGATGTTGATGATGCCTGATCGCTCACAGATGACGCCGGACATGGCCCCGAAGATCAGGGGCACGGACAGCGCGAGCGCACCAGCGAGCAACGACGTCACGGGGATCACCGACGTCTTCCCCGCGCCGGCCCAGGTGAGGAAGGCCAACACGAAGGCCAGCAGGACAACGATGTGCAGCCAGGCAGGGAGCTCTCGACGGCTCCGGGCCCGCTGGTAGGCGTAGACCGTCGCAGCGACGAGCACGGCTGTGAGCAACAGCACCATCATCAGCGAGGGAAGGCTGAAGTTCGGGATGGTGAACCACTGGTCGCCGTAGCGCGACTGGAAGGTCGTCGTCTGGCCCCACGCGCCGTCCCGGACGATCAGGGTCCCGGCCAGCCCCAGCAGCGAAAGGAGCGCCAGGACGGCATAGGTGATGGGCCAGCGGTAGCTGACCTTGCCCAGCACCTCCGCGCTCTTGGGGAGGTCGTCCGATGGCGTGCCGGCGGTCACCGGGATGACGGGCGCGCTCACGCTGCGGCCTCCTTCGTTGCTGCGGCCCGCCGAGGGGGCGCATCGGGATCAGGCAGCCGGAAGATCGCGCGGACCAGCGGCGGGGCCGCGATCAGCAGGACGATCACGGACTGGACGACGAGGACGATGTCGATCGGGGTCGAGGTGATGGACTGCATCAGGGTGCCTCCGGCCTGAAGCGCACCGAAGAGCAGCCCGGCGAGTAAGGTGCCCAGCGGCTTGGACCGTCCGAGCAGCGCGACCGTGATCGCGTCGAAGCCGTAGGAGGCAGCCACCCCCGCGGTCAGCGAGCCCCGGTCGATCAGCACCTGTGAGGTGGCCGCGAGTCCGGCCAGCGCGCCGGCGATCACCAGCGTCAGCACGGTGACGCGGCCCACCGACATACCCGCTGTGCGGGCGGCGTGCGGGTTGGCCCCCGAGGCCCGGATCTCGAAGCCGATCGTGGAGCGCTCCAGCAGCCACCACACAAAGATCGTGGCGGCGATGGCGACCACGAAGCCCCAGTGCAGGCGGAAGGTGTTGCCCGGGACCAGGAAGTCGGGGATCAGCCGCGGGAACTCGGCGTTGGGGCCGACCTGCGGGCTGCGCTGGCCGGTGCCGCTCGGGTTGAACGGACCGCTGGCCAGGATGTAACTGACGAGGTAGACCGCGATCCAGTTGAGCATGATCGTCACGATCACCTCGTTGGCTCCCGTCCGGGCCTTCAGGATGCCCGGGATGAACCCCCAGAGGGCGCCGCCCAGGGCGCCACCCAGCACCGCCAGGAACAGGTGCAGCACCGGGGGCAGGTCCCAGGCGAACCCGACGTAGGCCGCGAAGATCGCGCCGATGATGATCTGTCCCTGGGCACCGATGTTGAACAGGCCCGCCCGGAACCCGACGGCGATGCCGAGCGCCGCGAGGATCAGCGGCGTGGCGAACGTCAGGGACTCGGTGATGGGACGGATCTGCCGCTCGAACTCCTCGGCACGGAAGTCGAAGATGGCGCCACGGAACAGCGCGACGTAGGCGTCGCTGACCGCTGTCCAGGCCGCGCCGAAGAAGTCTCCAGGGGCGTTGAACACGTATCCGAGGGAGGCCATGACGTCCTCGTCGGCGATGGCGATCAGCACACCGCCCAGGGCCAGCGCGATGACAATCGCCAGGAACGAGATCGCGACATCTCCACCGACGATCTGCCGCAGCACCTGCGAGCCGGAACGGTCGTCCGGTGCTGCGTCAGCGGGAGGGCCGGGCCGGGAAGCGTCCGGGTCCTCGACAGGCTTCTCGGGCCCCGGGGTCCCTGGGGTGGGCTGCGTCACGAGAGGTCCTTTCCGTCGGCAGCAGCATCGGCCTCAGCGAGACGCGACTGGTGGGTTGCCGCCTGCGCCACGGCGTCCTCGTGCGGCACACCGGCCATCATCAGACCCAGCACGTCGCGGCTGATGCCGCCCGGCCCTGCCTCCGCGGCGTCGATGATGCCGACGATGCGTCCCCGATACATCACCGCGACCCGGTCGGCGAGGGCTAGCACCTCGTCCAGCTCGGTCGAGACGATCAGGACGGGAGTCTGCCGGTCGCGCTCGGCGACGATCCGGTTGTGCACGAACTCGATGGACCCGACGTCCAGGCCGCGGGTGGGCTGGGAGGCGACGAGAAGCCGCAGAGGGCGCGACATCTCGCGGGCCAGCACAACCTTCTGGGCGTTGCCACCCGAGAGCGTCGAGAGCGGATCCTGGATGTCGGTCAACCGGACGTCGAACTCCTCGGTGCGCTTCACCGCGTTCTCGGCCACCTTCGCGGGTGACATCGACAGTCCCTTGGCGAAGGGTTCGGTGTCGTAGATGTCGAGGATGAGGTTCTCGGCGATCGAGAAGCTCGACACCACACCGTCGGTGGAGCGGTCCTCGGGAACGAACCCGATCCCGACGCGGAGCCGGTCCCGCACGGACATGCCCCGCAGCTCCTTGCCGTCCAGCTTGATGGAGCCGGCGGTGGCCTCCTCCAGGCCGAGGATCACCTCCGCGAGCTCGGTCTGCCCGTTGCCCTGCACCCCGGCGATGGCCAAGATCTCGCCGCACTTGACCTCGAAGCTGAGTCGGTCGACGCACATCGTGCCGCCGTGGAGCACGGTCAGGTCCGAGACCACCAGCCCGTTCTCTCCCGGCTGGGCCGGCCCCTTGTCGACCGCGAGGCTGACGGACCGACCGACCATCATGGACGCCAGCTCCGTCTCGGTCGAGTCCGGACTCGCCTGGCCGACGACCTTGCCGCGCCGGATCACGGTGATGCGGTCGGCGATGGCGCGGACCTCACGCAGCTTGTGGGTGATGAAGACGATCGAGGTCCCTGCAGCCTTCAGCTCGCCCATGATGCCGATCAGCGTGTCGGTCTCCTGCGGCGTGAGCACCGCGGTGGGCTCGTCCAGGATGAGCACCTTCGCGTCCCGCGACAGCGCCTTGATGATCTCCACCCGCTGCTGCACACCGACGGGGAGGTTCTCGATGTAGGCGTCCGGATCGACGTCGAAGCCGAACCGCTCGGAGATCTCCACGACCTTCCGGCGGGCCTCCTCGAGATCCAGGATGCCGCCGCGGCCGGTCGGCTCGTAGCCGAGCGCCACCGACTCCACCACGGTGAAGACCGGCACCAGCATGAAGTGCTGGTGGACCATCCCGATGCCGGCGCGCACCGCGTCACCGGGACCGTCGAAGTCGACCACCTGGTCGTCGAGCAGGATCTGCCCGCCGTCGGGGTCGTAGAGGCCGTAGAGCACGTTCATCAACGTGCTCTTGCCGGCGCCGTTCTCCCCCAGCAGAGCGTGGATCTCACCGGGCTCGACCACCAGGTCGATGTGGTCGTTGGCCACCAGGGATCCGAACACCTTGGTGATGCCACGCAGTTCGAGCTTCATCGCTCCTCGGCTTCGTCAGTTGCTTGGTCCGGACACCGTAGCGGCCCAGCCAGGACCGGCTGGGCCGCTACGTCGGAGTGGCGGCTTATCGCGCTTCCGGTCAGTGCATCACGGGGAGTTCGGCGACTCGATCACGAGGTCACCGGAGATGATCTGCTCCTCGTACTCCGCGAGCTTGTCCTTCAGCTCCTGCGCGACCTCGCTCTCGAAGTCGTGGAACTCAGCCAGGCTGACGCCACCGTTCTCGAGGGTGCCGACGTAGGGCTCGTTGGAGAAGGATCCGGCGACGGTCTCCTCGATCGCGCCGTGCACGGCCGGGCCCATGTGCTTGAGCACCGAGGTGAGGATGATGTCGCCGTACTCAGTGGTCTCGTAGCCGTCCGAGTCGACCCAGATCAGCTTGGTGTCGGTGCCCTCGGCAACCGAGGCGGTGCCCAGCCCGACCGGGCCGGCGACCGGCATGATGATGTCCGCGCCCTGGGAGATGAACTGCTCGCCGAGCGAGGCGCCCTGCGTCTGGTCGTCGAAGCTACCGGCAAACGAGCCGTTCTGAGCTTCCTTGTCCCAGCCGAGCAGCTCGACCTCGGCGCTGTTGTCCTCGTTGTACTTGTCGATCCCGTCGGAGAAGCCGTCCATGAAGATCTGGACCGAGGGGATCGGCAGCCCGCCGTAGGTGGCCACGGTGCCCGACTCGGACATGCCAGCGGCGAGGTAGCCGGCCAGGAAGGCGGCCTCAGCCGTGTTGAACAGGATCGGCTTGCCGTTCTCGACCTCGACCGGAGCGAAGTTCTCGTCGGAGAAGCCGGAGTCGACCAGACCGAAGTTGGTGTCCGGGTTTGCCTCGGCGGCAGCCTGGATGGCGTCCTCGAGAAGGAAGCCGGCACCGATCACGAAGTCACAGTCCTGCTGGACCATCGCGTCGATGTTGGGGCCGAACTCGGCGTCGGAGTTGGACTCGGCCTCCGCCGTCTCGATGCCCAGCTCCTCCTCGGCACTCAGCAGACCGGAGTAGGCCGCCTGGTTGAACGACTGGTCGTCGAAGCCTCCGGCGTCCGAGATCATGCACGCCTTGAAGTCCGAGTTGTCCTCACCGCCCGCGGCAGCGCTAGCGGTGCTGTTGTCGTTGTCGGCGGTCTCGGTGTCGTCCGAGGGCGCTTCACCGCACGCAGCGAGCACCATGACTGCGGCCGCACTGGCGGCGGCGATCTTGAACACCCTCACGGGGTACTCCTTAGAGTTTGGGGACGTAGCACGCAGATGGTATCCCGGCAAACGGAGGGCAAGTACCGCAGGGTAGCCAGATCGTCAGAAGGTGACGAATTCGTGACCTTCGCAGTCTGAGGATGATTTGGCGGTAGCCCCACCGTTCATTCTCAGTCACAGGAATGTCTGCCAAGCCGCGCCCGTAGTCCGCCTCCGACGGGTCGGAAAGCCGGTCAGATGAGCCCGTCCGGACCCACCGAGCTGAGCGCCGCCGCCGCGAGGAACTTGGCTCCGATCAGCACCGACTCCTCGTCCACGACGAGGTCGCCCTGGTGCAGCTCGTGCGTCAGCCCGCCGGGTGTCCGGGTGCCGAGCCGGGCCATCGCGCCCGGCACCTCGGTGAGCAGCCAGCCGAGATCCTCGCCGCCGAGAGACTGTCTGGTGGGCACGATGGCGGTCGGGCCGAGCACCGCGCCCACCGCGGCCGTCATCGCGGCGACGGCCGACGCGTCGTTGTCCACGGGCGGCACTCCCTGCACATGGCGGACCTCGGCCTTGACGGCGTAGGGGCTGCAGACCGCGTGGACGATCTCCTCGATCAGCGGTCCCGTGGTGGCCCAGGTCTCGGAGTCGAGCATCCGCAACGTGCCGACGCACTCACCACGGGACGGGATGACGTTGGCCACGGTGCCGGAGCGGACCGCGCCCCACACGAGGGCGGTGCCCGAGCGCGGGTCCATCCGACGCGACAGCGCGGCCGGGACGTCGGTGATCACCTTGCCCAACGCATAGATGAGGTCCTGCGTCAGGTGCGGCCGCGAGGTGTGCCCGCCCCGACCCGTCAGCGTGACGTGCACCGAGTCGGAGGCAGCCGTGATCGGCCCCACCTTCAGACCGATCGTCCCGACGTCGATCGAGGGGTCGCAGTGGACCGCGAGGACCCGGTCGACGCCCTCCATCCAGCCGCCCTCGACGACCGCGTGCGCACCGCCGGGGATCGACTCCTCAGCGGGCTGGAAGATCAGGCGCACACCGACCGACATACGCTCCAGCCGGTCCTGGATCGCGGCCAGGGCCAGGCCGGCCGCCAGCACCGCCGCCGTGTGGACGTCGTGGCCACAGGCGTGGCAGACACCCTGCTGGCGCGAGGCGAACGACAGCCCGGTCTCCTCGTCGATGGGCAGCGCGTCGAGGTCGGCCCGCAACGCGATCCGCACCCGTGGCTCCGCCGCCCCCAGGTCGGCGATCGCCCCACTGCCGGGCAGGGCCCGAACCACGACGCCCTCGGCCTCGAGCCGCTCGATCACGACGGCGGTCGTGCGGTGCTCCTGCCAGGAGACCTCTGGGTGGGCGTGCAGGTCACGACGCAGCTCGAGGACCTCGTCCCGACGCTTCTCCACCGCCGCCGCGACCTCCTCGATGAGGGTGTCGGTCGTCGGGACGGGTGCGGAAGCTGGTGTGGTGTCGTGCAAGGTCACGCGTTTCATCGGTCCTGTGTTGTCTTGAGGGGTGCGGGGTCAGGCTACCCCGCCGACGGGGTCCGGACGGCTCAGAAGTGCTCGTTGGGCACGTACTGCCCCCACACCTCGCGCAGCGCGTCCGCCACCTCACCACCGGTGGCCCGCAGTCGCAGCGCCTCCCGAAGCGGCACCAGCACGTTGTCGGTGGAGGCCGCCGCGGCCCGGACGGCATCCAGGGCCCGGGCGACTCCGTCACCGTCCCGCTCGGCGCGCAGCCGCTCCAGCCGCTCCCGCTGCGCCGCCTCGATGGACGGGTCGACACGAAGCGGCTCGTAGGGCTCCTCCTCAGAGGAGACGAACTTGTTGACCCCGACGACGACGCGCTCACCGGAGTCGATCTCCAGGGCCGTGTCGTATGCCGCGCGCTCGATCTCGCCCTTCTGGAACCCCTCCTCGATGGCCCCGACCGCGCCGCCCCGGTCCTCGACGGCCTGGATCAGCGTGAGCGCCTCCTCCTCGATCTCGTTGGTCATCGCCTCGACGACGTAGGAGCCCGCGAACGGGTCGACGGTCTTGGTCACGTCGGTCTCGTAGGCCAGCACCTGCTGCGTGCGCAGGGCGAGACGGGCCGCCTTGGTCGTGGGCAGGGCGATGGCCTCGTCGTAGGAGTTGGTGTGCAGCGACTGCGTGCCACCGAGGACGGCACCCAACCCCTGCAGCGCGACACGCACCAGGTTGACCTGCGGCTGCTGGGCGGTCAGCTGCACACCCGCTGTCTGCGTGTGGAACCGCAGCATCATCGACTTGGGATTCTTGGCGCCGAACTCCTCCTTCATGATCCGGGCCCAGATGCGGCGGGCGGCACGGAACTTGGCGACCTCCTCCAGCAGCGTGGTGCGGGCGACGAAGAAGAACGAGAGCCGGGGAGCGAAGTCGTCCACCTCCAGACCAGCGGCCCTGGCCGCTCGGACGTACTCCTTGGCGTTGGCCAGCGTGAAGGCGATCTCCTGCACGGGCGTGGCCCCCGCCTCGGCCATGTGGTAGCCGGAGATCGAGATCGTGTTCCACCGGGGCAGCTCGGTGTGGCAGTAGCCGAAGATGTCGCTGATCAGACGCAGCGACTCCGCCGGGGGATAGATGTAGGTGCCCCGGGCGATGTACTCCTTGAGCACGTCGTTCTGGATGGTGCCGGTGAGCGCGGTCCCCGCCACGCCGGTCTCCTCGGCGACCAGCTGGTACATCAGCAGCAGCGAGGCGGCGGGTGCGTTGATGGTCATCGAGGTGGAGACCTCGTCCAGCGGCAGGCCCCCGAAGAGCAACCGCATGTCGTCGATCGAGTCGATCGCGACGCCCACCTTGCCGACCTCGCCGGCAGCGATCGGGTGGTCCGAGTCGTAGCCCATCTGTGTGGGGAGGTCGAACGCGACCGACAGGCCACCGGTTCCGTGCGCCACCAGCTCGTGGTAGCGGGCGTTCGACTCCGCAGCCGTGCCGAACCCGGCATACTGCCGCATCGTCCACGGGCGGCCGGTGTACATCGACGGGTAGACCCCCCGTGTGTAGGGGTAGGCGCCGGGTTCGCCCAGCGCGGTCTGCGGATCAAGCCCCGCAACGTCGTCCGGGCCGTAGACGGCCTTGATCTCAAACCCGGACTCGCTGCTGGCACCTGACATGACGTCAGGTTACTGAAGATCCTGCAGGGTGTTCACGCCGAGGGTGAATGCGTCATCGAGCGACATCGGCTCGCCCTCGGCGACGGCGTCGTCCCACCCCGTTCCCAGGCGTTGACGCGCGGGGGCGATGAGCCTCTCCAGCCGCTCTACCTCGGGACCCACCCTGGGCAGCCCGGCGGTCGCCCGGGTCCCCCGGGCGGCGCCCAGCAGGCGGGCCGCGACGTCGTCCCGCTCGGCGGCCACACAGACGAACGCCAGGTCCTCGACCACCTCCAGCGACAGATCAGTGTCCTCGAGCGCCATGGCGCCGGCCCCGTGCTCGCGCAGCACCTGCGCCGCCTGTCTGGCGTCACCGGCGACCAGCAGGCTCGTGGCGATGTTGACGTGGTCGGCGTAGATGCCCCACGGGTCGCCGAGCTGAGTGTCCAGTTCCAGCACGTCGCGGAACAGGCGCAGTGCGTCCTCCGCGGCTCCCCGGTCCAGCTCAAGGAGCGCCAGGTTGGACTTGGCGTTGACCCGAAGCTTGTCCGACCCCGCCCGCCCGGCGAGCTCGATGGCCTCGCGGAAGAGCTCGCCCGCCTCCTGGAGGTCACCCTGGACACGGCGGGCGAGCGCGAGGCTGTTCAGCTCGATCGCGCTCTGGCCGGGGTCGTCGGCGCTGCGCCAGGCGGACAGCGCCCGGCGCAGCAGGGCCTCGGCCTCGGCGGGTTTGCCCTGCTGCATGAGCAGGATGCCCAGCCCGTGCAGCGCCCGGTTGACGGCGGGGTCGTCCAAATCCTTCCAGGCCCGTTCTGCCTGTGACAGCCACCTGGCTCCCTCGGCGGTGTACCCCCCCGAGTACCAGTAGAAGCTCAGGGCGGCGCAGAGCTGGACACCGGCGACGACGTCCGGGCTGTCTGGTTGCAGAGCGTGCTCCAGCACCTGCCGGAACAGTTGCTGGCGCCGTGCGATCAGGTCACGGGCGACCAGGTGCCGAGGGGTGCGGAGGTTGGCCGTGACAGCGACCGCCCAGTCTCGGACGTGATGCGCCACCCGGGTCCGCGTCGCCTCGAGCTCGGCCGGGTCCTGGGCCAACAGGTGCGACGCGTATCGGTTGACCAACCGCAGCATCGCGAACTCGGGTGCTCCACCGGGCGCCTCCTGGGCTCTCAGCAGACTGGCCTCAGTGAGGTCCAGGAGGGACTCGACCACGTCGTCCTCGCCCCGGTCGATGGCAGCCCGAGCCTCCTCGAGCCCGAAGGGACCGGCCAGCGCGCCCAGCCGGCGCAACGCGGTGGCGGCCGGCTCGGACAGGAGCTGGTAGCTCCAGTCGAGCACGGCGTGCAGCGACCGCTGCCGCTCCGGCACATCCGTGGCTCTGCTGCGAAGGTCGAGGCCACCGTCCCTGAAGCGCTGCAGCATGGCCGCGGGGCCGAGCAGCTGCCCCCGCGCCGCGAGCAGCTCGATGGCGAGCGGGATGCCCTCGACCAGGCTGACCAGCTCGCGCAGCACGGTGGCGTCACCGGGCTCACCGGGCCGGACAGCGGCGAGCCGCTGACGGAACAGCTCGACGGCGGCCTGCTCCTCCAGGGGAGGGACCGGCACGAGTTGCTCGGCCATGACGTGCACGGGCCGGCGCGAGGTGATCAGCAGCTCGACCTCCACGGTGTCCTCCAGCAGCCGCCCCACCACCTGATGCACGTCCGGGAGCTGCTCCACGTTGTCCAGCACCAGCAGCAGACTCCGCTCCCGCAGCCACCGGAGCAGGTCGTCCGGCTCCCGCTGGGCGGCCGGGAGCCCGACGGTCGCGCCGATGGCCGACCACGCGTCGTCGATGGTGCGGACATCCGCCAGCAGCACGAAGAAGACGCCGTCCCGCACCCACTGCGCACAGCGCTCGGCGACCTCCAGGGCGAGCCTCGACTTGCCGACCCCACCCGGACCGACCAGGGTCAGCAGCCGGACCGAGTGCTCACGCAACATGCTGTCCACGCGCGTCACCAGCTCCTCTCGCGCCACGAACGAGGTGCCGGGCCGGGGCAGGCTGGCCGGAGTCCCCACCGTGCGCACCGGGCGGTCCTCGTCGACCAGGTCGGGCACGACGAGCTGCAACAGGTGCTCAGGCTCCTGGATGTCCTTGAGGCGGTGCCACCCCAGGTCACGGACGGTCCCGGGCACGTGCCCCTCGGCGAGCGCCCAGGTCGCTGATGTCAGCACGATCTGCCCGCCGTTGGCGGCCGCCGCGACGCGCGCGGCGCGGTGGACGTCCAGCCCGACGTAGTCACCGTCGTGCAGCTCCGGCTCACCGGTGTGCAGGCCCATCCTGACCCGCAGGTGCTCTCCCCCCGCGGAGACTCGCGCCAGTCCGCGCTGTGCCTGGACCGCGGTGCGCAACGCTGCCGTGGCGGAGGAGAAGATGACGAAGAAGCTGTCGCCCTCGGTGCCCATCTCGTGGCCACCGTGGGCCTCGATGGCCGCCCGCATCACACGCCGTTGCTCGATGAGCACGTCTCGGTAGCTCGCTCCGAGCCGCTGAAGGAGCGTGGTGGACCCCTCGATGTCGCTGAAGAGCATCGTGACGGTGCCCTCGGGCAGGGAGGTGGCGGCCACGCAGCTACCCCTCTGTCGGGTCGGGCACCGGGTCCTCACGACGGTGGGTCTGCGCCAGGTCCTGCAGGCTCGCGTCGTCCAGCGCGGCGCCAGGGACTCGAGCCACCCGGACGGCGGTGCGCGCACGCACCGTGGCCGTGCGGCGACCGTCTCCGAGGACGGCCCGCTCCCCCAGGACGGCGCCCGGCCCGACCTCCCCCACCGGCTCGTCGTTCACGAGCACGTCGAGCACCCCGTCGAGCACCAGGAAGACGTGGTCGTCCTGGTCGCCCTGACGGATCAGCACGTGTCCCTCGGGCAGGGTCCGCACCTCGGTGCGCGATCCGGTGGTCCGGTCGCCCGACATGATCTGGCTGGACAGACGCCGCTCGACCGCCGACTCCGCAGCGACGACGAGCGCCTCCGAGTCCTGGTTGCCCCACGGCGTGCGCGGTCCGAAGGAGTGGTCCATCCACTTCTGCAGCTCGGTCACCGCACTCTTGGCCGTGATCGCGCCGTCCGCGTCGTAGACCCAGTGCCGGGGGAAGGCACTGGCGCCGACCAGTGCCACCCCGGAGCTGCCGTCGCGGCGGAGCGTCAGAGCCAGCGTGGTCCAGACGATGGGGGCCTGCCACCGCACGTATGGCGGGTGCTTGACCGTGCGCGGGAGGGGCACGCCGGTGCGTCCCCCGACGGTCTGCGTCAGGACCACGGTGTCGTCGTCCGGATGGCTGATGTCACGCAGGACCGGCAGGGAGTAGCCCATAAAAGTCGCCGAACCGACGGCCAGCCGCACCGTCGTCGAGCCCATCAGCAAACCCGATTCTTCGTCCCAGCCAGCGGTGGGCTCCTTCGTGGAGAAGTCTCCCCAACCGCTGATCACATTGGCGAACCTGAAACGGTCGTCCTGCCTCATCTGCTCGACCTGGGCGACAGCCGTCACCTGTTCGGCCGGCGGCTTGTCGTAGTGGGACAACCGCAGGTCAAAGCCCCCCTTCAGCCAGCCGGAGACCGACTCCGAGGGGATCCATGAGATCGAGGTTCCATGACCCGTCACGCGCATGGCCCAATGGTGGCACCGATAGCGACATTTGACGAGGGTTGACGCGACCCTGTTTTTTAGGCGTCGCCGAGCCGGGTAAATAGGGCTGACAGCAGGGCCCGGCAACGCTACCGTTGGGGAATGTCCCGTGAATCAGGAACCGACTCTCCCTTTAGCGGGGAGTCTGGGGTGAGGCCGGTTAACCCGGCTGTCGACGGCGATGAGCCAATCCTCGCCGCCTCAGGTGACTCGACCATCCTCGAGCCCACCAAGATGCGCCACTCAGCAGCACGCACGGTAGAACCCGACAAGACTCGTCACTCGGCGGCTGGGTTGCCCGGCGACGATCTGTAGGCCATCCCCCGAGGCCTCACCGCTCCAACGAGGCCACCTCGCGCACGAGCGCCGGCCCCGAGTAGATCAACCCGGTGTAGAGCTGCACGAGGTCCGCTCCGACGTCAAGCAACGCCGCGGCATCATCCGCGGTCATCACCCCGCCCACCCCGATGACGGGCAGGGCGGTGCCCGCGCGGATCCGCTGGACGACCTCACGTGAGCGCCGGGAGAGCGGGGCACCGCTGAGTCCTCCGCTCTCCCGGTGCGCCACCTCGCGATCGCGCGGCGCGACATACGCCCGCCCGACCGTGGTGTTGGTCGCGATGAAACCGGCCACGCCGGCACCGGTTGCTACGGCCAACGCCTCGTCCAGCGCGTCGTCGGACAGGTCGGGAGCCAGCTTGACCAGAACCGGTGTCGTGCGGCCCTCCTCGGCAAGCTCCTGGGTCTGGGCGACCACTGCCGTCAGGAGGTCGGTTAGCGGCCCCGCGTCCTGCAGACCCCGCAGCCCGGGGGTGTTGGGTGAGGACACGTTGACCGCCAGGTAGTCCGCGAGACCGTCCAACGTCCGGACGGACGTCAGGTAGTCGTCCGCAGCCTCCTCCACCGGCGTCACCTTGCTCTTGCCGATGGACACCCCGACCGGGATGTCGATGGCACCCTCCGCGCGGGCCGCCTGCAGGCGCTCGGCCAGCGCCTCGACGCCGGCATTGTTGAAGCCCATCCGGTTGATGACGGCGCGGCTGTCCGGCAGTCGGAACAGGCGGGGGCGCGGGTTTCCGGGTTGCGGGTGTGCCGTGACCGTGCCGACCTCGACGTGACCGAAGCCGAGCGCACCCCAGGCGCGCAGACCGCGCCCGTCCTTGTCCATGCCGGCGGCCAGACCGACGCGGTTAGGAAAGGTCAGTCCCCACAGGTACACCGGCACCGGCGTCTGACGCAGGCTACTGGCCAGCGCCCGGACCGCCCACGGGCGGTCTCCCAGCGACTCGACCATCGCGATGGCCCTGTGGTGCGCCTCCTCCGCGTCCCCACCGCCGGCCCGGAAGAACAACGGCCGCACGGCACGGCGGTAGCCGAGCGAGAGCGCGCGGGAACGGAGGTCGGTGGCGGGCTGGCTCACACCGCCAACCCTATGCTGGCAGGTGTGAGTGACGGCGACGACAGCATGGAGCACTTCTGGGGAGTCATCCCGGCGGGCGGCTCCGGCACCCGGCTCTGGCCACTCTCCCGCCGGTCGGCCCCGAAGTTCCTGCACGACCTCAGCGGCAGCGGCCACTCACTCCTGCAGGACACCGTGTCGCGCCTCACGCCGCTCACGGGGCAGCGGGTGCTCGTCGTCACCGGCGTTCGCCACGCCGAGGCCGTCCGGGCCCAGCTTCCTGACCTGCCGGAAGACCAGGTGCTGGTCGAACCGAGCCCGCGGGACTCGATGCCCGCGATCGGCCTGGCCGCAGCGGTGCTGGAGCAGCGAGACCCCGCTGCCGTGCTGGGATCGTTCGCCGCGGACCACGTGATCCACGACGGTGAGGCGTTCCGGGCCTGCATCCGGGACGCCGTGGCGGCGGCGACGACGGGCGCGCTGGTCACGCTGGGCGTCACGCCGACCTATCCAGCCACCGGATTCGGCTACATCCGGGTTGGCGACCCGTGGCCCACCCCCGGGCGGACCCAGGCGCGCCGTGCCGAGCAGTTCGTCGAGAAGCCGGATCGGGCGCGCGCCGAGGACTACGTTGCCTCGGGGAGCTACCTGTGGAACGCCGGTATGTTCGTCGTGCGCGCCAGCGTGCTGCTCGACCTTCTGGCGACGTGGCACCCGCAGATGGTGACGGCGCTCCGGCAGCTGGCCCTCGAGCCCAGCATGATCGACGAGATCTGGCCGGGGCTGACCAAGATCTCCATCGACCACGCCGTGGCGGAGCCGGCCGCGGACGCAGGCAGGGTCGCGGTCGTCCCCGCCCGCTTCCCGTGGGACGACGTGGGTGACTTCGCCTCCCTGGCCTCGCTGATCGCGGAGTCCGCTGACGGCATCCGCGTCCTCGGCCCCCGGGACCAGGTCGTCTCCCGCGACAGCACCGGGCTGGTCGCGGCACAGGGCAGCCGCACCGTGGTGACCCTCGGGGTGGACGACATCGTCGTGGTCGACACCGCAGACGCAGTCCTGGTCACTACTCGCGAGCGGGTCCAGGACGTCAAGCAGATCGTGGCCGACCTGCAAGGCAGTGGGCGGGAGGACCTGACGTGAGCGGCGCCGCACACCGGGCACCCCGACGGCGGCTGCGGGACGCCCTCGGTCACCCACTGGTCACCTCCCGCTCACTCGACACCGGCCCGCTCGTGGCCGCCCCGACACCAGGGGAGGCAACTCTTGGCCACGTGCGCGTCGCCATCGTCACCGAGTCCTTCCTACCCGCCCTCAACGGAGTCACGACCAGCGTGTGCAAGGTGCTCGAGTGCCTGGCAGATGCCGGGCACGACGCACTGGTCATCGCCCCGGGGACCACGCCCTGGGCCGAGACCGCAGCGCCCGAGCGCTACGCAGGCTTCCCGGTACACACCGTCAGCAGCGTCCCGATCCGCCAGTTCCGCGTCGGCCTGCCCTCCTACGAGCTGGAGACGGTCCTCCACCGGTTCCGGCCCGACGTCGTTCACGTCGCCTCACCCTTCGTCCTCGGCGTGCGTGGGCTCACCGCCGCCAGGAGTCTGGGCATCCCGTCCGTCGCCATCTACCAGACCGACATGCCGAGTTACATCCGGCAGCACTCCGGTCCGATCGGCGACCTCACCGCCCGGGCAGCATGGCGCTGGATCCGCCGCATCCACTCTCAGGCCGACCTCACGCTGGCGCCGTCCTCGGCAGCCCTGCAGGACCTCCAGAGCCACGACGTGCCGCGGGTCGCACTCTGGGGTCGGGGTGTGGACTCGACGCTGTTCCACCCGGACCGCAAGCCAGAGGTCGCCCTGCGCCGGCAGTTGGCGCCGAACGGCGAGCTGCTCATCGGCTACGTCGGGCGTCTCGCCCCGGAGAAGGAGCTGCACCGCCTGAGCGAGCTGAACGACCTGCCCCACAGCAGGCTCGTGCTCGTCGGGGACGGTCCCAGCACCGACCTGCTGCGTGAGGCGCTTCCCGGAGCGGCACTGCTCGGCCGGCTGGAGGGAGAGGAGCTGGCTCGCAGCTATGCCGCCTTCGACCTCTTCGTGCACACCGGCACCCGGGAGACCTTCGGTCAGACCCTGCAGGAAGCGGCCGCGGCCGGTCTGCCGGTCATCGCACCGGCCCGCGGGGGTCCACTGGACCTGGTCGAGCACGGCCGCACGGGGCTGCTCTTCGACCCCGACCGGCCCGGCGCCCTGCGCGAGGCGGTAGCCAGTCTCGCGGGCGACCACCAGGCTGCGCAGCGATCGGCGATGGGGCTGGCGGGACGAGCCGGGGTCCAGGAGCGCTCCTGGCCGGCGCTGACCGACCAGCTGCTCGGCTACTACGCCCGCGCCATGGGTCGGGTCGACGTGGCGGTCGCCTGACGGACCCGGGAGGGGGCTTGGCGCCGGGCGCACGGACGTCCAGTCCGGCCCGCGCCTCAGGTGGGCAGCCCCGTGTCAGGTAGAGGAGCCAGCGCGTCAGTTCGGGTGGACGTGCTCCACGGGCAGGCCGGTCAGCTCATAGGTGACCAGTGGCCGCCAGACCTCGTCCCCGTGGTGCACGTAGGCGGCGAACTCACCGGCCCGGAACTGCGCACTGAAGTCCGCCAGCTCCTCGAAGGCGCGGTCCAGGACGTCGTGGGGCAGGTTGTGCGCCACGGTGACGTGCGGGTGGTAAGGGAACTCCAGCTCGCGTCGCACGGGGCCGCTACGGACGGCGAGCTCCAGCTGCTCGCAGGACGACACCCCCCGGGCGATCTGGATATAGACGACGTCGGACACGGGTCGGAAGGTGCCGGTCCCCCGCAGCACCATGTCGAACGCGGCGTGCCGGCCGGCCACCTCGGACAGGTGCACCAGCAGCTCCTCAAGCCGCTCGCTGGTCGTCTGCGTCGGCGGCATGAGCGTCACGTGAGTTGGGATGTGCACCGCTCCTGTCTCCCCGTAACCCAGCCTGGTGCGGTGGACCAGGCTCCCCCACGGCTCGGGGACCGGAAGCGCCACACCGACCGTGACCGGATCACCGCGTTGGAGACTCACGAGCAGGACCCTACTCTGCGCCCGGGGTCCTAAGGTCATACCTATGTGCCCGACCGACGACGACACCACGACGCCCGCCGACCACTCCGACCCCACAGCCGCCACCCGCGGAGCGGCTCCCGACTCCGGCGTGAGCAACGGCAAGGAGGGGGCCAAGGTCACCACAGAGCCGGCAGAGCCCAAGGACGACCTGGTCACCACCCGGCATACCCTGCGGGTGGGACGCGCCCGACTGACTTACACCGCCACGACGGGACGGGTCGTGCTTCGCGAGGAGGTCTACGAGGACGATGTCTTCACCGGGACCAAGGCCAAGGCCGAGGTCTTCCTCACGTCATACGTCGTCGAGCAGAAGGACGGCGCGCCGACGCGTCCGGTGACCTTCGCGTTCAACGGCGGCCCGGGCTCCTCGTCCGTCTGGCTGCACCTGGGTCTGCTCGGTCCGCGCCGGGTCCAGATGGGAGACGTCGACGACCTGCTGCCGCCGCCCTATGGACTCGTCGACAACCCGGAGTCCCTGCTGGCCGTGTCCGACCTGGTCTTCATCGACCCCGTCTCCACCGGCTTCTCGCGCGCAGTCGAGGGAGGCAAGGCCAAGGGCTATCACGGCTTCACCGGAGACATCGAGTCCGTCGGCGAGATCATCCGCCTGTGGACCGCCCGCAACGAGCGGTGGCTGTCGCCGAAGTTCCTCGCGGGCGAGTCCTACGGGACGCTGCGGGCGGCCGCACTCGCCGATCACCTGCAGAGCCGCTACGGGATGTATCTCAACGGCATCATGCTGATCTCCTCGGTGCTGGACCTCGGATCCATCGGCCTGCGCGAGCCGGACAGCGACCGTGCGTTCGTCGGCTTCCTGCCCACCTACGCGGCGGTGGCCCACTACCACGGCAAGCACGGCCGCAAGTCGCTGTCGACGGTGGTCCGCGCGGCGGAGGAGTATGCCGAGCGCGACTACCCCTACGCACTCAGCCGCGGTGCTCGGCTCACGGGACGCACCCGCGCCGAGCACGTCGCGCGGCTGGCCGAGCTCACCGGCCTCGACCCCGGCTGGGTCGACCGTGCCGACCTGCGGATCGAGCACCTGAGGTTCTTCACTCAGCTGCTCCGCGAGCAGCACCTGGTCGTGGGCCGGCTCGACTCACGGTTCACCGGCCCGGCGGCCGCCGGGAACGCCGAGGTGATGGACTCCGACCCCAGTCACGACGCCATCGCGGGACCCTACGCCGCCGCCTGGAACCATCACGTCCGGGCCGACCTGGGCTACGAGTCCGACCTGCACTACGAGCAGATCTCGGCCAAGGTGCACCCGTGGTCCTACTCGGACTTCGAGGGACGCTCGGTGGACGTCACCTCTCGCCTGGCCCGCGCGATGCGAGCCAACCCACACCTGCACGTCCACGTCGCCTACGGCTGGTATGACGGCGCTACCCCGTTCTTCGCGGCCCGCGAGGTGCTCGAGCACCTCGACATCCCTGCCACGCTGCGTGACAACATCGAGCACCGGTACTACGAGGCGGGCCACATGATGTATGTCCACGAGCCGTCCCGGGTGCAGCAGTCCAAGGATCTGGCCGACTTCGTCGCCCGGGCAACCGGCGCGAAGTCGGAGACCGACTCACTGTGACCCTCCGGTTGACCTAGGCGGGAGGAGTTCGGGTCCAAGGTCCCTTGCGGTCGTCCGTCCGGGGAGGCAGCATCGAGTGCAGATGTGAGACGGCACCGGCTGCGATGGAGGCATCATGACCGAGGGACAACTCTCAGCGGGACGAGCTATCGACCTTCTCGCTGAAGCCGACCGGGCGCTGGCCACGACGATGGCCCGGATGACCGAGGAGGACCTGCGCGAGCCCAGCCTGTGCGAGGGCTGGACCCGGGCCCACGTGCTGGCGCACGTGGCGCGCAACGCCGACGGGTTGCAGCACCTGGTGCAGTGGGCGACGAGCGGGCGCGAGAAGCCGGCCTACGCCTCGCCCGAGCAGCGCGATCGCGACATCGAGGAAGGGGCCGCCCAGTCACTGCCCCGGCTTCGCGCCGACGTCATCGCGGCCTCCAACGCCTTCCGCAGCCGGGTGGAGACGCTGCGCGGCCGGACCGACCTGTCACCGGTGCGGATGGGCAACCGCACCCTGCCCGGAGACCGGATCCCGTGGGCCAGGTTGCGTGAGGTGACCTACCACCACGTCGACCTCGACATGGGGTTCACCTTCGCCGACGCCCCGCCGGAGGTGGTCCGCGCCGGGATCACCGAGGCGGCGGAGCGGTTCAACCAGGGGGCCGGCTGCCCTCCGCTGACCCTCATCGGGACCGACAACCGCCGCTGGCACATCAAGGGCGGCGGCAACGAGGTGCACGGCCGGCCCTGCGACATGCTGCTCTGGCTCACCCGGGGTGTGGAGCAGGACCTCACCAGCCACCACCCGCTGCCGACTCCTCCCAGCTGGGGCTGACCCGGCTGGTCAGTCAGCCATCGCCTTCTGCAGGTTGTCGTCGATGGCGGCCAGGAACTCCTCCGTGGTGAGCCAGTCCTGGTCCTTGCCGATCAGGAGGGCCAGGTCCTTGGTCATCTTGCCCTGCTCGACGGTCTCGACGCAGACGCGCTCGAGGGTCTCGGCGAACTCGGTCACCTCGGGGGTGTTGTCCATCTTGCCCCGGTAGGAGATGCCGCGGGTCCACGCGAAGATCGACGCGATCGGGTTGGTGGAGGTGGGCTTGCCCTGCTGGTGCTGACGGTAGTGGCGCGTCACCGTGCCGTGGGCCGCCTCGGCCTCGACGGTCTTGCCGTCCGGGGTCATCAGCACCGAGGTCATCAGGCCCAGCGAGCCGAACCCCTGGGCGACGGTGTCGGACTGCACGTCACCGTCGTAGTTCTTGCAGGCCCAGAGGTAGCCGCCCTCCCACTTCATCGATGCAGCGACCATGTCATCGATGAGGCGGTGCTCGTAGGTCAGGCCCTCGGCGTCGAAACGCTCCCGGAACTCTGCGTCGAACACCTCCTGGAAGATGTCCTTGAACGCGCCGTCGTAGGCCTTGAGGATGGTGTTCTTGGTCGACAGGTAGCACGGGACACCGCGGTCCAGCGCATAGTTGAAGCTGGCGCGGGCGAAGTCACGGATGGAGTCGTTGTAGTTGAACATCCCCATCGCCACACCCCCGTCGTCGCCGTACTCGGCGACCTCGTAGACCTGGGGCTCGCCCCCGTCCGCTGGGGTGTAGGTGATCGTGACGGTGCCGGCGCCCGGAACCTTGAAGTTCTGCGCCTTGTACTGGTCACCGTGGGCGTGACGACCGATGATGATCGGCTTGGTCCACCCGGGCACCAGGCGCGGCACGTTGGAGATGATGATCGGCTCGCGGAAGATGACGCCGCCGAGGATGTTGCGGATCGTGCCGTTGGGGCTCTTCCACATCTCCTTGAGCCCGAACTCCTCCACCCGCGCCTCGTCCGGCGTGATGGTCGCGCACTTGACCCCGACGCCGTACTCCTTGATGGCGTTGGCCGCGTCGACCGTGATCTGGTCGTTGGTCTCGTCGCGCTTCTCGACGCCCAGGTCGTAGTACTTGAGGTCGACGTCCAGGTACGGGTGGATCAGCCGCTCCTTGATGAACTGCCAGATGATGCGCGTCATCTCGTCGCCATCGAGCTCGACGATCGGGTTGGCGACCTTGATCTTCTCCATGCCTGCAGGCTCCTGTGGTCAGTCGGGGTGGCCGTCGGCACGGCCCGTGCGTCACGTGCAGCCGCGCCGGGCAGCCGCCGGGCCTCAGGTTATCGCGGACCACGCCAACCCGTGACCACGCCCGCTCCGGCACCCCTCCCCCGACCTCTCGGGACTCGGTTCGGTCGGTGTAACGTCACTGAGGAAAACCGTCTCCCCGGACCGAAGGATGAGCACTGTGAACTCCACCCCCGTCAAGGTCGCCGTCACCGGCGCGGCCGGCCAGATCGGCTACAGCCTGCTGTTCCGGATCGCCAGTGGAGACCTCTTCGGCCGGGACACGCCGGTCGAGCTGCGCCTGCTGGAGATCACTCCTGCGCTCAAGACGCTCGAGGGCGTCGTGATGGAGCTGGACGACTGCGCGTTCTCGACCCTCGCGGGCGTGGAGATCGGTGACGACCCGAACGTGATCTTCGACGGTGCCAACGTGGCTCTGCTGGTCGGCGCGCGGCCCCGCAGCAAGGGCATGGAGCGCGGCGACCTGCTCGAGGCCAACGGTGCCATCTTCACCGGGCAGGGCAAGGCGCTGAACGACCACGCCGCCGACGACATCCGGATCACCGTCACCGGCAACCCGGCCAACACCAACGCACTCATCGCGATGAGCAACGCGCCGGACATCCCCGCCGAGCGCTTCTCCGCGCTCACCCGGCTGGACCACAACCGGGCGCTGGCGCAGGTGTCCGCCAAGGCAGGTGTCCCGGTGTCGGAGATCTCGCACATGACTATCTGGGGCAACCACTCGGCGACGCAGTACCCCGACCTCTTCCACGCCAAGATCAGCGGCCGGCCAGCCGCCGAGGTCATCAACGACCAGAGCTGGCTCGAGGACACGTTCATCCCGACCGTGGCAAAGCGCGGCGCGGCGATCATCGAGGCTCGCGGCTCGAGCTCGGCGGCCTCCGCCGCCTCGGCGACGATCGACCACACCCGCGACTGGCTCAGCGGCAGCCCCGAGGGTGACTGGCTGTCGATGGCCGTGCGCTCCGACGGCTCCTACGGCGTGCCGGAGGGACTCATCTCCTCCTTCCCGGTCACGACGTCCGGCGGCACCTGGGAGATCGTCCAGGGCCTCGAGATCGACGACTTCTCCCGCGGCCGGATCGACGCCTCCGTCGCCGAGCTCGACGAGGAGCGCCAGGCGGTCTCCGACCTCGGCCTCATCTGAGCCATTCACCACCAGGACCGCCGGTATGCCGTCAGGCAGGCCGGCGGTCCTGTGCTGTCCGTCGGTATGCCGTCAGGCCGCTCTGCTGCCGGCTGTGACCGTCAGCGGATGACCAGGGTTGCCGTGATGACCACCACGGCGACGGCGAGCGCGAGGAGTGTCAGGACGTCCCACGCGCGGGACCGCACCAGCAAGCCTCCCACCGCGCCCCGCGGGAGCATGAGGCGCAGCAACGCCGCCAGCACCAGGGTCCCGGCGACGATGTAGCCGGCGGGCCTCACGCCCTCCTGGAAGAGCACCCACAGGGCAACCGTGAGGCCCACGGGGAAGACCCACCACAGGCCCAGCGGCTGACTCCCCCAGTTGGCCGGTCGTCGGGCCCGCGCCGGCTCCTGGCGGTCGGGATCGGGCGACGTCACCTGACCGGGTCGGGCTCGGACTGCGTGTGGGTGACGGGCTGGCCCTCGGGCTCGCGCGGCGCGGCGGAGGCACCGCGCTCGGCAGCCTCCACGACGTTGGTCAGCAGCATCGCGCGGGTCATCGGTCCGACACCACCGGGATTGGGCGAGATCCAGCCGGCGACCTCGGCCACCTCCGGTGCGACATCACCGGCGATCTTGCCGTCCCGCCGCGCCACTCCCACGTCCAGTACCGCGGCTCCGGGGCGGACCATGTCGGCCGTGATCAGGTCAGGGACCCCGGCCGCGGCGACGATGATGTCCGCCCGACGCGTGTGGTCGGCGAGCTCGCGCGTCCCGGTGTGACACAACGTCACGGTGGCGTTCTCGGACCGGCGGGTCAGGATCAGCCCGAGCGGACGCCCGACGGTCAGGCCGCGCCCGACCACGACGACCTCAGCCCCGGCGATCGGGACGTCATGTCGACGCAGCAGCTGGACCACGCCATACGGCGTGCAGGGCAAGGGCGCCGGTTGGTTGAGCACCAGCGACCCCAGGTTCACGGGGTGCAGTCCGTCGACGTCCTTCACCGGGTCGATCCGGGAGAGGATCGCAAACTCATCGAGCCCAGTGGGCTGCTGGACGAGGAAGGCGGTGCAGGCAGGGTCGGCGTTGAGCTCGTCCACGACCGTCTCCACCTCGGCCTGAGTCGCCGTCGCCGGGAGGTCACGCCGGATCGAGGTCACCCCGATCTCCGCGCAGTCCTTGTGCTTGGCGTTGACGTACCAGGTGCTGGCCGGGTCGTCTCCGACCAGGACCGTCCCGAGCCCGGGCACGATCCCCCGCTCCGCAAGGTGCGCCACCCGGCGGGCGAGGTCGGCCTTGATGTCACTCAGCGCGGCCTTGCCGTCCAGGATGCGTGCGCTCATGTCGCCAGTCTAGGAGTCCGTGGCCAGGCTGCCGGGCACCGGCTGGCGCGGGCGGCGTGCAGGTCGCCGGCTCAGGAGGTTCTCGCCCGCCCGGCCCGGCGCGAACGGGCCCGCGCCACCGCCGCCCAGGCCGCGGCGATCACCGTGAGCCCGACGCCGACCAGCATCTGTGGCCCCACCCGGTCCCGCGTGCTGGGCTCGAGCAGGTCGAGGACCAGGCCGGTGCCCATCTGGCTGGTGATGGTCACCAAGCCGAAGAGCAGCACGCCGCTGTGCATCACGGCCCAGGCGGCCAGGATGATGAAGACCACGCCCATCACACCACCCCACCAGGCCCACGCCGGGACGCCGCTGACGTCCGGCCAGCCTTCGGGCAGCACGGTCCAGGCACCGATGACCAGCAGCAGCAGGGCGCCGGTGGCGAAGTTGATGAAGGCGGTCACTGTCGCATCGCCGCTGACCTGGGTGACGCGGGCGTTGGTCGCCTGCTGCACCGCCGTGGACATGCCGACGAGGAAGGCCAGCACCACCGGCAGCAGCACCAGATCTCCCCGTCCGGCCCCCGAGGTCACTGCCACCAGCACGCCGACGACGGCCAGAGCACTGGCTGCCAGACGGGCGGGGGTGATCAGCTGCGGAGCAGCCGGGCCAAGCCGCAACCTGTCGACCACCAGGGCGTTGACGGTCTGGCCACCGATCAGGGCGATCAGGAAGGTCGCGACACCGACTAGGGGCACGGCATACGTCTGGGTGGCGACGACCAGTCCGCCCGCGAACCCGCCGAACAACTGCCAGGGCGGCAGGCTGCCGTCTCGGAGCGCGTGCCGCACCGCCCGCACTCCCCTCCGGAACCGGCGAGTGGCCCACAACAGCGAGACCGCAGCCAGACCGGTGAGGAAGCTCAGCCAGGCCGCGGTCATCGGTGGCACGTGCGTGCCGAGCTCGCCGTTGACCCGGGACTGCACGGCCAGGATCACCCCGCACACGAACGCGGCGACCAGCGCCAGCGCGAGGTCGGAGGGGCGACGCCGGAAGCGAGCGGGTCGAACCGGGACCGCGCGCCCCGGGGCAGACGGTTGCCCCTCAGTGGGCAAAGTGGCGGGTGCCCGTGAAGTAGAGCGTGACGCCGGCGGCCTCAGCCGCGGCGATGACCTCCTCGTCGCGGATCGAACCGCCCGGCGACACGACCGCCCGGACCCCGGCGTCCAGCAGGATCTGCAGACCGTCGGCGAACGGGAAGAACGCGTCGGATGCACCGACCGAGCCCGCGACCCGCTCGGCGCCGGCCCGGTCCACCGCCAGCCGGCACGAGTCGACGCGATTCACCTGACCCATCCCGATCCCGACGCTGGCACCGTCCCGGGCCAGCAGGATCGCGTTGGACTTGACCGCGCGCACCGACCGCCAGGCGAAGGCCAGGTCGACGAGTGTCTCCTCGTCCGCGGCCGACCCGGCGGCGAGGGTCCAGTGGGCCGGGTCGTCGCCCTCTGCGTCGAGGGCGTCCATCGACTGGAGCAGCATGCCGCCGGCGATGTCGCGGCTGTCCAGGCCGTTCCCGGTCGGGGACGCAGCGCGGACGACCCGCAGGTTCTTGCGGGCTTGCAGGAGCTCCAGCGCCTCGGGGGCGAAGTCCGGCGCGATGATCACCTCGGTGAAGATCTCGGCCACCTGGGCGGCGAGCTCCTGGGTGACCGCGCGGTTGGTGGCCACGATGCCGCCGTAGGCGGACACCGGGTCGCAGGCATGCGCCTTGCGGTGTGCCTCGGCGATGTCGGAGCCGATTGCGATCCCGCACGGGTTGGCGTGCTTGATGATTGCCACCGTCGGCACGTCACCGTGGTCGTGAGCCGCCCGCCGGGCCGCATCCGCGTCCACGTAGTTGTTGAAGGACATCGCCCTACCGTGGAGCACCTCCGCCTGCGCGAGCGCGGGCGTGGGCTGGAAACCGTTGCGGTAGAGCGCCGCCCGCTGGTGCGGGTTCTCCCCGTAGCGGAGCACGTCCGCGCGCTCCCAGGTGGCGCCGATCCAGGCCGGGAAGCCCGTGCCGTCGGAGGTGTCGGCGACCACGTTGCCCATCCAGGAGGCGACGTGCACGTCATACGTCGCGGTGTGGACGAAGGCCCTGGCGGCCAGCGCCTGCCGCTGCGCCAGGGTGAAGCCCCCGTCCGCCACCGTGCCGACCACGTCGGGATAGGTCGAGGGGTCCACCACGACCGCCACCGACGCGTGGTTCTTGGCCGCCGCGCGCACCATCGAGGGACCGCCGATGTCGATCTGCTCGATGCACTCCTCCTGGGAGGCGCCGGACCCCACGGTCTCGGTGAACGGGTAGAGGTTCACGACCACCAGATCGAACGGCTCGATGTCGAGGTCGGCGAGCTGGGCGACGTGGTCGGGGTTGTGGGTGTCGGCCAGCAGCCCGGCATGGATCCGGGGGTGCAGCGTCTTGACCCGCCCGTCCAGGCACTCGGGGAAGCCGGTGAGCTCCTCGACCCGGAGGACGGGGATGCCCGCCTCCTCGATGCGGGCAGCCGTCGACCCGGTGGAGACCAGCTGGGCACCCGCGTCATGCAGTCCGATAGCCAGGTCCTCGAGCCCGGACTTGTCGTAGACGGAGATCAGCACGCGCCGGACGGGGCGACGCCCTTCGTTGTCCTGCGGGGTGGCGTTCACGGGATGGTGACCTTCCTGTCGGTGACGGTGTAGCCGTGGCGGGCCAGCCGGCCCACCACCTCGACGATCATGATGCGCTCGACGGTCTTGATGCGCTCGTGGAGGCGGTCCTCGGTGTCGCCGTCCTCGACCGGGACGGCGCGCTGGTCCAGGATCGGGCCGGTGTCGACTCCACCGTCCACCAGGTGGGCCGTGCACCCGGTGACCCGCACGCCATACGTCAGGGCGTCGGCGACCGCGTGCGCCCCGGGGAACGCGGGCAGGAGCGCAGGATGAGTGTTGACGACGTGGTTCGCGTCGAGAACGGCCGGCCCCAGGATCTTCATGAACCCGGCGGACACGACCAGGTCGGGGCGGTGAGCAGCCACCCGGGCCGCGAGCTCACGGTCCCAGGCCGCGCGGTCGGGGTGGTCACTCACCCGACAGACGAAGGTGGGGATGCCGTGCCGGCGCGCCCGCTCCAGCGCCTGGATCCCGTCGCGGTCGGCGCCCACGGCCACCACCTCGACGCCGTATGCCGGGTCCCCAGCGGCGTCGATCAGCGCCTGGAGGGTGGTGCCCGAGCCCGAGGCCAGTACGACGATGCGGGCCGGACCCTGGGATGCGAGGGGCCCGGTCGGTCCGTCGGTGCCCGGTGTGCTCACGGGACGACGATAGCCCGTGGCCGCCTGATCATCTGACGCGCGGGCGAGGAGCTCGTCACGCCCGCTCGGCGTTGCCTTGCCTGGGGTCAGGACTGCGGGCGCAGGCGCCGGGAGCGAAGCAGGTGGAGCACGCTGAGCGTGGTCATCGCGCCGATGAGCAGCTCGGCACCGAGCGCGCCGGCGACCGTCAGTGGAGCCGTGCCCACCTGCCCCAGGAGCCCCGGGGTCATCCCGCCGAGCGCGAGCCAGCTGAGCAGCAGCACGACGAGCGTCACGCTGACACAGGCCGACAGGGCGATCTGTGCCTTGGCCCACCAGGAGGCCAGTCGGGGCGCCGCCCTCGAGCTGCGGTAGCCCAGCCAGGCGCCGGCCAGCACGGGGAGCAGCGCCACCAGCCACAGGCCGGGCGGCAGGACGCCCGGCTCCGGGAGCGTGGCGAGCATGGGGACCAGCGGCAGGTCGCCCGCGGTGGACTCGGCCCAGCCGACACGCACGGTTCCTACGGCCACGTCGGCACCGGTGGTCCAGCCGGCAGCCCAGACCAGCACGTTGGGCAGGGCGAGCAACTGTCCGATCGTCAGCACCGTCGCCCCGACGGGGCCGGCGTCGAGCGCCTCGTAGAGTGCCATCACCCGACCGATGCGCACGACCAGCAGTGCCGTCACTACGAGCAGCGCTCCGACGCTGAGGATGCCCAGGGCCTGCACCGCGGGACGCAGGCCACGGCGCAGCAGCACCGGGGTGTGCAGCTCCAGCCACCGCAGTCCGAGGTCGAACGTCGGATGCTCCTGACGTCGATGCTCGCGCCACAGGCTCACGGCGATCGCCAGAACCGGCACGAGGACCAGACCCGGGACCGCGCTGGCCACGACGACCGGGGCCTGGCCCAGCCCGGCGAGGGAGCACAGGATCAGCCCGCTGACCAGGTAGCCCACGACGAAGCTGAGCAGCTCGCCCCCGCCCAGGGCCGTCCAGGCGGACCGCCAGCCCCGCACGTCCGTGACCTCACCGCGGACGTCGGGTCGGTCGACGACGACCTGCCCCACGGCATACCAGCAGGCGAGCAGGGGGACCATCGTCAGGAGGAGCGGGGCCAGGACGACCTGGGTGTCCGCCACCTCGATGGTGGCCCGGTGCGCCATGGCCCACAGGTCGATGCCGATCCCGGCGGTCTGCCAGAGGGAGGTCGAGCTCCGTTCGTCGGCGAGCCACGCGATGACCACCGGGACGGTGACCGTGACCCAGGAGATCAGTGCCGCGAGCAGGCCCGCGAGGCCACCGAGCAGGAGCGCCCGCAGCCGGCTCACGAGTGTCGTGGTGTCGGCGGGACGGGTGTCGGTGCGGTCCAGGACTGTCATGGCACGCCCATCGTCACCCGGGGATGCTCGGCCAGGGTGGAGGACTCACCGGGCGCGATCGAAATCACCGGGCGACGGAACGGGCCCCCGACCGCTTGCACGTGCGGTCAGGGGCCCGGTCTGGGTGCTCAGGTGAGTCAGGCGGAGAGCTCCCGCATGATCTGGCGCATCAGCTCAGCGGTCTCCGAGGGGGTCTTGCCGACCTGGACACCAGCGGCCTCCAGCGCGTCCTTCTTGGCGGCGGCGGTGCCGGACGAGCCTGAGACGATCGCGCCGGCGTGACCCATGGTCTTGCCCTCCGGTGCGGTGAACCCGGCGACGTAGCCGACGACGGGCTTGGTGACGTTGTCCTTGATGTAGGCCGCTGCCCGCTCCTCCGCGTCGCCGCCGATCTCACCGATCATCACGATGGCATCGGTGTCGGGGTCGTTCTGGAACGCCTCGAGGCAGTCGATGTGGGTGGTCCCGATGATCGGGTCACCGCCGATGCCGACCGCGGTGGAGAAGCCGAAGTCCCGGAGCTCATACATCATCTGGTAGGTCAGGGTGCCGGACTTGGAGACCAAGCCGATCCGACCCGGTCCGGAGATGCTCGCCGGGATGATCCCCACGTTGGACTGCTCGGGACTGATCAGGCCGGGGCAGTTTGGGCCGACGACCCGGGTCGTGCCGGCCTCCTGGGCATACGTGAAGAACTCCGCGGTGTCCTTCACCGGGATGCCCTCGGTGATCACGACAGCCAGCGGCAGCTTGGCGTCGACCGCCTCAACTACCGCCGACTTGGTGAACTTCGCCGGCACGAAGATGACCGTCACGTCGGCGCCGGTGGCCTCGACCGCCTCGGCCACAGAGCTGAAGACGGGGACGCTGACCCCACCGTCGAACTCGACGGACTGTCCGCCCTTGCCGGGCGTCACACCACCCACGATGTTGGTGCCCGAGGTGAGCATCCGCTGGGTGTGCTTCTTGCCCTCGGAGCCGGTCATGCCCTGGACGATGACCTTGGAGTCTGCAGTCAGGAAGATTGCCATGTCGGGTGGTCGCCTTTCAGTTTCCGTTGGTGGCGGCCGAAGCCAGCTCGGCGGCGCGCCGCGCGGCGCCGTCCATGGTTTCCTCGATGGAGACGAGGGGGTGGGCGTAGTCGGCCAGGATCTGGCGGCCCTCCTCGACGTTGTTGCCGTCCAGCCGCACGACGAGCGGCTTGGTCGCCTCGTCACCCAGCGTCTTGAGCGCGCCGACAATGCCGTTGGCCACCGCGTCACAGGCGGTGATGCCCCCGAAGACGTTGACGAACACCGACTTGACCTGCTCGTCGCCCAGGATGATGTGCAGTCCGTTCGCCATCACCTCGGCGGACGCGCCACCACCGATGTCCAGGAAGTTGGCGGGCTTCGGCGAGCCGGGGAACTCCTCGCCGGCGTAGGCCACGACGTCGAGGGTTGACATCACCAGACCGGCGCCGTTGCCGATGATCCCGACGCTGCCGTCGAGCTTGACGTAGTTGAGGTCCTTCTCCTTGGCGGCTGCCTCCAGCGGGTCGGTCGACGCCTTGTCCTCCAGCGCGGCGTGGTCAGGCTGACGGAAGCCGGCGTTGTCGTCCAGCGTGATCTTGCCGTCGAGGGCGATGATCTTGCCGTCGGTGGTCTTGACCAGCGGGTTGACCTCGACCAGCGTGGTGTCCTCCTCGCGGTAGACGTCCCACAGCTTGACGAGCACCTGCGCGATGGCGTCCTGGTCGCTGGTGAACCCGGCGGCCTCGACGATCTCCCGGGCCTTGGCGTCGTCGATGCCGGTGAGCGGGCTGACCGGAACCTTGGCGAGCGCCTCGGGGCGCTCGACGGCCAGCTGCTCGATCTCCATGCCGCCCTCCTTGCTGCACATGGCCAGCAGCGAGCGGTTGGCCCGGTCGAGCAGCAGCGAGAAGTAGTACTCCTCCGCGATGCTGGCGCCCTGGGCGATCATCACCGCGTTGACGGTGTGGCCCTTGATGTCCATGCCCAGGATCTGCTCCGCGGCTGCGGTGGCCTCCTCGGGGCTCTTGGCGAGCTTGACCCCGCCGGCCTTGCCCCGGCCTCCGGTCTTGACCTGTGCCTTCACGACGACCACGCCGCCGCTGTCCGCACCGATGCGCTCGGCGGCGGCGGCTGCGTCACCGGCACTGGTGATCACCTCCGCGGCCAGCACCGGCACACCATGTGCCTCGAACATGTCGCGTGCTTGGTATTCGAAAAGGTCCACGAGTCAGCTTTCCCGTCTGTGTTGTTGGGGTCGTGCGCGATCCAGGTCTGCAGTAGTGCCGGCCCGATGTGCTGGTGTCGCTGGCAGCAAGGTTAGATCAGCCACGCCCGAGGTTCTCGTGCACCCATCCCGTGATGTCGGTCGTCGTGGCCCCGGGGGTGAAGATGCGTGAGACGCCCATCTCCTGCAGCAGCGGGATGTCGTCCTCGGGGATGATCCCGCCCCCGAAGACGACGATGTCCGAGGCGTCACGCTCGGCGAGCAGCTCGATGACTCGCTTGAACAACGTCATGTGGGCGCCCGAGAGCACTGACAGGCCCACGGCGTCGGCATCCTCCTGGATGGCCGCCTCGACGATCTGCTCCGGCGTCTGGTGCAGGCCGGTGTAGATGACCTCCACACCGGCGTCGCGCAGCGCCCTGGCGACGACCTTGGCTCCTCGGTCATGGCCGTCCAGGCCTGGCTTGGCGACTACGACGCGCAGGGGCGAACTGCTGGCTGGGGAGGTCATGGACTGCAGATTAGCGCACGGTCCACAACGTGATGAGGGACACATTGGCCTCCGGTGCTGGTCGCGCTATGGTGCCTAGCAGTCCGACCGCCCCGGGACCCCCGCCCGGTGTGTGGTTCTCTCCCCTCGGACTGTCGACCTGCACCATCGGAGTTGATGTGCGCGATTCCGCTGTGGGCCCACTGCGGTCTGCCCCTCGGCGAGGGCACACTCGGTGATGCTGGACACCCAGGTGGATGCACCCACGTCTCGTCGCGAGGCGCGAGAGTTCGCAGCGCACGGAACCGGTAGGGAGAGAGCAGAGTTGGCGCGGCAGACACCGCCCCGCAGCCGCCGCGAGGCCCGCGAGCGCGCCGCCTCCCCCAGAGCCCGTAGCACTCACGAAGTACGCGAACTCGCGGCCCGCGGACTTTCTGGCCCGGATGCCCCGCGCAGCCGCCGCGAAGCCCGAGAGCTGACTACCCCCGCTTTTCCTCGCAGCCGCCGCGAAGCCCGAGAGCTCACTGCCCCGGATGCCCCGCGCAGCCGCCGCGAAGCCCGTCAGCTCACTTTCCCGGATGCCCCGCGCAGCCGCCGCGAAGCCCGTCAGCTCACTGTCCCGGATGCCCCTCGCAGCCGCCGCGAAGCCCGTGAGCTTGCCGCCTCCGATGGCCCTCGCAACCGACGTGAGGCGCGTGAGCTGGCGCGCCGCACCACGCCACACACCGAGCCCCCGGCGCGCGCTGGCGCCACCCTGGAGCCACCACGTAGCCGTCTCGAGGCACGGGATCGGGTCTCCGGCTCAGCTCCGCGGAGTCGGCGTGAGGCACGCGAGCTCGCGGGTCACCACGTGCCGCTGAGCCGCCGGGAGGCACGCGAGCTCGTCGACGGGTGGAAGGGAGCGGCCCACGCCATCGGTGCAGCGCAGTCGGGGCCAATGACCCGGCGTGAAGCCAAGGAACGTGCGGCCCGCGCTGCACGGGAAGCCGCGCCCTCACTGACGTCACGGATCGTCGCACCGGTCCTGGCGACGGCGATGGTGACCGCCGGCGCAGCCGCCTCCCTGGTGGGCCTGCCAGCCAAGCTGGCCGACGGCAGCGTCATGAGCCCGGCGGCCCTTGGTGTTCCGGCGCTGCAGGTGGCCTCGAGCGCTCCGTGGCAGCTGACCAGCACGTCCGACGGGATGGGAACCAGAGGGGCGGCAGGCGCTTCGCGCAGCGGACTCGAGCGACTCCCCCTGTCGTGGGGCGCCGTGGTCGCGGAGGGGCAGCGGGCCATGTCGAGCCGCGCTGACGCCATCGAGACCTCCCTCGGCGCCGGGATAGACATCACCGACAGCGGTGTGGGCCAGATGCGCGAGATCGCCTCGGCCCACGCGTTCCACGAGCCGATCCTGGGGGCCACCCGGACCTCGGGGTACGGCTGGCGATGGGGGCGAATGCACAACGGGCTGGACTTCGGCGCAGACATCGGCACTCCGCTCTACGCGGTCGCGCGCGGGACGGTGACCACCGCGACCTGGAACTCCGGGCTCGGCTACCACGTGAAGATCACCCTCGACACGGGTGAGCTGATCGTCTACGGACACATGTCACGCATCACCGCCTCCGTCGGCGACAGCGTCGAGGCCGGCACCGTCCTGGGCGAGGTCGGCAGCACCGGACGGTCCACCGGGGCCCACCTGCACTTCGAGGTGCGGACCGGCGACGGTCCGATCGACCCGGCGTCCTGGCTCGCCGCGCGGCAGGGCTAGACCACCACCACCGCGGGACCATCGGCCCCGTCGACCGGCACTGCGGGTCCCGACGGTGCCTCCGGTCACCACTTGGAGCAGGTTGGGTCTCTTGACGCCGGCTACAACCGGCTCCAAGAGAGGTTTCCGGCTGCCAGAGGATTCGCCGTGAAGATCGCGTCAACCCGTCCTACGGTGGAACTGTCCGAAGACCGTCAGACGGAAGGACTGTGCTGATGTTGCAAGACAGCGAGACCGGACAGGTGACCGGCACCAAGGACAAGGACTACAACCTCTTCTGGTTTGTCCAGTCGTGCCTGGACAACGCCCTCCGCATGGAGATCTACTGCCAGGACGCCGAGCGCGAGGGCGACAACGAGCTGGTAGAGCTCTTCACCAAGGCTCAGGCGGACAGCAAGAAGGGTGCCGAGCTGGGCAAGCGGCTGCTGGCGAAGAGACTGAGCAACAGCTGAGCAGCGCGTTGACGACGGAGGCCCCCGACCGTCCGGTCGGGGGCGCTTGTCATGGTGGAGGGCTCGGTCGGGGGGGTAGCCATGGCGGGGCTCGGTCGGGAGCCATGGCGGGGCTCGGTCGGGAGCCTTGTGATGGCGGGGCTCGGTCGGGAGCCTTGTGATGGCGGGGGCTCGGTCAGAGCTTCTCCAGCGGTGCGTAGCGCAGCAGCAGCCGCTTGACCCCTGCCCCGCCGAAGTCGACGTGCGCCATGGTGTTGTCCCCGGTGCCCTCGACGCGCACCACCGTGCCCAGGCCGAACGAGTCGTGGCTGACCCGGTCACCCGCCGCGACCGACACCGGCTCGATGGCCTTGCGCACACCCGAGCCGCGCGGGTTCAGTTGGACCACGCCCCGCGAGGCCGTCCGCTGACCACCGCCCCAGCCCTGTTGGACGGACGCACTGGGACGGCCGGCGGCACTCATCCGGTCGCGGTCGGAGCGCGCCCAGTCGATGACGTCCATCGGTATCTCGTCCAGGAACCGCGAGGGCGGGTGGTACTGCGGGGCGCCGAAGGCAGCGCGGGTGCCGGCACGGCTGAGGTAGAGGCGCTGCCGGGCGCGGGTGATGCCGACGTAGGCGAGGCGGCGCTCCTCCTCCAGCTCCACCGGGTCGTCCATCGACCGCTGGTGCGGGAAGGTGCCGTCCTCCAGCCCGGTGACGAACACCACCGGAAACTCCAGCCCCTTGGCGGTGTGCAGCGTCATCAGCGTCACGACGCCACCGTCGGTGCCCGGACCGCCCTGCGGGATCTCGTCAGCGTCCGCCACCAGCGAGACCTGCTCGAGGAAGTCGACGAGCGTGCCCTCCGGGTAGTTCTCGTCGAACTCGCGGCCCACCGCGACCAGCTCGGCCAGGTTCTCGATGCGCGTCTCGTCCTGCGGGTCGTGGCTGGCGCGCAGCTCCTTGGTGTAGCCCGAGCGGTCCAGGATGGCCTCCAGGAGGTCTCCTACCCCCGACTTCTCCTCGGCGGCGACCTCCCCCAGCTGCTCCAGGATGCTGGTGAAGGCCTTGATCGCCGCCACGGAACGGGTCGCGATCCCCGGGGCGTCCTCGACGCGGCCGAGTGCTGCGACGAAGGGGATCCGCTCCCGGGCTGCCAGTGCCGCGACGGCAGCCTGGGCCCGATCGCCGATCCCACGCTTCGGCACGTTGATGATGCGGCGCAGGTTGACGTCGTCGGACGGGTTGGCGATCACCCGCAGGTAGGCCAGGGCGTCCTTGACCTCACGGCGCTCGTAGAACCGGGTGCCGCCGACCACCTTGTAGGGCAGCCCCGTGCGCACGAAGACCTCTTCCAGGGCGCGGGACTGGGCGTTGGTGCGGTAGAACACGGCGACGTCCTTGGGTTGGACGCCGTGCTCGTCACCGAGCTTGTCGATGGTCTGCGCGACGAACGAGGCCTCGTCGTGCTCATCGTCGGCGACATAGCCGACGATCATCGAACCCTCACCGAGCTCGGACCACAGGCTCTTGTCGCGGCGACCGGGGTTGCGCGAGATCACCGAGTTGGCGGCCCGCAGGATGCGCTGGCTGGAGCGGTAGTTCTGCTCCAGCAAGATCGTCCGGGCCTGGGGATAGTCCTTCTCGAACTCCACGATGTTGCGGATCGTGGCGCCGCGGAACGCATAGATCGACTGGTCGGCGTCCCCGACCACGCACAGCTCCGCGGGCGGAACGTCCTCGTCGGCCCGCCCGACCAGCTCGCGGACAAGGGTGTACTGGGCGTGGTTGGTGTCCTGGTACTCGTCGACCAGGATGTGGCGGAACCGGCGACGGTAGTGTTCGCGCACCGCCGGGAAGGCCTGCAGGATGTTGACGGTCATCGAGATGATGTCGTCGAAGTCGAGAGCGTTGGCCTGCCGGAGCCGCCGCTGGTAGTCCGCGTAGGCCTGGGCGACCAGCGCCTCGTAGGGGTTGTTGCCCACCTGGGCCGCGAACGTCTCCTCGTCGATCAGCTCGTTCTTGGCGGCCGACACCTTGTGACAGAAGACACGCGCCGGGTAGCGCTTGGGGTCCAGGTCCAGGTCGCGGATCACCATCGCCATCAGCCGCTGGCTGTCCGCGGCGTCGTAGATCGAGAAGGTGGACTTCAGCCCGACGGTCGCGGCCTCCCGGCGCAGGATCCGCACACAGGCTGAGTGGAACGTGGAGACCCACATGGCCTTGGCGCGCGGCCCGATCAGCGCCTCGACACGCTCCCGCATCTCGGTGGCGGCCTTGTTGGTGAAGGTGATCGCCAGCACCTGGCCCGGCTGCACACCCCGAGCCGCCAGCAGGTAGGCGATCCGGTGGGTCAGCACCCGCGTCTTGCCGGACCCGGCACCGGCCACGATGAGCAACGGCGCACCGGTGTGCACGACGGCCTCGCGCTGCGGACCGTTCAGCCCCTCAAGAAGCAGCTCCGGGTCCGTCGCGGGATTGGCCGGGGGCGGTGGCGCGAAGTCGGGCGCCGGCTCCTCCTCGAGCGCCCAGAGCGGCACGCCCGAGTCGTCCACCGGCACGCTGCCGCTGGCCTGCGAGGGTGACATCGGAGGCAGCGGGACGTTGTCGAAGAGCGTGCTCATGGTGGCTCTCAGTCTAGGTCGGGCAGCCGACACGACAGTGCCGTCGTCCACCGACGTACCCTGGGTCCGTGATCCGTGAAGCAACACCGCAGGACATCCCTGCGATCCTCGCGCTGGTCCGTGAGCTCGCCGAGTACGAGCGTGAGCCGGACGCCGCCGTCGGCACGGTCGAGTCCTACACCGAGGCGCTCTTCCCCGAGCACGGCTCGCCCACCGCGTGGGCGCACGTCGCTGAGGCGGACGGCGAGGTCGTCGGGATCGCCGTCTGGTATCTCACCTTCTCGACCTGGACCGGGCGCAACGGCCTCTGGCTGGAGGATCTCTACGTCTCCCCCGCGCACCGCGGGCGCGGCATCGGCCGGGACCTGATGGCCCGGCTGGCCCGCGTCTGCTCCGAGCGCGGCTACCCGCGGATGGAGTGGACGGTGCTCGACTGGAACACCCCCGCCATCGAGGTCTACCGACACCTGGGCGCCGCACCGATGGACGAGTGGACCGTCCAGCGCCTGACGGGCGACCAGCTCACCGCCCTCGGTGCGGTCGAGTGACCACCAGCACCACCTCATACCTCGACGGCTGGACCACAGCGCTGCTGATCACCGGTCTGGTCGCGGCGGCCATCTGCGTCGTGGCCGGGCTCCGGGGCCACGGTCCGGGCAGGATCACGCTCGCCGTCACCGCGGTCCTGCAGCTGGTCGTCACCGCAGTGTTCGCCGTCTACCTGGTCCGCTCCATCGGCGGGGAGGCGCCAGTGGGTCCGGTGTGGGAGCTGTGGGCCTACCTCGTCACGGTGCTCATGGTCCCGGTCGTCGCGTGGATGTGGACCAGGACCGACTCCTCCCGCTGGGGCACGTTCGTGCTCGCGCTGGCCGGTTTCGTGGTCGCCGTCATGGGCGCCCGGGCGGCCCAGATCTGGTATGGCGTGGGGGTCGGGTGAGCATCCCGCCACCCGACCGGCCGTATGCCGCCACGGAGCCGGTCAACCCCCGCACCTCGGGCCCGGGTCGGCTGATCATCGCGCTCTACACGGTGTTCGTCGTGGGCTCGCTGTCCCGCGCCGGGTTCCAGATCGCCACCCGGTGGGAGGACGCGCCGCTCGCCTACTCGTTGTCCGCGTTCGCCGGGCTGGTCTACGTGGTGGCGGCGGTGTCGCTGGCGATCCGCGGTCGCCGGGCCTGGTGGGTGTCCCTGGTCGCGATCAGCACCGAGATGGTCGGTGTGCTGGCGGTCGGTCTGTGGAGTGTGCTCGACCCCGGGGCCTTCCCGGACGCGACCGTGTGGTCAGGCTTCGGACGGGGCTATCTCTACATCCCCCTGGTGCTGCCCATGGCCGGTCTGTGGTGGCTGTGGAGCACGCGCCCCGGCCGACGGGCCGATCCGCAGCAGCTGCGGGCCGGGTGACGTCGCCTACTTCCAGAGCGAGGCGACGAGCACGTTGACGATCGCGAGGGCACCGGCAGCGTGCACCATGCCGGCAGCAACCGGCTTGTCCTTGCGGGCCCGCGCTGCGGCGATCTCGGTCAGGGCGGCCACGGCGATCGCGACGACGAGCTTGACGCCGATCTTCGTCTGGTTGACCTCGTAGTCCAGGGCACCCTCCGCGAGGCCGACCAGGATCAGGCCGGTCAGCAGCTGCACGCGGGCGCCCCACACCATCACCGTGTTGGGCACCAACCCCTCAGTGCTGCGCGTCAGCGCCACCAGGTAGCCGCCCACCAGGGCAGCGAGTCCAAGCATGTGAATGACGACGGTGAGGTTGTAGAGGAACTCCATGCTCCTACCCTAGGTGGTGCCTGAGGAGGCGCCGCTGCCAGTCCAGCACCGGGAGCGTGGGGAGCTCAGCGACCGGCACCCAGCGTGCCTCGGCCGTACTGCCCCCGACGTCGTGCACCACGGTCTCGGCCGGTCGGGGACAGCTGGCGCGGTAGACCATGGACACCGCGTGGTAGTCCTCGAGCCGTCCGTGCGGGGCGCGGCCGGTCCAGTGTCTGCTCACCAGCTCCAGGGGCTCCTCGATGTGCACCTCCTGACCCGTCTCCTCCCACACCTCGCGCACGGCACCGGCGGCGGGATCCTCGCCGGCCTCGAGCCCACCACCGGGCAGTCCCCACTCCTCGACGCGGACCCGCTGCGTGAAGCTGGTGAGCAGCAGCGACGGCACCCCGCGGTAGCGGGCGAGCACCACGGCATACGCCGACAGCCGCTGGTGCGGCTCGGGTCGGTCCCCCGGCTCCACCCGGTAGACCAGCACCACCTCTCCGTCGGCCACCTCGGCACCGGTCCAGACCGGGTCGTGACCGTGGGCCTGCAGCACCGCGGCCGGGTCGATGCCGTGCGGCACGGCCTCCTCCACCAGCAGCCGACCCGTGGGGTCGACAGCGCGCACCCGTGCCACCGTCAGTCCTCCCGCTCCCGGACGGCGATCGCCCTGTCGTATGCCGCCAGCGTCGCCCGCACGACATTGTCCCAGCTCTGCTCCGGTCTGACAGACCTGTTGTGCTCGAGGATTGCGTTGAGCGCTCCCGGGTCGACGATCAGGGCGGCGACACCGTCGGCCAGCTCGCGGTCAGTAGGCGCGAGGACCCCGTCCACCCCGTGCCGGATGAACTCCGTGAGCCCCGTGTCGGCCAGGCCGGCGACCGCCAACCCCGCCGTCCGAGCCTCAAGTGCCGCGATGCCGAAGGACTCCATCCGTCCTGGGTTGAGATAGAGGTGAGAGCGCTGGTAGAGCCGCGCGAGCTCCTTGCGGGACAGCCGACCCGGGAGGCTGATCCAGTCAGCACCCGCCGCCTGGACCCGTCGGCGGACCGGCTCCCACAGCGGACCGGCGCCGGCCACGACCAGCTCCAGCGGTTGGTCGGAGGGGACCAGCCGGCGGATGCGCCGTGCGAGTCGGATCAGCTGCAGCGGCCGCTTGCGCCGGGCGAAACGGATGGCGCTCACCATCCGCACCGGGTCTCCAGGCCGAAGTCTGCTCGGCAGCGCATCGAGTGCCGCCCAGTCGTCCACCGAGATCCCGTTGGGGAGCACGTCGATCGGCGACGGCAGCCGCGTCACGGTACGGACCTGCTCAGCGGCTGCTGCCGAGACCGCCGTACGCACGACGCCACCCTGCATCCACCTGCGCCACCGGCCGGCATACGGGATCGGGACTCCGCTGAGCAGACTGTGCCACGTCACCACGGTCGGCCGACGCGCAGCCAGCGCGATCTTCGCGGCCGTCGAGGCAAAGGGGGCGACGACGCCGAGGTGCACATGCACCACGTCGGCGGCGGCAAGCTCGGCCCGCAGAGCCGGCCCCGCCCACGGGTTCACCGGGGCGGGAAGGGGCACCGGCGGGACCAGACGGGCGACTCCCTCGGCGGAGGGCCCAGGCGTTGCGGTGACCACCCGCACCTCGTGCCCGGCAGCCCGCAGGTGCGTCGCGAGGTCGGCGACCTGGACCTCGATGCCACCCAGCCGCGGCAGGTAGACATCAGAGACAAGGGCGATTCTCACGGAGACACCCTGACACGGCGGGTATCGTGCTGCGAGGGCCGCCCGGCTCCGCGCTGCGGCATGGGCCCGTGGTGTCGCACGGGGGAGGTGAGGGATGACGAGCACAGTGGTGGCGATCTTCGCGCACCCGGACGACGAGGCGCTGCTTGCCGGCGGCACGCTGGCGATGCTGGCAGCCGAGGGGCACCGCGTGGTCTTCGTTGTCGCCACCGACGGGTCCCTCGGTCTGGCAGCCGAGGACCTGCGCCAGGGTGACCTGGGCGCCACCCGGCTCGCCGAGCTCGAGCAGAGCGCCCGCTTGCTGGGCGCCGCAGAGGTGACCTGGCTGGGACACGCCGACAGCGGTCATGGCTCAGTGCTCTACCCCGACCCGCCCGGGCAGCGTCGCTTCGTCACCGTGCCCGTCGACGAGGCGGCCGCGGCCGTCTCCGACATCGTGCGCCGCGAGTCCGCGCAGCTGCTCATCTCCTGCGACGCGAACGGCGGCTACGGTCACCGCGACCATGTCCACGTGCACCGCGTGGCCCGCCGGGTGCGTGACCTCACCGGTGTCCGGGTCCTCGAGGCCACGGCGCCGCGCGAGCCGCTCCTCCGAGCCCTGCGTCTCATCGGCCGCCTGCGAGGGTTCCGCAACGGGTTCGACCCGGCGGAGTGGGAGCACGCGTTCACCCCGCGGGCCGCGATCACGCACCGGGTCGACGTCCGTGCGCACATCCGCGCCAAGCGGGCGGCCATGCAGGCCCACTACTCACAAACCACCGGCGCGGAGTCGAGCGGGGGACGTACCCTTGCTGCTGTGCTGCGCCTTCCCCACCACGCCTACCGCATGGTGCTGGGGCGTGAGTACTTCCATGAGGTCGGCGCCGAGCCGGCGCCAATGCGGCGCCACCTGTTCGAGGCAGCCCGGTGAGCGCCTACGGCGACGAGACGCTCCCCGAGCCCAGACTCCGCCGGGTCGGCTGGAAAGAGGTCCTGCAGTCCCTGATCGGCTTCGCGATCGCGATCTCGCTGCTGGCCTTCGGGATGCCCTGGATCGTGGACACCACCTGGGCAGACATCGGCAGCCAGCTCAGCATGGTCGGCGGCGACAAGGCCGCGATCATGTTCGTGCTGATGCTGCTCGGCCTGTACTCCTACACGTTCACGCTCATCGGGTCGCTGCCCGGCCTGACCCACGTGCGGGCGCTCATGGTGAACGCGGCCGGGTCCATGGTCAGCAACATCCTGCCCGCCGGCGGTGCCGTGGGAGTGGCGCTGTCCTACGTGATGTACCGGTCGTGGGGGTTCACCCGCAAGAACATCTCGACGTCGCTCGTCGTCACCGGCATCTGGAACGTCCTGGCCCGTGTCGCCCTGCCCGTGCTCGGGGCGGGGATCGTGGTCTGGGGTCCGGTCGACGCACCGCAGTCGGTCCTCATCGCGAGCCTGGTCGCCGGCGCCATCGGCACCGGGGTCGTGCTGGTCTTCAGCCTGGCCATCTACTCCGACCGGGTCTCCCACTGGCTGGGTCACGCCCTGGGCAAGCTCTTCCACCTCGTCCGCAGGTCCCGCCAGGACGTGGACGTCGACACGACCATCCAGGACCAACGGGCACGCATGTCGACCGTGGTCCGCGTCCACGGCATCAAGATGACCCTGGGCCTGGCGGGGATGTTCGGCTTCTTCTTCGTCCTCTACTGGGTTGCCTCCCGGTCGGTCGGCCTCGACCTTCCGGTCTACATGCTGTTCGCCGCCTACGCCTTCCGCCAGTTCCTCACGGTGGTGGCGATCACCCCCGGGGGGCTGGGGATCACCGAGGTCGGCACCGCCGGCGTGCTGGTCGCCTTCGGGGGTGACCCCGGAGCGGCCTCCGCCGCTGCGCTGCTGTACGCACTGTTCACCCACCTCCTCGAGGTACCGCTCGGCCTGGCCGCCTGGCTGACCTGGTGGTTCGGACCCAAGCACAAGGCGCTCGCGCAGGGTCAGCTCGACGAGCACATCGCCGGCGACGACAACGGGAGCAGCCCGACCGTCGGCGACGGCAGCAAGGGAGACGACACCGGTTCGGGAGTGCACCCGTCCACCGTCCGGAGGACCGCAGCGGCGGAGGGCACGACCGACTGATCAGCCCCGGTCGAGGAGCCTGCGCCAGCGACCGGCCGGGCCGCGCCCGCTGGCCAGGAGCCGGAGCACCTGGCGGCGGTGCGCCTCCTGGGCGACTGAGTCGTCGAGGATCTCAGGCTCCCAGGTGCCCGTCGCGCGGGTGACCGCGAGCTCCAGGAGGTGGTCGGCGAGCGCGGGGTTGGCAGGCAGTATCGGACCGTGCAGGTAGGAGCCGATCACGTTCCCCGTGCGGGCACCTTCCGTGCCGTCAGCGCCGTTGTTGCCCTGGCCGTGCCGCACCGTGCCGAACGCCTCCTGGCCCTCGGCCAGCACCGTGGCACCGGAGTGGTTCTCATAACCCACCACCTGGCCGGCGCTCGTGTCCAGGACGACCGGACCGATCATCCGCGTGGCGTTGCCGGTCGTGGTCACGTCCAGGATGCCCAGCCCGGGCAGCCGCTGCCCCTCGACGGTGATGAAGGCCTGACCGAAGAGCTGGTACATCCCGCAGATCATCAGCATCGGCACGCCGTCGGCAGCGAGGGCACGGAGGCGGTCCGCCTGGCGGGCGAGGTCGTCCTGCACCCGCAGCTGACCGGAGTCCTGGCCGCCGCCGCCGACCAGCAGATGCGTCACGGGCGGCAGGTCCGCCCCGGGGTGGTGGTCGTGGACGACCGGCTCGTAACCGTGCCACCGCAGTCGTTCAGCCAGCGCCCGGGTGTTGCCAAGGTCGCCGTAGATGCTCATCTCGCGCGGGTAGAGGTGCACCAGGTGCACCGTGCCCTTGCTGCCGGACCGGTTGCTCACTGGTCGTCCTCTCCGAAGCGCGCGAGTCCGTAGCGTGCCGCGAGGCGACGGCGCAGGTGCATCATCGCCGTGTAGGTGCAGAAGATACGGGTGGGCCGACCCGCCTGGCCGGCAAGGAACTGCTCCAGGGCGAGGTCCAGATCGGGCTCCACGTGGCCCACCGGCACGCCGTCATACTGCAGTCGCAGCGCCATGTCCCAGGCACGCACCCCGCTGGTGAGCACTACCCCACGCTCGCGCAGACTCTCGAACGAGACGTCGTAGAGCCAGGAGACGTCGCGGCCGTCGGCGTAGTTGTCGTTGATGGCGATCATCGTGTCGACCGGCTCCGAACCGTAGGTGCCCAGTGCGACGGTGAACCCTGCCGGGTTCTTCACCAGGACCAGCTCGAGCGGCTGCCCGTCAACATCGATCACCTCGCCGCGTCCGAATGGCGGGGTGACGGCCGACAGTGCGGTGGCGGTGACGGCCGGGTCGAACCGCTCAGCCAGCACGGTCCGCGCCATGGCGGTGGCCGCCGTGGCGTTGATCATGGCGGCCAGCCCCCGCTGCTGCAGGGTCAATGGGCCGACATCGGCCCCGGAGCCGGTGACGGTGAAGGAGCGCTCGTCGTGCAGCGCCAGCAGGGTCGTCTCGGCGCTGGAGGGCAGCGCGGCGGCTCCCTCGGACTCGCTGACCCGCACGTCCGTCTCCTGCAGCTCAGGCAGCACCTCCGCACAGCTGGGATCGACGCCGAACCAGCTCAAGTCCACGCCCTCACGCACCTGGCTGCGGATGCGTGAGATGAACGAGTCGTCGACATTGAGCACCACCGACCGGGTGGTCTGCTCCGCCAGCCGGGTCAGCAGCTGCGCCGTCTGGTCGATCTCGGCGAAGCGGTCCAGCTGGTCCCTCGCGACGTTGAGCAGCAGCGTGTGGGTC
>DATGRS010000145.1:0-12023 GCA_035303365.1 Ornithinicoccus sp.
CAAAGAAATCCTAGCCACCAGAACACCACACACACCCCACACGGGATGCACACAATGCCCCAGGACAGGAAAATTGGCATCGATTACTGACACGCTGTTGAGTTCTCAAAGATCGGACACACACCACCCACCACAACCAACCAAATCGATCACGGTGTTTGGGGCAACCTGACTACTGTACCACCTCTGCGGCGCGCTAAGCGCCTCCGGCTTTGCAGCGAACTGCGGCCGGCTTCGGCTTGGTGGTGTTGCCTGCTCCTGCGGGACCGGCCACTCCGATCGCTCGGGTGTCCGTGCCTCCCTGCTGGGCTGGCGAAGGACAACATTAGGTCACACCGTCGACAGAACGCAAATCCGCCGGTCAGCGGCCTGCTGGGGCCCTCCGTGCCGCGACGAGGTGCTTCCGCCCGCGCCGCAGGAGGGCGATGCTCCCGTGCAGGAAGTCCTGCTCCGACAGCTGCTGCTCCGCGTCACTGACCTTGACGTTGTTCACGCTCACGCCGCCCTCCCCCACGAGTCGACGGGCCGCACCCTTGCTCTCCGCGACCCCGGTGGCGACCAGCGCGTCGACGATGGTGGCGCCCACGGGCACTGGGCCGCCGGGGAGCTCGGCAGTCGCGTCGGCCAGGGTCCGGGCGTCGATCTGCGCCGGCTCGCCCTTCCCGAAGAGGACACGGCTCGCGGCCTCGACCTGGGCCGTCGCCTCAGCACCGTGGACCAGGGTCGTGACGTCCGAGGCGAGGACGCGGTGCGCCTCGCGCAGGTGCGGACGCTCTGCGGTGGCCCGCTCCAGCTCCTCGATCTCCTCGCGGGTGCGCAGCGTGAAGACCTTCAGCAGCTTGCTCACCTCGGAGTCCGCCACGTTGATCCAGTACTGGTAGAACGCGTAGGGGCTCGTCATGTCCGCGGACAGCCAGATGGCGTTGCCCTCCGACTTGCCGTACTTCTGGCCGTTCTCGTCAGTGAGCAGCGGCGTCGTCATGGCGTGCACGGTGGCGCCCTCCACGCGGTGGACGAGGTCCACGCCGGCCGTGAGGTTGCCCCACTGGTCCTGTCCGCCGGTCTGCAGGATGCACTGGTGCTCCCGGAACAGGTGCAGGAAGTCCAACGCCTGCAGGATCTGGTAGCTGAACTCGGTGTAGCTGATCCCCGCCTCGCTCTGCAGCCGGGCGGCGACCGCCTCCTTGCGGATCATCTGGTTCACCCTGAAGTGCTGTCCGATGTCGCGCAGGAAGTCGAGCGCCGACAGCGGAGCGGTCCAGTCCAGGTTGTCGACCAGCATGGCCGGGTTGTCGCCCTCGAAGTCCACGAACGGGTGGACCAGCTCCTTGATGCGGGCGACGTTGGCGGCAGTCTGCTCCCTGGTCTTGAGCACCCGCTCGCTCGTGGGCTTGGGGTCCCCGATCAGTCCGGTGGAGCCGCCGACCAGCACGATGATCCGGTGACCGGCGCGTTGCAGGTGGCGCAGCATCACCAGCTGCACGAGGTTGCCGAAGTGGAGGGACGGAGCGGTCGGGTCGAACCCGCAGTAGGCCGTAATGGGGCCACCGTTCAGGGCGGCGCGCAGCTGGCCCTCGTCCGTGGTCTGGGCCACGAGCCCGCGCCACTGCAGCTCCTCGAAGATGTCGCTCACGTCTACCTCAGGTCTCTCGTCTTGGTCGTGCGGGTCCAGCGTGCACCATCCTGCCCGGTCCTCACCAACGCCTCACCCACGGCGGGCTCGGGACCGGTCCGCTCACGTCCTGCGACGAAGTGGCGCGGCGGGACGGTAGACCGACACAGTCGGGTCTCCCTCGATCCAGAACCGCCAGGGGTATGCCGTGCCCTCCCCGCCCGGTCCGCGGACCCCCACACGCGGTCCGGTCCGTACGCCTGTGGGCGACACGCCGCTTCCGACCAGTCGGACCGGCCCGCCGTCGAGCAGGTCGACGCCGTAGTCATCCATCGTGAGGCCGAGCGCCTGAGCCAGTCGCGCAGGCCCTCGGGCCAGGTCGCGGTCCACCGGTGCCTTCCCCGAGCTCGCGGACGCTCTTCGCTTCCGTGCGAGGTGCACCCCCTCGACGACCTCACCGGCCCGCAGCAGCACCGCCTGAGCCTTCCCGTCCGGGCCGCACACGACGTTGGCGCAGGTGTGCATGCCGTAGGTGAAGTACACGTAGAGGTACCCGGCGGGGCCGAACATGACGCGGTTGCGCGCGGTCGGACCCCGGAAGGCGTGCGAGCCGGGGTCCTGTTCCCCGGCATACGCCTCAACCTCGGTGAGCCGCACCGCGACACCGTCGTGCTCGACCACGGCACCCAACAGGTCGGGTGCGACCTCCAGCGCCGGCCGGGCCAGCATGTCTCGGGAGATCACGCGTTCGCCGACTCGGTGCCGAGGGCGACATCAGGGTCGCCCGCCACGGATCGCGTCGCCCGTCCGGGCCCGGTGCGTCGCTGCGCTGTCGTCAACAGCGTGACCGCGAGCAGCACGAGCGCGGACGCGGCCAGCGCCGCAGGCGTCCACCCGATGCCGACTCTCCAGAGAGTGATGGTGCCCACGGTTCCCAATACGGCACCCACCAGGACCGGGCCGCTGGCGTCACGTGCCAGGAACTGGTGCCAGTAGCTCTCCCAGGCCATGGCGGCCCGGACGAAGATCCACAGCACCGCACCCGCGAGCAGGAACCAGAGCGGCCGCAGGAGCCACCAGGTCTGCTCGTCGGCGGGAAGCAACAGCTGCGGTGCCAGCAGCCCGAGGGCGGTAGCGACGGCCATTGCCGGAACGTGCCACAGGTAGATCACGATCAGCATGGCGTTGAGTCGCCTGATCCGGCGACGCGCACCCGACCCGGGCTGCCACCCGCGCAGCGGCGCACCCACCAGCGTCACCAGTCCGAGCTGCACCACGGCCAGGACCGACATCGCGCTCGTCGGTGGCATCAGGTTGGACACCGACGCGTCGGCCATCCCCACGCTGGTCGGGAAGTAGGGCCCGGGAACCACCATCACCACGAGTGCGGCAGCGCCCAGCACGATCACGACAATCGCCGCCCACGGAGGACGCCGGCTGAGCACGCCCCGCGCGTGGAGCACCCCCAGCTGGTGGCAGAACAACCAGACCAGCGCGAGGTTGCTCCAGCGCGCCGCACCGAGCGGGATGACCTCGCCGAACCGGAGGGCGTCCACGAGCAGTGACCCGCCCAGGAGCACGGCCGGCAGCAGCCACCAGCCGAACCGGTCGTGCGCGGACACCGCCACGCCTGTGCAGGTCACGCACAGCAGGTAGACCGCGAGGAACCACAACGGGTTACCGAACACGTCGCCGATGCCGCCGGTCGCCGAGACATTGATCGCAGGAACCACCGCTGCGAGGACCAGCGCGACGCCGATCAGCGGCACAAGCGGGGTGAGCAGGCGACGGGCCCGCAGCCCCAGGAACACGCCATACTCCTGACCCGCGGCGCGGGTGCGGTCCAGCACGACGGTGTTGGCGAAGCCGCCGGCGAGGAAGAACACCGGGAGCACCTGCAGCAGCCAGCTCAGCCCCCAAGCCACCGGTCCGTGCAGTGCCTGCTGGATGACCAGAGAGCCGTCGACGACCGTGAGGCGGAGATAGAGCCAGTGCAGCAGGACGACGATGAACATCGCCGCCACGCGGTGCAGGTCGATCACCCAGTCGCGTGGCACGACGGCGCGCGCGGCGTCGGGCGAGCTTCCTCTGGAGGTCACGGCCGCCATGATGACACGGTGGCTGCCGACGCCCGGTCAGTCGATCACCAGCGGCACCAGCTCGGCCCAGTGGCGCGCCAGCGCGACCTGCTTGAGGACGTGGGTCCGCTGCTCGGCGACCCGCGCCGGGGCCGTGCCGCCCCGGGCGTCGCGGGAGGCGATCGATCCGTGCACGGTCAGGACCGTCCGCACCTCCGGCGTCAGGTGCTCGCTGATGGCGGCCAGGTCCTCGTCGGACAGCTCGTCCAGCCCGATCCCGCGCTCCTCGCACACCCGCACGCACTCACCAGCCACCTCGTGCGCCACGCGGAACGGCACGCCCTGACGCACCAGCCACTCCGCGATGTCCGTGGCGAGCGAGAAACCCTGTGGCGCGAGCTGCTCGAGCCGATCGGGGTGGAAGGTCAGGGTGGCGACCATGCCACTGACGGCGGGCAGCAGCACGTCGAGGGTGTCGATCGCGTCGAAGACCGGCTCCTTGTCCTCCTGGAGGTCCCGGTTGTAGGCGAGCGGAAGCCCCTTGAGCGTGGCCAACAGCCCAGCATGGTCGCCGATGAGTCGACCGGCCTTGCCGCGGGCCAGCTCAGCGACGTCGGGGTTCTTCTTCTGCGGCATGATGCTGGACCCGGTGGAGAACGCGTCGTCCAGGGTCACGAACCCGAACTCGGCGGTGGCCCAGAGGATGATCTCCTCGGACAGCCGGGAGATGTCGACGGCGATCATGGCGGTGACGAAGGAGAACTCGGCGGCGAAGTCGCGACTGGCCGTCCCGTCGATCGAGTTGTCGACCGAGGTCGTCATGCCCAGGTCTTTGGCGACCGCCTCGGGGTCCAGCCCGAGGGACGAACCGGCGAGTGCACCCGAGCCGTATGGCGAGACCGCAGCCCGGCGGTCCCAGTCACGCAGGCGCTCGACGTCCCGCAGGAGCGGCCAGGCGTGGGCGAGCAGGTGGTGGGCCAGCAGCACCGGCTGGGCGTGCTGCAGGTGGGTGCGCCCAGGCATCGCCACGTCGGGGTGCGCGGTCGCCTGCGCGACGAGGGCCTCTACGACGGCCAGCACCCTCTCGGCGAGCATGCGCGCGTTGTCACGCAGATACATGCGGAACAACGTGGCCACCTGGTCGTTGCGCGAGCGTCCGGCCCGCAACCGACCACCCACTTCGGGCCCGACCCTCTCGATCAGTCCGCGCTCGAGCGCGGTGTGCACGTCCTCGTCCTCGGGGGTGGGCACGAACTCCCCCGACTCCACGTCTGCCTGGAGCCGGCGCAGTCCGTCGAGCATCGTCGTCGTGTCGTCGTCGCTCAGCAGGCCGGCGTGGTGCAGCACACGAGCGTGGGCGCGGGACCCGGCGATGTCGTAGGTCGCCAGACGCCAGTCGAAGTGGGTGGACCGGGACAGCTCGGTCAGGGCATCGGCTGGGCCGCCGGCAAACCGACCGCCCCACAGGCTGAGGGTCATGGCTCCATTGTGCCGTGTGACGGTGCGGACCTCTGGCGCCCGTTCTCGACATCCGCCAACGCGAGGAGCCGGGCGGCGACCTTCTCGCCGCCGTCGGGGCTGAGCGTGATCACCAGGATCGTGTCGTCCCCGGCGATGGTCCCGAGAACGTCCTCGTTGTCGCTGCGGTCGATGGCGGACGCGAGGTACTGCGCCGCACCGGGAGGGGTCCGCAGCACCACCTGGTTGCCCGTCGCCCTGGCCGACACCAGGAGCTCCTCGCAGAGTCGGGCGAGCCGGGTGCCGTCCTCGGCGGCCGGCGCGGGCCACGGGGTCTGGTCGCCACCCTGGGCTGGCACGGCATACACCTGGCCGCGGCCCTGGCGCACCTTGACCGCACCGAGCTCGAGGAGGTCTCGCGACAACGTGGCCTGGGTGACGGTGATGCCGTCCCGGGCCAGGATCTCCAGCAGGTCGGACTGCGAGGCCACCGGGTGGCGCTCGACGATGTCCACGATGCGCTGGTGACGCGCTGCACGGGTCGCGGGAATGCCCGCGGCGGGCGTCTCTGCAGTGCTCACGTGCACAACTATACAGTCGCTTGCATACTCATGCGAAGCGGCGCACGGGCTGCCGCGGTCGGCACTCGGGGGGCCGGATCAGCCCAGCGGGTCGTCCTCGCCCCAGGGTCGCAGGCGGAGCATGCGCTGACCGTCGCCCAGCCCCTCGGCAGACTTCGCACGAAGCACGTCGAGGTCATCCGCCCCGGCTCGCACCATGCGTCCGGAGAAGCCGTCCAGCTCGCCCGCCGCGATGGCCAGCGCGAGGGCGGTGACGTCCTCCGGGCTGGTCCACTCCGTGCGTCCCTCGTGCATCTCCATGCTGTGCGTCATATCAGTCTCGATGACTCCCGGAGCCAGGTCGAAGGCGCGGACACCGTGCTCGGCGCCGGCCAGCGCCACTCCACCGGTCAGACGGGCGAGGGCGGACTTGCTGGCGTGGTATGCCGTCAGCACCGCACTCTCCCGCGTCCCGGACCCGCTGTTCATGTTGATGACCCGGCCACCGCCGGCAGAGATCATGTGGGGCACGACGGCGCGGGTCACCAGGAACGGGCCGCGCACGTTGGTCTCCATCACCTGCCACCACTGCTCGACGTCGGCCTCCCAGAGCGGCACCTCGCGCTCGACCAGTCCGGCGTTGTTGACCAGCAGGTCGATCCGGCCGTGCTCGGCGATCACGGTGTCGACCGCCTGGTCCACCGCAGCCTCGTCGGTCACGTCGCAGGCCATCGTCGGCGCGCCGGCTGGGTCGTCGCTCCCGCTGCGGGACAGCCCCACGACCTGCCAGCCCTCCTCCCGGAACGCCTGCGCCAGGATGGCGCCGATGCCCCGCGAGGCGCCGGTGATCAGCGCGACTCGCGGCACACTCATCGCTGCACCGCCCCGTGGTCCTTGGCGGCCCTGGCGACAGCCGAGTCGCGCGCTGCGTTGACCTCCTCGGTGGTCAGGGTCCGGTCCGGCGCACGGAACACGAGGTGGAAGGCCAGGGACTGCTGGTCCTCCCCGATCTGGTCGCCCCGGTAGACGTCGAACAGCGTGACCGACTCGAGCAGGTCACCGGCACCTGCGCGCACCGACTCGAGCACGTCGGCGTAGCTGACTGACCGGGACACGGTCAGCGCGATGTCTGAGCCGGCGGGCGGGTGGTTGGACAGCGGCACCCCCTGCGCCCGCCGGTCGCTTGCGGCGATCAGCACGTCGAGGTCCAGCTCGGCAGCGACGGTGCGCTCGGGAACACCGAGAGCCTTGACGACCTTCGGGTGCAGCTCACCCGCCCAGCCGATCGTCGTGCCGTCCGGCAGGGCGAGCTCGACGCAGCGCCCCGGATGGAAGGGCTCTCGCTCGGCCTGCCGACGCTCAACAGTCACACCGAGCGCGTCACAGACCGCGTGGGCCCATCCGACGACGTCCGTGACGTCGGTCGCCCGACCCTGGCCCCACCACCCCGCACGGTCGGCCTGCCCGGTCGCGATCATCGCCACGTGCAGCGGCTGGTGCGGGACGGCGGCGCGGATCTCCTCCAGCACGGCCTCGTCGGGCTTGATACCGACACCGGGCACCGGCGCCTTGCGAGCCAGGTCGGGGAGCGTGACGCTGTCGATCTCGAACAGGGCGACGTCCTTGGCGCCGCGACCGAGGTTTCGGCGCAGCGTGTCCGGCAGCGTCTGCAGCAGCTCGGTGCGCATCAGCGGTGTCTCGTCCGACAGCGGGTTGGCGATCCGCAGGGCGTGCCGGCGCGGATCGTCCGCGCCAAGGCCGAGCTCGTCGAACCGGCTCGCGCCCACGAACGGATAGGTCAGCACCTCATCGAGGCCCTGGCCCGCAAGCGCGGCAGCGACCGTGCGGCGCGCCCGCTGCGCGTGCGTCAGACCCCGGCCGCCGGGCGCAGAGGGCACCACGGACGGGATCTTGTCGTAGCCGTCGATGCGCGCGACCTCCTCGACCAGGTCGGGGGCGGAGGTCAGGTCCGGTCGCCAGGAGGGAGGCGTGACGCTGAGTATGCCGTCGCGCACATCGCCCGGTCCGGTCACCACACCACCGGTCGGGCTGGAGACTGCCTCGGCGGTCACGGTGCAGCCGATCGTCTCCAGGATCTCGTGAACCCGTGCTGTGCTGTAGTCCACTCCCACATAGCGCATCGGCATCGTCGGGTCGAACGCGATCGGCTCTGGGGCGGAGACCTGCCCGGCATCCGTGACGGCGGCGTCGGCGGTGCCGCCACCGAGCTCGACCATCAGCTCCACCATGAGCTGGGCGGCCTGCGGCGCCAGCTCGCTGTCGACGCCTCGCTCGAACCTTTTCGACGCCTCGGTCGACAGCTTGTGCCGGCGTGCACTGCGAGCGACCGTCCGCGGGTCGAAGTGGGCGGCCTCAATGAGCACGTCTGCCGTCGTCTCGCTCACCTCGCTGGACGCGCCACCCATGACACCGGCGATGCCGAGGACTACATCGCCGCCGTCGGTGATCAACAGGTCCTCGGCGTCGAGCGTCCGCTCCACGTCGTCGAGGGTCGTCAGCTTCTCGCCCACCCGGGCGCGGCGAACCACGATCGGCCCGGTGACCTGGTGCAGGTCGTAGGCGTGCGTCGGCTGGCCGACGGCGAGCATCACGTAGTTGGAGATGTCCACGGCCAGGCTGATCGGGCGCATCCCGGCCTCGGTGAGACGGGTCGCCATCCACGCGGGAGTCGGCGCCTGCGGGTCGAGTCCCCGCACGATCCGAATCACGAACCGGTCGCAACCTGGGGTGCCGTCTAGCGGCGCCTCGTCACGCAGCTCGACGGGGAAGCCATCCTGGGTGGCAGCCGGAGCGGTGAGCGGACGCTCCTGACCCTCCACCACGCGGACCAGCGCGGGATCGCGGTAGGCGGCGCCCGTGCTGTGGGAGTACTCCCTCGCGATGCCCCGCAGCGAGAAGCAGTAGCCACGGTCTGGCGTCACGTTGACCTCGACGGTCTCGCGGTCCAGCCCGAGCAACGGGATCGCGTCCTGTCCGGGCTCAAGGCCCTCGGCGCCGGCACCGAGCCAGTCGGTCAGCACGATGATGCCGTCGTGATCCGAGCCGAGACCGAGCTCGAGCGAGGAGCAGATCATGCCGGCGCTGACGTGGCCGTAGGTCTTGCGCGCGGAGATCTGGAAGTTCCCGGGCAGCACACCGCCGGGCAGGATCACCGCAACCAGGTCACCGGGCTTGAAGTTGTGCGCCCCGCAGACGATCCCCTGCGGTTCGCCCGTGCCGTTCGCGTCACCGACATCGACCTGGCACCAGTTGATGGTCTTGCCGTTCTTCTGCTCCTCGGGTGTCATCTCCAGGACGCGACCGACCACGAGCGGACCCCGGACATCGCCGCCGTGCAGCCCTTCCTCCTCCAGTCCGACGCGGACCAGATCGGCGGCCACCTGGACGCCGGTGGTGCCAGCCGGCAGCTCGGCATACTCCCTGAGCCAGTCAAGGGGAACGCGCATCAGATCTCCATCCCGAACTGCGCGTTGAAGCGCACGTCTCCCTCGATCATCTCCCGCATGTCGGCCAGGTTGTTGCGGAACATCAGCGACCGCTCGACACCCATGCCGAAGGCGAAGCCCTGGTAGCGCTCGGGGTCGACCCCGCAGGCGCGGAGGACGTTGTGGTTGACCATGCCGCAGCCGCCCCACTCGATCCAGCCGGTGCCACCGCACGTCCGACACGTGACGTCCCCGCCCCGGCAGACGAAGCACTGGAAGTCCATCTCGGCGCTCGGCTCGGTGAACGGGAAGAACGCCGGACGCAGCCTCGTCCTCAGCCCCTCACCGAAGAGGGCACTGGCGAGTCGGTCCAGGGTGCCCTTCAGGTGGGCCATGGTCAGACCCACGTCGACGGCGAGCCCCTCCAGCTGGTGGAAGACCGGCGTATGCGTGGCGTCGAGCTCGTCGGTGCGGAAGGTCTTCCCGGGCACCGCGACATAGAGCGGGGCACCACGCTCGAGCAGGGCGCGCGCCTGGACGGGCGAGGTGTGCGTGCGCAGGACGACCCCGGCGTCGGCGGGGTCGACGAAGAACGTGTCCTGCATCTGTCGTGCCGGATGGTCCTTGTCGAAGTTGAGCGCGTCGAAGTTGAACCATTCGGCCTCGACACCGGGCCCCTCGGCGATCTCCCAGCCCATGCCGACCATGACGTCGGCCATCCGCTCGGCGGTCATCGCGATCGGGTGACGGTGTCCGAACGGGCGGCGGCCCGGGCGGACCGTCAGGTCCATGGCCTCCTCGACCAGGATCCGCTCGTCGCGCTCGGCCTCGAGCTCGACCTGACGGGTGGCGAGGGCCTTGCTGACCTGCCCGCGGGCCTGGCCCACGCGCTTGCCGGCCTCCGCCTTGGCACTCGGCGGGAGTGCGCCGATCTCGCGGTTGGCCAGCGCCAGCGGGCTTTTTTCGCCCGCGTGCGCGATGCGCGCGGCCTTGAGCTCGTCGAGGCTGGCAGCTGCCTCGATGGCGGCCAGAGCGTCGGTGACGTTGCTCTCGACCATCGCTGGGTCGAGAGCGCTCACCTCGACCGGGTCGTATTTCGTATTGGGTCCGGACACGCGCGCAAGTCTAGGTGGGGCAATGGTGCCCGGGCGAAAGGGTTGTCGGTCGACCACCCACGCCCCGCGGCCACCGGACCTGTCGCCACCGCAACCGTCCACGTCGTGCCATCACGGCCGCCCCGCCGACTGCACCTCCTTTTGACGCCAGTCGCCGGCTGTGCGTCAAAAGTCGCGGCACTCGGCGCGGGCAGATCCTGGGCGCTCCTCCAGAGTCGTCATCGCCCCGACCGGGGTGGGCGTCCGGCTTGGTTCAGTCGCGCCCTGGGAAGTGCCGGCGCCATGTGTCCCGTGGCGGCCCGACCGGGATGCCACGCTTGCGGAAGATGCGTCGTAGCCGATCGACGGTCTTGCCCGGAGTGACGAAGATGTCCTTGCTGACCAGCGGCACGATGCGCCACTCGTCGTCCTCGAATCCCTCACGCCGTTCGATGTCCGCCTCCCAGTTGTCCTGCCTTTCGATGTGCTGACGGCCGTCGTACTCGACCGCTGTCCGGGTCCGCCGGTCGCCGGAGTCCAACCGGCGCAGAAGGTTGCCCTCCTCGTCGTAGAACCTGATGTCAGTCTCGAGCTCAGGCAGGCCAGACAGCACGCGGAGCAGACGGGCACGGGTCTCCATCGGTGAGTCCACACCGGCACGCACAAGGGCAGCGGCTTGTCGGGCCCGTCTGGCGCCTCTGCCGTTGGCCGTCTGACATGCGGCGATGAGATCAGCAGGCGTGGTCCGCTTCTTCTTGATCAAGCTGTCCCCGAGGATCACGAGGTCCACCAGATCCAGGAGTCGGGCGCAGTCGAGGAAGGTGTCGACCGCGGACGTGACCCGGAAGCCGCGGAAGGTGACCGGCTGACGCTCAGAGGAGTGCACCACCAGATGTGCACGTGACGACCGGACCTGATCGCGGGGAACGCTGGCGTGCAAGTGTGAACTGTGCGGCACCACCGCACCCCAGACTCGTGCGGCCGTCAGATGCGACGCGAAGGCATGGTCTGGCAGTGCGCACTCGATCGCGCGTGCCTCCACGAGGCCGTCGATCGTGACACGACTGTGCACGTAAACGCCCCAGAGGACCTGGCGAAACTCGGCGGAGCGCAGAGCCCGCGCCGGGATGCCGGCCGTAATCCCCTGCCTGTAGGTGAAGGGCCTCCGGACGAACACCGGCCAGCCGAAGTACGGGCCCTGTGCTCGTTGGGGGTCTTCAGCGCTACTGGGCTTGGCCGGTTTCGTGCTCGACGTCATGGGGGCCCAGCCTGCCCTGATCCGCGCAACAGCAGCGGCCGTTGTCCACAGGTAGGGGTTTCCCGGCGAGCGGGAGGCGAGGTGGGTGGCGAAGACCGTGGTCAGGCCGCTATTCCGGACGCCCGCACACGCTCGCCGGTCCTGCGCCGCCCCAATCCACCCGTTCTGTGAGCGCCTCGGGCGCCGACTGTATGGACTTTTGACAGAGTCCGCATGCGCTGCGTCAAAAGTCCATACAGTCGGCGGGGCCGCGACCGGGAGGATGATTCCGGTGAGCTACGAGGAGACGCCGGCAGCGGAGGCAGAGGCGTGCAGGCAGACGGTGGCGGCCATCGCCAGGTTGAGCGATTCGGCCCGCACAATCGGGATGGAGACGACCTCGTCGCACAGCGCGCGGACCTCGGGCTCCAGGCCCCAGGCCTCGTTGCCCATCACCCACGCGTGCGGGACCGAGAGGTCGACATCCGGCAGCGAGGTCTCCCCCGCACCGTCAGCCGCCAGGACCCGGAGCCCAGCG
>DATGRS010000146.1:0-8666 GCA_035303365.1 Ornithinicoccus sp.
CACCAGGTGCCTCGACCCGGCCGTCTCAGCCGCCGCGACCGCGTGGCGCAGCAGCGTGAAGTCAGCCGTCGCCGGGTAGTGGAAGCCCTCGAAGCGGTGGCTGTTCATGGAGGAGTCGGTCGCCGCAGCCTGGGCGATGACCACGTCGCGCAGGCCGAGGCGCTCGGTGAGCGCCCCGCAGCTGCCGACACGGACGAGCTGCTGCACGGCATACTCCCGGATCAGCTCGTTGACGTAGATGGACAAGGAGGGCTGCCCCATCCCGGTGCCCTGCACGGACACGCGCTCGCCGCGGTAGGTGCCGGTGAACCCGAGCATCCCGCGCACCTCGTTGTAGCACTCGCCGCCGTCGAGGAAGTTCTCCGCGATCCACCTGGCGCGCAACGGATCACCCGGTAGGAGGATGCGTGGGGCGACCTGGTCGGGCGCGGCGGCAATGTGGGTGCTCATGGCGAGACAGTATGCCGCGTGGCCGCCTCCGTGGGCCGGGCTCCGTGGGCCGGGTCTGCGAGGAGCGGCGAAACCACTCCAAAAACGCGTGGGTCGCGTGCAAAACCACTCCAAAAATTGGTGTGAGGATGGGGCCGTGTCCATCCACGTCCACGGTGCCCGGCTGCACAACCTGCGCGACGTCGACGTGCAGATCCCGCGGGACCGTCTGGTCGCCATCACAGGAGTGTCCGGGTCGGGCAAGTCGTCGCTGGCGTTCGGAACGATTCACGGCGAGGCCCAGCGCCGCTACTTCGACTCGGTCGCGCCGTTCGCCCGCCGGCTGATCCACACCGCGATCGACCCCCAGGTCCGTGACGTCACCGGGCTGCCGCCGGCCGTGGCGATCGAGCAGCGGCAGGCGGCAGCCTCCTCCCGCTCGTCGGTGGGCACGATCACCACGACCGGCAACACGCTGCGGATGCTCTGGTCGAGGTGCGGTGACTATCCGCCCGACGTGGAGCCGATGGACTCCGACCACTTCTCGCCCAACACCGCCGTCGGTGCCTGCCCCGAGTGCTCCGGGCTGGGCGTGGTGCACCGACCGACCGAGGCCTCGATGGTGCCTGACCCGTCCCTGTCCATCGCGCAGGGCGCGATCGCCGCCTGGCCCGGGGCCTGGCTCGGCAAGAACTACCGCGACATCGTCGCCACCCTCGGGCACGACATCGACACGCCCTGGCGCGATCTGCCGCAGGAGTCCCGCGACTGGATCCTGTTCACCGACGAGCAGCCGGTCGTGACGGTCGTCCCCACCCGGGACGCCGACCGGATCCACCGGCCCTACCAGGGCACCTACTCCAGCGCGGCGCGCTACGTCCTACGCACGCTGAGCGAGACCAGGAGCGCCACCCAGCGGCAGCGCGCCCTGCGGTTCGTGGAGACCTCACCATGCCCGGTCTGCGACGGCCGCCGGCTCAGCCCCGAAGCCCTCCTTGTGACCTGGCAGGGCCTGGCGATCGACGCGGCGCAGCACCTGCCCCTCAGCGACCTGCTGCCCACCTTGCGGGGCAGGCTCGAGGTGCTGCCCGCCGAGGGCGGCAGCGCAGGGGAGGCGGCCGAGCGGCTGCTGCTGACCGACCTCGTCTCCCGCCTGGATGTGCTGCTGACCCTCGGGTTGGGCCACCTTGACCTGGCCAGGCCCACACCGTCGGTCTCCACCGGCGAGCTGCAGCGGCTGCGGCTCGCGACGGCCTTGCGGTCCGGGCTGTATGGCGTGGTGTACGTCCTCGACGAGCCCTCCGCCGGGCTGCACCCCCGGGACGTCGAGCCGCTGCTCGCGGTGCTGCGCGGCCTGGTCGAGGCGGGCAACTCGGTGCTGGTGGTCGAGCACGACATGGCCGTCGTCAACGCCTGCGACTGGGTCGTCGACGTGGGCCCGGGTGCGGGCTCTCAGGGCGGCGAGGTGCTCTACTCCGGCCCGCTCGACGGGCTCGCCGCGGTCGCCGACTCGGTCACCGCTCGCTACCTCCACGACCCCGTCCACGTGGACGAGATCCGCGACGGCGCGGCCCGCGAGCCCTCCGGTCGACTCACGGTCACCGGCATCGAGCGGCACAACCTGCACGAGGTCGCGGTCGAGCTGCCGCTGGGTGCCTTCACGGTGGTGACCGGTGTCTCCGGGTCGGGGAAGACCAGCCTGCTCCACGGCATACTCGAGGCCGTCGGTGACCGGCTCGCCACGGTGGAGGAGCAGGTCGAGGGGGGCGATGAGGAGTATGCCGACGCGCCGCGTGGCAGGACGGGCGCGGCACAGGGGCGTGGGACGGGGGCGGCGCAGGCCCGCGCGACCGGGACCGGCCAACCGACGCGGCTGGTGCGGATCACCCAGCAGCCGATCGGGCGGACGCCGCGGTCGAACCTGGCGACCTACACCGGGCTGTTCGACCACGTGCGCAAGATCTTCGCGCGGACGCCGGCGGCACGGGAGCGGGGCTTCACCGCGGGGCGCTTCAGTTTCAACACCAGCGCTGGGCGGTGCGAGACCTGCCAGGGGGAGGGCGCGGTCTCGGTCGAGCTGCTGTTCCTGCCCGGGACCTACTCGACGTGCCCCACGTGCGGTGGTGCGCGCTACAACCCCGAGACGCTGGAGGTCACCTGGCAAGGGCGGACGATCGCCGATGTCCTGGCGCTGACGGTCGCCAAGGCGCTGCCGGTCTTCGCCGACGAGCCGGCCGTGCGGCGGGCGCTCGCCGCGCTGGAGAGGCTGGGACTCGGATATCTCACGCTGGGGCAGCCCGCGACCGAGCTGTCCGGCGGGGAGGCGCAGCGCATCAAGCTGGCCACCGAGCTGCAGAAGGAACGGCGGTCGGCGACGCTCTACCTCATGGACGAGCCGACGTCCGGCCTGCACCCTGCCGACGTGCACCGGCTCCTGGCGACGTTGCACGCGCTGGTCGACGCTGGGCACACGGTCGTGGTGGTCGAACATGACCCGGCCGCGCTGGCGACCGCTGACTGGGTGATCGAGCTGGGGCCGGGCGCTGGGGAGAACGGTGGTCAGGTTGTCTCCGCCGGGCGGCCGCACAGCTGAGACCAGCCAGCTCGTCGGCGCGAACGACGGACCTCACGTCGCTGGTCCGGGCTTCCAGCCGTCGGCGCGGGCGGACGCAGCGAGCCGTTGTCGAACCGTGTCGTCGTGCAGGGCAGGTGGCCCGCGGTGGCCCTCGCGCCGCTCCTCGGTGGCGCCCGGCACCAGCAACCGGTGCAGGCCGGTGCGGAGGACGCGTTGGTCGATCGCCTTGCTGCCACCGAGCATGAGCAGGGCGGTCCCCTGGTCGAGGGCGGCCAGGAGCGCGCCACGCTCGGACGAGGTCAGCGGGTCGTCCACCCCGGTCTGTGCACGCGTTGCCGCGGTGGCGTAGCGCTCGGTGAGGGCGGCCATGCGCTCGGCCATCTGGGGGCGCAACCTGGGGTCCCTGGCCGCTGCGGCGACGAACTCCAGGGTCGCCAGCGACATCCCCTCGATCATCGCGTCGAACTGTTCCGGGACGGGCTCGCAGTCCGCTGCTTCCTCCGCGTTCGGTGCCGGCAGGTCCCAGCCGCCGGCGATGTCGGCGGCCTCCATGTTGGCGTCCATCACCGCGAGGAACAGGTCGGCCTTGCCGGCGAAGTTTGAGTAGACCGCGCCCTTGGAGTAGCCCGCCTGGCGGGCGATGGCCTCCAGGCTGGCCGCGTGATATCCGGTCTCGGCGAAGACGGCACGGGCTGCGGCCACGAGGGTGTCACGGGTCTCCTGCTGCTGGTCCTGCCGAGAGCGCGGTGCCGGTGCCATCCGGACAGAGTAACCCGTTGACATACCGATAGTACGCAGATACCGTCGGTATTCCGATACCAATAGTATTTGACTGGAGGACCCGATGCCCGACGTAATCCTTGAGGTGGTGGGTCTGACGCGGTCGTTCGGCAGCGTGGTGGCCAACAACGAGGTGTCCTTGCAGGTGCGGGCCGGTGACGTCGTCGGCCTCCTGGGACACAACGGCGCAGGCAAGACGACCCTCGTCTCCCAGCTGGTGGGCCTGCTGCGGCCCGACGCAGGCACGATCCGGGTCGGGGAGGCCGATGCGGTGGCCGACCCCGCGGCAGCCAGGCGGCACATCGCCCTGCAGCCCCAGGCGCAGGCGCCGATCGACGGTCTCACGCCACGTCAGGGCATCGAGCTCGCGGGCCGGATCCGTGGTCTGTCGGCCCGCGACGCCCGTGCCGCCGCCACCGGCCTGGCCGAGGAGCTCGATCTCGGGCCGTGGTTGGACCGGCGGGCGCTGCCGGATGGTGGCGGCCTTTCCGGAGGCATCAGACGCCTCACCTCCTTCGCCATGGCGGTCGCGGCACCGATGCCGTTGCTCGTGCTCGATGAGCCGACCAATGACATCGACGCCTCCCGTCGGCGTCTGCTCTGGGAGGCGGTGCGACGTCGCGGTGACGAGGGTTCCGGCGTGCTGGTCGTCACCCACAACGTGGCCGAGGCCGAGCGGGTCGTCGACGATCTCGTGGTGCTGCACCACGGTCGGGTCGTGGCCTCCGGGCCGCCGGCCCGGCTGCGCGGCACGCAGGACCGCGACCTGCGGTTGGACCTGCAGCTGCAGCCGGATGGCCACGACCCGACCACCGACGAGGCGCCCGCCTCGGTGAGGGTCAGGCGGCACGTCCGTGCGGGGCGCCGGGTGCTGCTCACTGTGCCGACGGACCAGGCGGCTGCGGCGGTGACGTGGGCGACCACGCTGCGGGAGCAGGAGCACATCGACGGCTTCGCTCTCGGGCCGGTGACCCTCGAGGACACCTACCTCGCCCTCACGGGGAGCCCACCGGCAGGGGAGAGCAGTCCTGACAGTCAGCCGGATGAGTCCGACCCCCACGCACGCACCGAGCGACCCGACGAGGAGACCGCCCATGTCTGAGCAGACACTGACCACCCCACCGGGCCCAGCGCCGACCCGACCCACGACCCTGCCCGCCCCGAGCGCGGCCGGTGCGCTCACGACATACGTCACGCTGCTGCGCTGGACCCTCTCCCAGATCGGGGCGATGCTCCCGCTGATCATCGTGGTCCAGGCGCTGTTGGCGGCCGGGATCATCGTGGGGTTCGGCTTCCTGATCCCCGACATCGACCCGGGGACGGCCCTGTTCCTGTCCACCGGCGCTCCCACCGTGCTGCTGCTCACCCTCGGGCTCGTGATGGTGCCGCAGGGGGTCTCCCGGGCCCGGACCGACGGGACCTTCCACTACATGCGGTCCATGCCGGTGTGGCGCCCGCTGCTGCTCGCCGCGGACCTCACAGTGTGGGTGATCGTCGCCCTCCCGAGCGTCGCCGTCTCGGTGCTGGTGGCGATCTGGCGCTATGACATCAGCCTGTCCCTCGACTGGCCCGTGCTGATCAGCGCCACCGTGCTGGTCACGGTGACCGCCACTGCGGTGGGTTATGCGATCGCGGTGTCCCTGCCGCCCCTGCTCGCCCAGCTGGTCTCCCAGGTCCTCGTCTTCTTCGTGCTGCTGTTCTCCCCGATCACCTTCCCGCTCGAGCAGCTGCCGCAGTGGTTCCAGGCCGTGCACGACTGGCTGCCCGCGCGACCAGGCGCTGACCTGGTGCGGGCCGGGCTCGCCTCGGACACCTTCACCGCGACCGGGCGGGACCTGCTGGTGCTCTCGGCGTGGTGCCTGGCCGGGCTGGCCATCTCGCTGCGGGCACTGGTCCGGCGGAAGTGACCGGGCTGCCCGGCCGGCCTCAGGTGTCCGGTGGAGCCACGATGCCGGATCTGCGGATGATTGATGCTGTGACGCGGCTCGGGTCGGCGGCCTTCCTGACACTCCGCCGGAGGTCAGTCCGAGGTGACCAGAGCGGCGATGAGGTCACCGAAGGACGTCGTGGTGCCGGTGCCGCCCAGGTCGGGCGTCGCGGTGCCAGCTGCCGTCGCCTGCGCCAGCCCGGTCTCAACAGCCCGCACTGTCGCGGCGGCCGCCTCGCTCTCGCCGAGGTGGTCGAGCATCATCGCGCCGCACCAGATCTGCCCGACCGGGTTGGCGATGCCCTGACCGGCGATGTCCGGGGCCGACCCGTGGACGGGCTCGAACAGGCTGGGGTGCTCGCGGGTCGGGTTGATGTTGGCACTCGGGGCGATCCCGATGGTGCCCGTGCAGGCCGGACCCAGGTCGGAGAGGATGTCGCCGAACAGGTTGCTGGCCACGACCACGTCGAAGCGCTCGGGGCTGAGCACGAACCGGGCGGTCAGGATGTCGATGTGATAGCTGTCCACCTCGATCTCCGGATAGTCCTCGTGGACAGCCTTCACCCGCTGGTCCCAGAACGGCATGGTGATGGCGATCCCGTTGCTCTTGGTCGCCGAGGTGAGCTTCTTGCGGGGCCGGGTCTGGGCCAGGTCGAAGGCATAGCGCAGCACCCGGTCGACGCCGGTGCGGGTCATCACCGTCTCCTGGATGACCACCTCCCGCTCGGTGCCGGGGAACATGTGCCCGCCGACGCTGGAGTACTCACCCTCGGTGTTCTCCCGAACGATCATCATGTCGATGTCCCCGGGCTTCTTATCGGCCAGCGGTGAGCGGACCCCGGGCATCAACTTCACCGGCCGCAGGTTGACGAACTGGTCGAACTCGCGACGGAACTGCAGCAGGCTGCCCCACAGGGAGATGTGGTCGGGGACGACGTCGGGCCAGCCGACGGCGCCGTAGTAGATCGCGTCGAAGCCCGACAGCGTGGCCTTCCAGTCCTCGGGAAGCATCGCTCCCGTGCGCTGGTAGTAGTCGGCGCAGGACCAGTCGAACTCCTCGAACTCCAGCCCGATGTCGAAGGTGTCCGCAACGCGGCGCAGCACCTTGATGCCCTCGGGCATCACCTCGGTGCCGATTCCGTCACCGGCGATGACGGCGATGCGGTGGCTCGTGCCTGACATGGGTCCTCCTCGTGAAGTCTGCTCGGCCTAAGCGTCCCATGTGGCTCACAACCGGGGCGCAGGGCCTTCGAGGTCCGGCTTCCCGCCAAGGCCGGCGAGGTAGGCCTTCGCCACCCGCTTCGGCGCCCGCACCAGCCAGGACTCGATCATCACCTCGCGCAGTTCGTCGACAGGTATGTCAGCCAGGTGCACCAGGATCATCCGGGAGTTCGCGAAGTGCGGTGTCGTCATGAAGTAGCCCGAGTCGTCGGCGGCCAGAGTGTCCTTGGTCTCGAGGTCCTCGACATAGAGGACGAGCAGGCCTGCGATGCGTTCACCGTGCTCATCGACGGCGTCGGGCCGCTGCTCCCGCTGCAAGGCGAACCACTTGTCCCGCACCAGGACCGCCGGCCGCCCCCACCCGAGGCCCTCCGAGGTCTCGGGCAGCTCGGCCGCGATCGCGCACACGTCGTCCCACGAAGCCATGGTCAGTCCCGCACTCCGGTGCCCACGGGCTCCAGCGTAGGCGCGTCTCCGAGCGCGATCCACGTCTTGCAGCGCAAAATCGGTCTGAGAGCACGCTAGAACGCGCCATAAGACGAACTTTGCGCTCTCAGACGACGTGCTCCCGCCGGACGCGGAACGGTTGGTCGGTCAGCCCCGGCCCAGCGACCAGACCATCGGTCAGCCCCGGCCCAGCGACCAGACCAGCGGTCAGTCCCGCCCCGCGTCCAGGTGCGCGACCAGATCGGGTGCGATCCCGACATACGTCGACGGGGTCATGGCTGCCAGGCGCTCCTCGACCTCGGCCGGCAGCCCCAGCCCCTTGACGAACTCGACCAGCTCGGCCTGCCCGATCCGCCGGCCGCGGGTGAGCTCCTTGAGCCGCTCGTAGGGGTTGTCCATGCCGGGGTGCCCGGCGGCCGCCAGCGCGCGCATCGCCGACTGGATCGGCTCGGCCAGCACCTCCCAGTTGGCGTCCAGGTCGGCAGCCATCCGCTCCGGCGCGGCATCGAGACCTGCCAGCCCGCGGGAGACGTTGTCCAGGGCGAGCAGGGAGTGGCCGAGCGCGGTGCCGATGTTGCGCTGCATCGAGGAGTCGGTCAGGTCACGCTGCAGCCGGCTGGTCACCAGGGTGGAGGCGAGCACGTCGAGCAGGGCGTTGGAGACCTCGAGGTTGGCCTCGGCGTTCTCGAAGCGGATCGGGTTGACCTTGTGCGGCATCGTCGATGAGCCGACCGTGCCCTGCCCGCGAACCTGCGCGAAGTAGCCGAGGGAGATGTAGGACCACACGTCCGTGCACAGGTTGTGCAGCACCCGGTTGAACCGTGCGAGGTCGGCATAGACCTCGGCCTGCCAGTCGTGGCTCTCGATCTGTGTGGTCAGCGGGTTCCAGGTGAGGCCGAGCCCGGTCACGAAGTCGTGGCTGACCTGCTGCCAGTCGGCGCCGGGCACCGCGGCCAGGTGCGCGCCGTAGGTGCCGGTCGCGCCGTTGAGCTTGCCCAGATACTCCGCTCCGGCGATGCGGCTGAGCTGCCGGGTCAGGCGGAACGCCAGCACCGCCAGCTCCTTGCCCGTCGTGGTGGGCGTGGCCGGCTGGCCGTGCGTGTGCGCCAGCAGGGGTATGTCGGCCAGCTCGCGAGCCATCCCGCTCACCTGCTCGACCAGCTGGGTCGCGCGGGGGAGCCACACCTGTCGGACGGCGCCTTGAACCATGAGCGCGTAGGAGAGGTTGTTGATGTCCTCGGAGGTGCAGGCGAAGTGCACCAGCTCGGAGACGTCCGCACGGTTGTC
>DATGRS010000147.1:0-13770 GCA_035303365.1 Ornithinicoccus sp.
GCAGCTGCTCGCCGGCGTGCTCGTCCTCGGCGAGGTGCTTCCTGTCTCGCGCTGGGTCGGCTTCGGGTTGGTGTGGCTGGCCCTGGCCGTCCTGACCGTGGACTCGGTCGTCACGGCCGGACGCGCCCGCCGACTGGCTCGCGCCGCGGAGGGCGCCGCCATCTGAGCAGGAGACCTACCGCCTCACGGCGCGGAGGCTGGACCCGGGGCCATACTGCTCGACACCGGATCTGCCCTGGGAGCACAATGGAGGGAGCGGTCGGTGCGCCGCCCGGCCGGGCAGCAGGAGGCCGTGATGGGTCAGGCTCTGAGTTATCTGGCGCTGTGCGTGGCGCCGGCGGCCGCCTTCGTCGGTGGTGCCCGCGCCGTCCAGTGGTGGGTGAACCACAACCACGGTCCCCGACCCGGAGCCCCTCCGCGGCCGACCAGGCGAAGCCTGCAACAGCTGGTCGCCACGCTGCGCCGGCTCGAGACGCAGTACGACGCAGTCGAGCGCTCCCACCTGCCGGCCCGGGCGCACCGGATGCGGGTGATCCAGCTGGCGTATGACGACACCCTGCGTGAGTGCTGCAACGCCCTCGGGCTGGAGCCGCCCCGGCACTCCCGCCTGAGCTCCTTGGAGCGGATGGAGACCGAGGCGGAGCTGGCTCTGCACGGTCTTCGGTGGTGAGGTGGAGGTCGGTCAGGCTGACGAGCCGCCCGCCGCTGCGCGGGCAGCAGACAGGAGCAGCGCACGGGTCCCCACCTCCGCCACCTCCTGTCCCTCGGTGACCTCCACGGCAAACCTGCGGCCACTCGCCCGGTGGACCACGATCCCAGGTCCACCACGGACGATGTATGCCGTGCGGTCGGGCAGCCAGCGCAGGCCGATGCCACCCCACTTCATCGGGTCCAGGTCGGCGGTCTCACACCGACCACCTGGTCAGCCGGCACTCTCAGGAGGGTGAGGGGCGCCAGGAGCGAGCGGATCGTCAGACCTGCAGCATCAACCCGCACCTCGACGTTGCCCCAGGCAGCGGTGTAGGCGCCGGCCGCGACAGCCGTGACTCCGACGACGACGGCGCCGGTGGAGGTCAGTGCCCAGAGCAGGACCGCGCTGAGGCCCACCACCACCAGCACGAACATCGCGGTGGTGAGCAGTACCGCAGAGCGGGTCCGGGTTGCCCAGGGGGTGACTGGGACACCGGTCTGGGGAACGACCCGCGACCTCTCCGGCACCAGCTCGCGAACGGCCTCCCGGTCCACCGGACCCGGTCGAGCCAGCCACCACGCGACGGTGCCCCACCCCAGCGCTATCGGCACCGGCAACAGGGCCCACACCACATGCACCTGCTCCGGGGCGCCGGCCAGCCGGGTCCCGACCACGGATGTGCCGTAGACCGCTGCCGCGCCTGCGCCGAGCGCGGCCAGCAGCGCGAGCACGGCGCGTGCCCACTGCGCGGGGGCGAGGAACCCGAGCAGGACCACCAGGGCGGAAACTGCCGCACAGAACCCGGCGACCGACAGGCAGGCGGTGAACAGCCCACCGCCACTACTGAAACCGTCCGGCAGGTCGCCCGTCCAGTGCGTCGGCACCCGGTCCGGCGGTGGCCATACGGACACAGCGAGGAGCAGCAGGGCGAACGGGAGGATGGCCCAGGTGCCCGCGAGCGCAGTGCGGGTACGACGAGAGGTCACGTGGACAGCTCCAGAGGTCGGCTAGGCAGAACGCTGCGCGACGCCGTCGACGAGGGCACGCAGCGCGCGTACTGCTGGTCCATCATCCAACGGGTCCAACGTTGCGCGCGCCTGGTCCGCGACCCGCAGGGTGTGCGCACGAGCGGCATCCATGGCGGGGTGGGCCCGCAGCAGGGTCAGCGCCTCGTGCAGCTCGTCGTCGTCCTCGACCGGACCGGCGAGCAGCTGCTTGAGCCGATCGTCCGACGGGTCCGTGGAGCCGCGCGCGATCAGCACGGGGAGTGTGGCCTTGCCCTCCCGCAGGTCGGTGCCCGGCGTCTTGCCGGACTCCTCCAGCTCCGAGGAGATGTCGAGCAGGTCATCGGCCAGCTGGAAGACGACACCGATCTTCTCGCCGTACTCAGTGAGGAGCAGGACCGTCTCGGGGTTGCTGCCGGAGAACATCGCGCCGTAGCGCGCCGCCGTGGCGATCAGGGAACCCGTCTTGTCCGCGAGCACTCCGAGGTAGTGCTCCACCGGGTCCACGCCCTCAGGCACGCGCCGGTCATCCCGGATCTGTCCGCTGCAGAGCCGGACGAACGTGTCAGCCTGGATGCCCACGGCCTCCGCCCCGAGTCCGGAGATGATCTTGGACGCGGTGCCGAAGAGCAGGTCACCCACCAGGATCGATGTCGCGTTGTCGTAGACGACGTTTGCGCTCGGCACGCCCCGGCGAAGCTCCGCCTCATCCATCACGTCGTCGTGGTAGAGCGAGGCCAGGTGGGTCAGCTCGACGCCGACCGCGGCATCCACGACCGATGGAGAGGCAGGCTCGGTGTCCCCCGGCGTCCGGGCCACCTCGGCGGTGAGCAGGGTCAGCAGCGGCCGGAACCGCTTGCCGCCCGCGTCGCTGAGGTAGCGTGCCGCGCCGGCGATGAAGTCGTCGTCGTGGTCGACGACCTCGTTGAGCCGCTGCTGCACCGCCGCGAGGCCAGCCAGCAGGCGGTCGTTCAGCTCCCGGTCGATCCCGGGCACCAGCTCGATGCCCACCTCCTGCTCGGTCACCGCAGGAACTGCGCAGCGTTCGCCGCGAGGTCCAGCACCGGTGCGGGAGCGATGCCCAGGCCCAGCGTCACGAGCACACCGGTGACCACCGCGAACGTGGTGAGCGCCGAGGGCGAGACCACGATGGTGTCGTTGCGGGTGTCACCGAAGTACAGCGTCACGATGAGCTTGAAGTAGATGTAGGCCGTGACCGCGCTGGCCAGCACACCGATCACCGCAAGCCAGGCGTAGTCGTTGGCGACCGCTGCCGCGAACACGGCGAACTTCCCGGTGAAGCCGGAGGTCAGCGGGATCCCCGCGAAGGCGAGCAGCAGGAACGAGAAGGCCGCAGCCAGCCAGGGCGCACGCTTGCCCAGACCCGCCCACTGGCTCAGGTGGGTGGCCTCGCTGCCCGCCGAACGCACGAGCGCGACCAGCGCGAAGGCGGGGATGGTCATGAAGCCGTAGGCGGCCAGGTAGAACATCGTGCTCGAGGCACCAACCTGCTCCAGTGCGATGAGACCGGTCAGCACGAAGCCGGCGTGCGCGATGGAGGAGTAGGCCAGGATCCGCTTGATGTCGGTCTGCACGATCGACAGGACCGCTCCGACAATCATGGTCAGCGCCGCGATAGCAGCCAGGACCGGCTGCCAGTCCAGACGGGCCGCCTCGAGCCCCACGTAGAACAGACGGAGCATCGCACCGAAGGCGGCCACCTTGGTGCAGGCGGCCATGAATCCGGTCACCGGGGTGGGTGCCCCCTGGTACACGTCCGGGACCCAGCTGTGGAACGGCACCGCACCGACCTTGAACAGCAGGCCTGTCGCGACGAGCAGCATGCCCGGGACGAGAAGCCCGTCCATGCCGGTCTCGGTCCCGATGGCGTCCGCGATGGCGTCCAGCCGCATCGAGCCGGCGTAGCCGTAGAGCAGCACCGCACCGAACAGGAAGAACGCTGAGGAGAACGCCCCCAGCAGGAAGTACTTCAGCGAGGCCTCCTGCGACAGCAGACGGCGCCGCCTGGCCAGGCCGGAGAGGATGTAGAGCGGCAGCGAGAGGATCTCGAGTGCGATGAACATCAGGATCAGGTCGTTGGCCGCGGGGAACAGCATCATGCCGCCGACCGACAGGAGGGTCAGCGGGTAGATCTCGGTGGTGGTGCCGCCGAGCCGCACCGCCTCCCGCTCCTCGACAGAGCCGGGGACGGACACCCCGGCCTGGGTGAAGGCGTCTGGGGTGGACCCTCCGAGCCGCTCGCTCATCGCCAGGAGGCCGATGATCGACAGGGACAGGATCAGCCCCTGGATCATCAGCGTTGGTCCGTCGATGGTGACCGAACCGGCGGCGGTGATCCCCTGGTGGTCTCGCGACACCCAGATCAGGGCCACCAGCGCCACCACCAGGGTGGCCACACTCAGCCAGGTCTGAGCCGCGACCCGCTGTCCACGCTTGAGGAAGCCCTCGAGCAGACAGCCCACGAGGCCGCCGGCGAAGACGATGATGAGCGGCAGGATCGCCAGGTAGTCGATATCCGGGACGTCGAACATCAGCCCTCATTCCCCTCTGCAGTGACGGTGGGCGCCGGGTCGCTGATGCCGACGTGCTGCAAGGTGGTGGTCACCGCAGGCTCCAACAGGTCGATAACGGGCTTGGGATAGAACCCGAGCACCAGGAAGGCCGCGATGAGCGGGGCGACGACGAACTTCTCACGCATCGTCATGTCGTGGGTCGCTGACGCGAGACCCTCGGGCTTCGGTCCGGTTGCCATCTTCTGGTACCAGAGCAGGATGTAGAGCGCGGCCAGGATCACGCCCGTCGCGCCCAGGACCGCGGCGATCGGGTAACGCTGGAAGGTTCCCACGATCACCAGGAACTCCGAGACGAACGCGTTCAGCCCCGGCAGCGCCAGGCCGGAGAGCCCGGAGAGCAGCAGCGTCCCCATGATCACCGGCGTGACGCGCTGCCAGCCTCCGTAGTCGGCAATGGCACGGGAGCCGCGCCGGGCCACGAGCATGCCCGCGATGAGGAACAGCGCCGCGGTCGTGAAGCCGTGGTTGACCATGTAGAGGGTGGAGCCGGTCTGGCTCACGGTGGTCATCGCGAAGATGCCCAGCACGATGAAGCCGAAGTGGCTGATCGAGGTGAAGGCGATCAACCGCATCATGTCCTTCTGCCCGATGGCGAGCGCGGCACCGTAGAGGATCGAGATCACCGCCAGGGTGATGACCACGGGGGTCGCCCAGCGGCTCGCCTCGGGGAACATCTGCAGACAGAAGCGCAACATCCCGAACGTGCCGACCTTGTCGAGCACGCCGACGAGCAGCACGGCGGTCGCCGGTCGCGCCTCCGAGGCCGCGTGCGGCAGCCACGTGTGCACCGGGAACATCGGCGCCTTGATCGCGAAGGCGATGAAGAAGCCAAGGAAGAGCAGCTTCTCGGTCACCCCGCCGATCTCGAGCCCGGTGAGGTTGGCGAGCAGGAACCCGTCGGTGCCGCCAGGCCCCACGGTGTAGAGCGCGATGACGGCGACCAGCATGATCAGACCGCCGAGCAGGGAGTACAGCAGGAACTTGGTGGCTGCACGGGCTCGGTCGGGGCCGCCGTACTGGCCGATCAGGAAGTAGACCGGCACGAGCATGGCCTCGAAGAAGACGTAGAAGAGGAAGACGTCGGTGGCGGCGAAGACACCGATCATCATGGCCTCGAGGAGCAGCATCCAGGCCACGTAGCCCTGCTGCCGGCGACTCCCGTCGTTGGGCACGTCGTCCCAGGCGGCGACTAGGCAGACGGGCACGAGGATCACACTGAGCAGGATCATGGACAGCGCGATGCCGTCGATCCCCAGCGCGAAGCTCACCCCGAACTGCGGGATCCACGAGTACTCCTCGACCAGCTGCAGGTCCCCGCCGCTGCCGACCGAGAACTGCAGCGCGGCCAGGACAGCCACCACGAGGGTCAGGAGCGAGACGCCGAGTGCGAACTCGCGCGCCTTGGCAAAGCCGCGCGGCATCAGCACCAGTGCGAGGGCACCGACTGCCGGCACCGCCAGCAGGATCGTCAACCAGGGCACGTCGGTCATCACTGAATCACCCACACAGTACCGAGGATGGCAACGATGCCGGCCAGCATCGTCAGGGCATACGAGCGGACGAAGCCGTTCTGGGCCCGTCGCACGACGTTCGCGGCGCCGGCCAGGCCGCGGCTGGTGCCGCCCACCATGCCGCCGTCGATGACGTCGTGGTCCGCGACCTCAAGGCCGGCCACCACAGCCGCACCCGGACGGCGCAGGAAGTTCTCGTTGAACTCGTCCTGGAAGAGATCCTTGCGGGCCGCGCGGGTGGCGAACGACCCGGCGGGAGCCACCACCGGGACCTCGTCCCGGCCGTAGCGCAGCCACGCGTAGCCGGCGCCGATCGCCACGAGCACCAGAGTCAGCACGACGATGACCGGCACGGACAGCACCGGCTCATCGTGCTCCACGTGCCCCGTCACCGGCTCCAGCCAGGAGGCGAAGGTGTTGTTCCAGCTCAGCACGAAGCCCAGCGCGATCGAGCCGACCGCCAGGACCATCATCGGCACGGTCATCGTCAACGGCGACTCGTGCGGGTGCACGTCGTCCTCCCAGCGGGCCTTGCCGTGGAATGTCATGAAGAACAGGCGCGACATGTAGAACGCCGTGATGCCCGCGCCGATCAGCGCCACCAGGCCGAACACCCACGCCTGCCAGACCCCGTTGCCCTGGTCGACGAAGGCGGACTCGATGATCTTGTCCTTCGAGTAGAAACCGGCGAACGGCGGCACGCCCAGGATCGCCAGCCAGCCGGCCATGAACGTGAGCCAGGTGATCTTCATGACCCGGGACAGACCGCCGAAGCGGCGCATGTCGACACGGTCGGCCATGCCGTGCATCACGGAGCCGGCGCCCAGGAACATGCCGGCCTTGAAGAAGCCGTGCGTGAGCAGGTGGAAGATGGCGAATGCGTAGCCGATCGGGCCGAGGCCCGCAGCCAGCATCATGTAACCGATCTGGCTCATGGTGGAGGCGGCGAGGGCCTTCTTGATGTCATCCTTGGCGCAGCCGACGATCGCACCGTAGAGCAGCGTGATGCCACCCACGATGGCTACCGCGAGCCGCGCGTCAGGTGTCAGGTCGTAGATCGCCTGGCTGCGGACCACCAGATAGACACCGGCGGTCACCATGGTCGCGGCGTGGATCAGCGCCGAGACCGGCGTGGGACCGGCCATCGCGTCACCGAGCCAGCTCTGCAGCGGGAACTGCGCGGACTTGCCGCAGGCCGCCAGCAGCAGGAGCAGCCCGATGTTCGTCAGCGTGGTCGTGCTCGCGGAGCCGGTGTTGGCGTGCACGGTCGCGAAGTCCATCGCGCCGAACGTGGCCAGCATGTAGGCCATGCCGATGATGAGCGCGAAGTCACCGATGCGGTTGACGACGAACGCCTTGTTCGCGGCGCTGGCGTAGGCCGGGTTGGTGTTCCAGAAGCCGATCAGCAGGTAGGAGGCCAGACCGACACCCTCCCAGCCCACGAAGAGCAGCAGGTAGGAGTCTGCCAGTACCAGCACCAGCATGGCCGCGACGAAGAGGTTCAGGTAGGCGAAGAACCGCCGCTTGTCCGGGTCGTGCTCCATGTATCCCAGGGAGTACACGTGGATCAGCGACCCGACGAAGGTGATCAGCAGGACGAAGGCCATCGACAAGGGGTCGATGAGGAGCCCGGCGTGGACGGACAGGTTGCCGGCGGACACCCAGTCCCACAGTTGGACGGACATGGAGCGCTCGTCCGCGCCCAGCCCGCTCAGCTGCAGGACGATGAGGGCGCCCACCACGAAGCTGCCCCAGGAGAGCAGGGTGGCCAGCAGGGGACCGAACTTGTCGGTGGCTCGTCCGCCGAGCAGCAGCAGACCGGCCCCGACGAGGGGCAGTGCGATCAGCAGCCAGGCAAGGGCCGAGGTGCCCGTGGCCTCTACAGCCCGGACCGCACTGGGGTCGGCGAGCGCGAGGCCTACCGATGTCTCTAGCACAGACACGCAGCTCGCTCCTTACAGCTTCAGCAGGTTGGCGTCGTCGACCGAGGCCGAGCGGCGCGCCCGATAGATGGACATGATGATGGCCAGTCCGACGACCACCTCGGCGGCAGCGACAACCATGACAAACAGGGCGTAGACCTGTGCGTCGAGGTTCCCGTGCATCCGGGAGAAGGTGATCAGCGCCAGGTTGCAGGCATTGAGCATCAGCTCCACGCCCATGAACACGATGATCGTGTTCCGGCGAAGCAGCACCACGAGCGAGCCGATGGTGAACAGGATCATGGACAGATAGATGTATGCCGAGAGGTCCATCAGCGCTGCCCCTCTCCGCCCGGAATGTCAGCGGGAGGCGGCACATCGGCCTCCTCGATCTCGCCGGGTTCGGAGGTGGGGTCCGCGCCGCGATAGGGCTCGTGGACCTGGCCGCGAGCGACCAGGACGCGAGGCACCGAGATGTCGGCCGGTGTGCCGTCGGGCAGCAGGGCGGGGGTGTCCGCGGCGTTGTGCCGGGCATACACGCCAGGTGCCGGCTTGCCGGCCAGCCACTCGTTGGAGCGGATTCGCCGCTCCGCGCTCTCCCGCTGGGTCAGGCGGGGCGTGAGGCGCTCGTGGTGCGCCAGCACCATGGCGCCCATGACCGCGATCACCAGCAGCGAACCGAGCACCTCGAAACTGAACACCTGGCGGCTGAAGATCTCGCGCGCCAGGGCCGACACGCTGCCCTCGCTCTGGGCGGCCTCCAGCCCCACGGCGTCGGGGAAGGTGACCCGGCTCAGGGCATATACGGCGACGCCGACGAACAGCAGACCGAGGATCCAGCCCCAGATCCGCTGGCCCCGGATCGTCTCGATGAGCGAGTCGGACGCGTCGACGCCCACCGTCATGACGACGAAGAGGAACAGCATCATCACCGCGCCGGAGTAGACGAAGATCTGGATGATGCCGACGAACTCGGCGTACTGGGCGATGTACAGGATGCCCAGACCGACCATGACGCCCGCCATCGAGATGGCGGCGTGCACGGCCTTGTGGGCGAACAGCAGCCCGAGGGCCCCCAGCACCATGGCGGGGCCCAGCACCCAGAAGAGCAGGGCCTCACCACCGCTCACCGGGTCACCTCCTCGTGGTCGGTTCCGGAGTTCTCGGGGTTAGCGTGCTCGGCCTCCGCCGCCCGCTGGGCCGCCTTGTCGCGGGCGAAGACGTAGTCGCGCTGTGCCTTGGTGGCGGCGGGCACCTTGCCCCGGTAGTAGTCGCGCTCGCTCGCGCCCTCGGCCATCGGGAAGGGCGGCGGCAGCTGACCCTCGCGCAGCGGTGCGAGCAGCTGGTGCTTCTCGTAGATGAGCGGGGCCCGTTCGCTGTCGGCCAGCTCGTACTCGTTGGTCATCGTCAGCGCCCGGGTGGGGCACGCCTCGATGCACATGCCGCAGAAGATGCAGCGCAGGTAGTTGATCTGGTAGACGCGGCCGTAGCGCTCCCCGGGTGAGAAGCGGGCACCCTCGATGTTGTCGGCGCCCTCGACATAGATCGCGTCAGCCGGGCAGGCCCACGCGCACAGCTCGCACCCGATGCACTTCTCCAAGCCGTCGGGGTAGCGGTTGAGCTGGTGTCGGCCGTGGAACCGGGCTGCGGTCGCCCTCGGCTTCTCGGGGTACTCCTCGGTGTAGATCTTGCGGAACATGGTCCCGAAGGTGACGCCGAAGCCGGCGACGGGTGCGAAGAGCTCCTCGATGAAGCTGGGCTTCTCCTTGGTGCCGTCGGGTCGGGTGACCAGTGCCGGCTCCTTCTCCGCGGCCGGGAGCTTGGCGACCTCATCGCCCTTGTCGGCGTGGGACGCCGCAGCGTCCGAGTGCTTGGCCTGGTGCTTGCGCTCAGCCACGGGGGTCCTCCGCAGTGCTGTCGTTGGTGTTGTCGTCGGTGTCGTCGACGACAACCGTGCTCGTCGCGGTGCCGCTCGAGGACTCCGCAGACGTGGTGCTGCCTGCTGTGCTGCTGACCGGCGGCGCCTGGGTGACGGCCGGGCCCCGACGAGAGGGTTCGACCAGTGTCTGGCCGGGTAGCGGGGGCACGGGGAAGCCACCGGCGAACGGGTCGACCTCGACCGGCTGGCGCTGGGCCTCCAGTGCGGCCTCCTCCTTCTTCTCCAGGTAGTTCATCAGCAGCATGATGCCGCCCACGACGCTCACGATGACCAGCGCCGTGGTGATGATGACGGGCCAGCGCCCGCTGCCGAAGTAGCCGATGGCCGGGTCGGCAGCACGCATGAGCATCACCGCGATGACCCAGACGAGCGACAGCGGGATGAGCACCTTCCAGCCCAGTTTCATGAACTGGTCGTAGCGCACCCGGGGCAGCGAGCCGCGCAGCCAGACATAGAAGAAGATGAAGCCCCACAGCTTGAGGGTGAACCAGAGCAGACCCCACCAGCCCTCGTTGAACATGCCGTCGTTGATCGCGCCGATCGGCCACGGGGCGTTGTAGCCGCCAAGGAAGAGTGTGGTCGCCAGCGCGGAGACGGTGAACATGTTGATGTACTCGCCGAGGAAGAACATGCCGAACTTCATCGAGGAGTACTCGGTGTGGAAGCCACCGCCGAGCTCGCCCTCGCCCTCGGCCAGGTCGAACGGCAACCGGTTGGTCTCACCGACCATCGTGATGATGTAGACGACGAACGAGAAGAACAGCGGGAAGGCGAACCACCAGCGGTCCTGTGCCGCCACGATCTGGCTGGTCGACATCGACCCTGCATAGAGGAACACGGCGACCAGCGAGAGGCCCATCGCGATCTCGTAGGAGATCACCTGTGCGGTGGAGCGCAGACCACCCAGCAGCGGGTAGGTGGACCCGGAGGACCACCCGGCGAGCACGAAGCCGTAGGCTCCCACCCCGGCAACTGCCAGCACCAGCAGTGTCGCCACCGGGGTGTCGGTGAGCTGCAGGGGCGTGGTGTGGCCGAACATGCTCACCTCGTCGCCCAGCGGGATGATGCCGAAGGAGACGAACGCGAGCGAGCCGACCATCAGCGGGGCCAGGATGAACATCACCTTGTCGGCGTTCCGTGGGGTGACGTCCTCCTTCATGATCAGCTTGAGGCCGTCGGCGAGGGTCTGCATGATGCCGAACGGGCCGAACCGGTTCGGACCGGGCCGTTGCTGCAAGCGGCCGATGACGCGGCGCTCGAACCAGATGACGATCAGGACCGAGAGCAGCAGGTAGACGAAGATCCCGACGGCCTTGATCAGCGACAGCCACCACGGCGTGTCACTGAAGTCGGCGACCGGCAGGTCGCTCATCGGGACGGTCACGGCCGCGACCGCGGCCGGAGAGTATGCCGCCAGCTCGCTGACTGCTGCCAGCGCGCTCATGCCTGACCTCCTGTGACGGTGTGGTGGGTCTGGTCGCTCGACAGTCCGCCCGGTGCGATTCCGACGATAGAGCCCGCCTCGGCACCGAGCATGGAGCGCACCGCCGACCCGGGCGAGTTGGTCGGGAGCCAGACCACGTGGTCCGGCATCTCGGTCAGCCGGACCGGCAGGGTGATGGAGCCGCGTTCCGTGCTGACGGTCAGCGCATCACCCTCGGCGACACCGACGGCTGCCGCGGTGTCGGCGGAGATGCGGGCGACCGGACCGGGCGCGGTGCCCGCGAGGAAGGGCTCACCGTCCTGCAGGGAACCGTTGTCCAGCAGGTGGTGCCAGGTCGCCAGGACCGCCTCTCCCTGGGCCGGCCCTGCCGGCTGGGCCGCGGCGACTCGGTGCAGACCGATCCTGCCGTCCCACGACCCCAACGAGGTCAGCTCGTGACGCAGCTCGGTGATGTCCCTGGCGCCCAGCTGGACGCCCATCTCGGCGGCCACCAGGTCGAGCACGGCGTGGTCACTGAGCGCGTTGGAGGACAGCGCCCTCTCGAAGGTGCGCAGCCGCCCCTCCCAGTCCGCGTAGGCACCGTCCTTCTCCTGCTGGGGGGCGACCGGCAGGATGACGTCGGCATACTCGTGGACGACCGACTCGCGGAACTCCAGGGACACCACGAAGGTGTCCTCCAGTGCCTCGCGGGCCAAGATCGGGTCGGCCAGGTCGTCCGGGTCGACACCACCCACCACCAGCGCACTGAGCTCGCCGCGCACAGCGGCCTCCAGGATGCCCTGCGTGTCGCGGCCCTCCTCGGCCGGCAGGCCGGTCCCCCAGGCGTCCGCGACAGCATCGCGAGCCGCCTCGTCCGTGATGGGACGGCCACCGGGCAGCAGCGTCGGCAACGCACCCACCTCAACCGCACCGCGCTCCCCGGCGCGCCGCGGGACCCACGCCAGTCTGGCGCCGGTGGCCTCGGCCAGCGCGGCGGCACCCGACAACCCGCCGGGGACGAGGGCCAGGCGCTCACCCACCAGGATCACGGAGTCCGCCGTGAGCGCCGCAGCCGCGGCGGTCACCGGGTCACTGCCGTCTCCGGCGCGACCTGAGCGGTCGGCCGCGAGCGCCTGCAGGATCTCGGTCTCGGTGCCCGGGGCGGCGGGGATCAGCGTGCCGCCCACCTTGGTGAGCCCGCGCGTCGCGAACGGCGCGAGCGAGTAGACCGCGGTCTTGTTCTTGCGGAACCCCTTGCGCAGCCGCAGGAACAGGATCGGGCTCTCGTCCTCCGGCTCAAGGCCGACCAGGAGGACCGAGGGTGCCGCCTCGATGTCGGCATAGGTGACGTCGGTGTGCCGGGCCACGTGAGAGGCCAGGAAGTTGGTCTCCTCTGCCGAGTGCGGCCGCGCGCGGAAGTCGATGTCGTTGGTGCCCAGCACCATCCGGGCGAACTTGCTGTAGGCGTAGGCGTCCTCCACCGTGCTGCGCCCACCAACCAGCACCCCGACGCCCGCCCCAGCGTTCGCAGCCGCCAGGCCGTCAGCAGCCGCGGCGAGCGCTTCGTCCCACGTCGCCACGTGGTAGTCCCCGTCGGCGCCCCGGACTACCGGGTCGCGCAACCGGTCGGGCTGCGTGGCGTAGGGGAACGCCCAGCGGCCCTTGTCGCAGTTCCACTCCTCGTTGACCTCCGGGTCGTTGAGGGCCATCCGACGCAGCACCACGCCGCGACGGTGGTCGGTGCGGATCGCGCAGCCGGAGGCGCAGTGCTCACACACGCTCGGCGTGGACACCAGGTCGAACGGCCGGGAACGGAAGCGGTAGGCCGCTCCGGTCAGCGCGCCGACCGGGCAGATCTGGACGGTGTTGCCGGAGAAGTAGGACTCGAAGGGCTTCTCCTCGTAGATGCCGACCTGCTGCAGCGCTCCGCGCTCGATGAGCGCGATGAACGGGTCGCCGGCGATCTCGTCGGAGAAGCGGGTGCACCGGGCGCAGAGGATGCAGCGCTCGCGGTCGAGGAGCACCTGGGAGGAGATGTTGATCGGCTTGGGGTAGGTGCGCTTGACGTCCTCGAACCGCGAGGTGGGTCGGCCGTTGGACATCGCCTGGTTCTGCAGCGGGCACTCGCCGCCCTTGTCGCAGACCGGGCAGTCCAGCGGGTGGTTGATCAGCAGGAACTCCATCTGCCCGTGCTGCGCCTTGTCGGCGACCGGCGAGGTGTGCTGCGTCTTGACCTGCATTCCCGCGGACACGGCCAACGTGCACGAGGTCTGTGGCTTGGGCATCGGCTTGACATTGCCCTCGCGGTCCGGCGTGGCCACCTCCACCATGCACTGGCGGCAGGCGCCGACCGGCTCCAGCAGCGGGTGGTCGCAGAACCGGGGGATCTGCACGCCGATCTGCTCGGCGGCCCGGATGACGAGGGTGCCCTCGGGCACGCTGACGTCGACGCCGTCGATGGTCAGCTCGACCATCTTCACGTCGGGCTCGGCGGGGACCTGGGCGTCGTCACCGGCGGAGACGGCGTTGCCGCCCGCCGCGGGTGAGGTGTTGACAGTCATGCGGGCTGGGTCTCCTTCGCGAACAGCGTGGAACGCTCCGGTGGGAAGAGCTCGGACGCAGGGGTGTGCATGCCCTGCTCGAACTCCTCGCGGAAGTACTGCACCGCCGAGGTGATCGGGCTGGT
>DATGRS010000148.1:0-3411 GCA_035303365.1 Ornithinicoccus sp.
AGGCTCAGCGCTCGGACGAGCGGGGGCGCGCGAGGGCGATCAACGACACACCCTGCTCGGGCACGGTGGAGTCCTCGGTGATGACCGAGGCCCGCGTGCCGTCGTGGGTGAACAGCAGCACGGCTTCCGGGTTGCGCGCCAGGTAGTCGTCCAGCGTGAACGCCTCAGTGAGCTCCGTGCGACGCACCGTCATCCCCTGACCCACCAGCTCCTCGAGCTGCTCATGGGTCGCTGAGGGGCGGAATGGTGCACGGGCGGAGAGCCGGTCCAAGGTCGCGGCCCGTTCTGGCTGCTTCTTCTTCTCGTCACTGCCGCTGTCCGCGCGCCGCAGCTGGAAGACGTTGGCCCGTCCCAGCGTGTGGATGAACTCCCCGCTGGCAGTCGTGTTGGTGCCGTCGTCCGGAGTGGCCGCGATGAAGGTCCCGATGCCGGCCAGGTCGAGGTGGGACACGGCATACTCCGACAGGATGTTGGTCCGCTCGGTGCGCACCCCGTCCATCCGGGCGCGGCTGAGCTGACCGGCGTCCTGGCTGACCACGATGGTGGGCACCTTGAGCTCTCCGAGTGCCTTCGCCGCCTGACGTACCCACTCCTGGGCGCCGGCGAAGACGACGCCGTGCGGGTTCGGGGTCGCCAGGCCCAGCCGCTCCGCCAGTCGGCCGACACCCAGTCCGTAGACGGAGACAGTCACGACGATCGTCACGAAGACCATTGGCACCATCGCCTCGGCCTCCTCCGCCAGCTGCTCCAGTGCCTGGCTGCGGCTACCGCCCGCCACGTCCGCAGCGTGCTCCAGCTCGAGCGCAAAGATGCTCGTCACCGCTGCAGCGACGATGCCTCGGGGCGCCATCCCGGAGAGCAGAGTGCGCTCCTGCCGGGTGGTCTCGGTGCCCAGCAGACCGACCCAGATGCTGACGGGACGGACCACGACCATTAGCAGCAGCACGAAGAGGAGCGCCATGGGCATCACGTTCATCACCTGCGAGGGGCTCACCCGCCCGGCGAGGATGACGAACAGCACGCCGACCAGCAGGACCTGCAGGTGCTCGTAGAACTCCTGGACATGCTCCAGGTGCAGGCCCGGCACGTTGCCGAGCACGACGCCGAGCACGGTGACGGTCAGCAGCCCGCTCTCAGGTTGGATCATGTTGGAACCCACCAGGGCACCGGCCGCTACCGCCAGGAAGAGCGTCCCGTGCAGGTAGTCCGGAACCAGGTGGCGTTGCATCACCTGGGTCAGGAGGGCCGCCAGGGCCAGGCTGAGGACGACCGCTATCCCGACGGACTTGCCCAGCGTGAGCAGCGCCGTTCCGAAGGCGTCCTCCCGGTTGCCGACCAGCACCGCCTGGTAGACCAGCACCGCGAGCACGGCGCCGATCGGGTCGACGACGATGCCCTCCCAGCGCAGCAGGGATGAGACCCGTCGGGTCGGCCGGAGCTGTCTCAGGATCGGGTTGATGACGGTGGGCCCGGTGACGACCAGGATCGCGCCGACGAGCAGGGCGAGCTGGAAGTCGAGGCCGACGGCCCAACCGGCGAGGGTGATCAGCGCCCAGGCGATCACCACGGTGACCGTGCACAGGCGTATGACGGGTCGCCCCAGGTCGCGCACGTCCGCCAGCCGCAGCGACAAGCTCCCCTCGAAGAGGATGATGCCCACCGCGAGCGACACCCCGGCGAACAGGACGTCACGGCCGAGCACCTCGTCCGGGGTGACGACCAGGCCGCCGACGAAGCCGAGGATGAGCAGCACCAGGATCGACGGGACCTTGACCGCCCAGGCGAACCACTGACCCAGGGCGGCGACGACCAGGACTACTCCGAGATAGACCACGGGCTCCACGTGAGGCTCCTGACTACCGCTGGCTCAGGTGGCGGGCGGTGTTGACCAGCCCGAGGTGGCTGAACGCCTGCGGTGTGTTGCCGAGGTGCCGCCCGGTGACCGGGTCGTGCTCCTCGGACAGCAGCCCGAGGTCGTTACGCAGGCCCAGCAGCCGCTCGAACAGGTCGCGCGCCTCGCCGCGACGGCCGATGCCGTGCAGCGCGTCGGCCAGCCAGAAGCTGCAGAGCAGGAAGGCACCCTCGTGGCCGGGCAGCCCGTCCACCCCGTACTCGGTGCGGTAGCGCAGTAGGAAACCCTCCTCGGACAGCTCGCGCTGCACGGCGTCGACGGTTCCGACCACCCGCGGGTCGTCATACGTCAGGAAGCCGACCTTGGGGATGAGGAGCAGCGCTGCGTCCAGGCTCTCGGAGCCGTAGTACTGGGTGAACGTGCCGCGCTCCGCGTCGAAGCCGCGCGCCAACACGTCGGCGTGGATCTCCTCACGCAGGATCCGCCAGCGGTCCACCGGTGCGTCCAGGCCGAAGTGCTCCACGGCCTGAACGCCCCGGTCGATCCCGGCCCACGCCATCACCTTGGAGTGCACGAACTGCCGGTCCGGCCCCCGGATCTCCCACAGGGACTTGTCCGGCTCCCGCCAGTTGCCCTCCAGGAAGTCGAGCAGGGCGAGCTGCAGCTCCCAGCTCTCCGGCTCCCCCGGCAGCCCGGCCTCGCGGGCGACGTGCAGGCCGTCGAGCGCCTCGCCCCAGACGTCCAGCTGGAACTGGGACGCGGCCCCGTTGCCGATCCGCACCGGCGCCGACCCCTCGTAGCCGGACAGCCAGGGCAGCTCGTACTCGGGAAGCCGGCGCGTGCCGTCGATGGAGTACATGATCTGCAGGTCGGAAGGTTCGCCCGCAGCGGCCCGCAGCAGCCAGTCGCGCCAAGCCCGTGCCTCCGCGAGATAACCGGTGCCGATCAGCGCCTGCAGCGTGAAGGTGGCGTCGCGCAGCCAGCAGTAGCGGTAGTCCCAGTTGCGGGAGCCGCCGATCTCCTCCGGCAGCGACGTGGTGGCGGCTGCAACGATCCCGCCGGAGGGGGCATAGGTCAGACCCTTGAGGGTGATCAGTGAGCGCAGCACCGCCTCGCGCCACTCGCCGTCGTAGTCGGCCCTGCTGGCCCACTCGGTCCAGAACGCCTCGGTGCGGGCGAGCTCACGCTCGGCGTCGCGGCGCGCTGGCTCCGGCTCGTGGGACGGGTGGTGCGTCAGCAGGAAGGGGATCCGCTCTCCGGCCGAGACCTCGAACTCCGCCGTCGTGGTCAGGTCGTGCCCATACAGATGCACTGGCGTGTCGAGCCAGATCGAGTCCGGCCCCGCGATGGCGGAGAGCTGGTCGCCGGGGTGCGTCACCCACGGGACGATGCTGCCGTAGTCGAACCGCAGCTTGACCTCGCTGGTCATCGGCACCCGCCCCGAGAGGCCCTCCACGATCCGGACCACGTCGGCGGCACCGTCACGCACCGGCATCGCGTCGATCACCCGCACGCTGCCCTCGTGGGTCTCCCACTCGGTCTCCAGGATCAGCGTGTCG
>DATGRS010000149.1:0-5929 GCA_035303365.1 Ornithinicoccus sp.
AACCACCTCGCGGAGCAGGTACGATGGTCGGCGTTGCCTGGACGCCCACGGTGTCGGCGGCAGCATGGTGGGTGTAGCTCAGCTGGTAGAGCGCCGCGTTGTGGTCGCGGATGTCGCGGGTTCAAGTCCCGTCACTCACCCCGGATGGGTCAGGTTTGAACTCGCGACCAAGGGTCCGCCCTTGGTCGCGGGGTCAGCCTGGCCCATTTCCTTTGCCTCGGCGGCCCAGCTGAGCGCGTCGGCGTGGAGGCCGGGGATGCTCAGCCCGTCGTACGGGTTGCGTTAGCCGACGCGCACGTCGTTGTCCCCGTCGATGTAGATCGACTTGAACAGCGCCTGGTTGAGAAGCCGACGGTTCGCATCGTCGGCATGCTCGTAGATGTCAGCGGATGTCCATCGGCACCAGCAGCGGCGCGGACATGAAGTTGGCGAGCAGATCGAACACGGTAGGACTCCTTGGCGACGGGCGGCCCGCCCACGAACTCGTAGACGGGGTACACGCGACAGGTGCGCTCGCCGCGCCGTCGGTTGATCGTTGTGATCCCGGTCCCGGACGGCTTCGGTCGCAGCAGGGTGGGCCTGGCGCTGGTAGATTCGTGGGTAACGTCGCGTGTCGGTGGCAGGCTGTGCCAGGCATGGAGGCGTCGGATTCGAAGGAGACGACGATGACTACGTCGCCCCTTTCGCCCTCTCGTGACTGAGGGCGAGAAGAACGGGCTCGTCGCCTGGAGTATCGAGCTACGCAACGTTCACAACCGCCTGCGCGACGCACTGACGGCCACGCAGGAGGCACTCGCGGCCGGCACACCCGCAGCGCCCGCGGCCCGCGAGCTGTTGCTGTTCTGCCACGGCTTCTGTACCGCACTAACTGGCCACCACGAGGGCGAAGACCGAACCTTGTTCCCGGCGATTGCCGCCGCACACCCCGAACTTCGCGGCACGTTGCGAAACCTGGAACAGGATCACTCGATGATCGCGCACCTGATTGCCGGGCTGCAGGATGCGACTGCCTCTTCAGCACCGCCCGAAGAGCTGGCGGTGCATCTGGAAGGCATCGCCGCGATCATGGAGAACCACTTCCGCTACGAAGAGGCCCAGCTACTCACGGTGCTAGACACGCTCGCTCTCGACGCTGAATCGAGCAGTGTCCTGGGACCACTATGACCAGCGCGGTCGCGGTATCACGTCGACCCGCGCGGGTTCATCGCGACGACCTCCGCCGTCGCGGCTCAGAGCTGTTGGCCGAGGTTGAGGAGCCAGTTCATCCAGGCGACTCCGCCTCCGGCGAGGACGGCGGTGCCTAGGGAGACGAGGACTCCGGTTCGGCCTTTGTGGCCGATGGTGACAGTGTTCCCTCCCCCGCCTGTCCACCCGGCCGTGGTCACCGTGCCGGCCGCGGCGGCGACCACCGGGGCACCCGCCGGCTCGGAGGTCATGTCGACCCCGGCGTGCAGTCACCAGGCTGACACAATGGCTACATACTCGGCGTTAGGGCAGGTCAGTCGCATTAGGGTTTAGTGCCCGTCACTCACTCCATCTGATGTCACGCGGCATGGGGCCCTGGCCCAGGACGTAAAGCAGGGCGCCCCCCGCCTTTTCGTAGCGGTCTCGTAACGCCCCTCGGGGCGGGGCATCTCGCGCACCCTGCAACCCGGAGGCACCCTCTAGCTGCTGACCTGCCGCCGGCGGCGTTCGCGCAGCTCCACGCGACGGACTTTGCCCGACGGCGTCTTGGGCAGCTCGTCCACGAAGTGGATCGCCCGCGGATAGGCGTGCGCCGCGTAGTGCTTCTTGACGTGCTGCTTGAGCTCCTCGGCGAGCTCGTCACCAGCCTCGGTGCCGGGCAGCGTCACCACGTAGGCCTCGAGCACCTCTCCCCGCAGCTCGTCGGGCACGCCGATCGCCGCGGCCTCGGCGACCGCCGGGTGCGTGAGCAGGGTGGACTCCACCTCGAACGGGCCGATGCGGTAGCCCGCCATGAGGATGACGTCGTCGTCGCGGCTCGAGAAGAAGAAGTAGCCGTCCTCGTCGATCTGCCCCGCGTCCCCGGTGTAGTACCAGCGGCCGTCCTCACTGAACCGTTCGGCGGTGCGCTCGTCGCCGTAGGCGTAGCCGGTGAACCACATGCCGGGGCTGTTCGGCACGTCGATCGCCACCCGCCCGACCTCGCCCGGACCGAGCACGGTGTCGTCCAGGTCGGCCAGCACGGCGGCTGCATACCCAGGCAGGGGGCGGCCCATCGAACCGGGCTTCAGCGTGCCCTGCAGCGGCTCGACCCAGGCGTTGATGATGCACATGCCCATCTCGGTCTGGCCGTAGTGGTCGCGGATGGTCTGCCCGAGGTTCTGTTCGGCCCAGGTCATCATCTCCGGGTTCAGTGGCTCGCCGGCCGAGGAGATGACCCGCAGCCGCCGCGCGTCACCGGTTGCGCTCGGGGGCACGCCAGCGGCTCGGAGCGCCCGGAAGACGGTCGGCGCCCCGGCCAGGTTGGTCACTCCGAGGTGGTCGGTGACGGCCCACATCAGCTCGGGCTTGAACGCCTCGGTCAGCAGGATGTTGGGTCGACCCAACGCCAGCGGGGCGACGATGCCGTAGTAGAGGCCATAGGCCCAGCCCGGGTCGGCGACGTTCCAGAACACGTCGTCCTCGCGCACGTCGAGCCCGAACTCGACGTAGCTGGCCAGGTAGCCGATCGCGCGGACCGGCACCGGGACGGCCTTCGGGGTGCCGGTCGTGCCGGAGGTGAACAGCGTGATGATCGGGTCGGTGTCGGGACGACTGACGGACGCAGAGCCTGGCCTGACGCTCGCCATCGCCTCGGTCAACGCGGTCATGGGCAGTCGGTTGCCGACTGCCTCCCCGTCCGGGCCGGCCTGTCCCGAGAGCGAAACGACGTCCTCCCGGGTGCCGGCCACCACGATCTGCCAGTCACCGGCCGGGAGGTCCTGGCTCGGGTGCAGCTTCGTCGCCTGCGAGGGGTCGGCCACGACCACCTTCGCCTGCGACGGGACGAGTCGTGCGGCGATCGCCGACGGCGCGAAGGCCGTGAAGAGCGGCACGTGCACGCCACCCAGGCGCCAGATGCCCAGGACCACCGGAGCGTAGTGCTCGCCCTTGCCCATCAGCGTGGCGACCCGATCACCCGGACCCACGCCGAGGTCGGTGAGGACCTGCGCGACACGCTCCGAGGCCTCGCGCAGCTCGCCGTAGGTCATGGCGCGGGTGGCGATGCCGGTGTCGGATTCCGGGTCAGCACGGACGAGCCGGAACGCAGTGGCGTCGGCCGGGTGACGGTCACAGAGGAGGTGCGCGACGTCCACCGAGTCCCCGGAGGACTCGGCCACCAGCTCCGCGAGCCGGGATTCGACAGCGGTCATGGTGGGCTCCTTCGTGGGGGGCAGTGCCTTGGCCTCAGTATGACCCAGGGCGGCACGACCTCGTCGGCTGACCCGATCGGCATACTGATATTATTCTGATATCACTTTCTGAGAAGGCAGGGGTTGCATGATGAACGAGGAACAGCCGGTGCAGGACGAGAGCGCCGCCGGGGTGCCAGCCGGCACACCCGTGGGCCACGACGGGACCCGCGTGAACGTGGCGGAGCGCCGGGCATGGTCGATCGACGGTTTCGCCGGTCTTGTGATCTCGCTGGGCGTGCTCGGCGTCGGGACCTGGCAGACGATCGCCGGCGGGATCGCCGCGGACGCCGGTGAGGGTGGGATCGCGCAGCTCGTCATCGGCCTGACCCTGGTCGTCGTGGGTTCGTTGCTGGCCTCCTCGCTCACCGTGCTCGCGCCCGGGCACACCAAGGTCGTCCAGTTCTTCGGCCGCTACATCGGCACGGTGCGCAAGCCGGGGCTGCGCATGGTGGTGCCGCTGGCAACCCGCAAGAAGGTCTCCGTGCGGGTGCACAACTTCGAGACCAGCGACCTGAAGGTCAACGACTTCGACGGCAACCCGATCAACATCGCCGCGATCGTCGTGTGGCAGGTGGCGGACACCGCGCGTGCCACCTTCGGTGTCGAGGACTACGAGGACTTCGTGGCGGTGCAGTCGGAGTCGGCGCTGCGGCACGTCACGATGGCGCACCCCTACGACAACGACGCCCACGAGGTGACCCTGCGTGGGGACACCGAGGTCATCAATGCGGAGCTCGCACGAGAGGTCGCGGAGCGCATCGCACTGGCCGGCCTCGAGGTCATCGAGGTCCGCATCTCCAGCCTCGCCTACGCGCCGGAGATCGCCCAGGCGATGCTGCAGCGCCAGCAGGCGTCGGCCATCATCGCGGCACGCGAGAAGATCGTGGAGGGGGCGGTCGGCATGGTCGAGAGCGCGTTGCAGCGCCTCGAGGCCGACGGGATCGTCGAGCTCGACGACGAGCGGCGCGCGGCCATGGTCTCCAACCTGCTGGTGGTGCTCACCTCCGAGCGGGGGACGACGCCGGTCGTCAACGCGGGGTCGCTGTACACGTGACCAATGATGGCTTCCGTGGCTGATGACGACGGCGCGGTCGGCAGGCGGGAGGAGTCCCGCCCGCCCGGCCAGGGAGGACGAACTGCCGCCGAGCGCAAGTCTGTCCTGCTGCGGCTCGACCCGGCCGTCCACGAGGCGCTGCAGCGGTGGGCGGCCGACGAGCTGCGGAGCGTCAACGCCCAGATCGAGATCGTGCTCCGGGAGAGCCTCAGGTCAGCCGGACGAGCCCCACGACGCGCGGGCCCGCTGCCTCGGCGTGGGCGACCGCCAAGGGACGCCTCGGCCTGAGGCGGGGGCAGGTCACAGGCACCCGCTCAGCACGGCCCAGGCATACGGCAGGTAGACCACGGCGCTGACGAGCCCGAGCACGACCAGGTTGGCCATGATCGCGACTGCGGGAACAGCTCCGGCCATGCCCCCGACAGGGGCCACGAGCTGTCGGATCCGCTCCGGCCCGGCGGCGTGGAGGACGCCCACCATCGGTGGCGCAAGGCCTCCGCCGGGTGCCATTGCGCGCCGTGATGTCATGTGGTGCTCGCCCTTCCGTGACGGATCCCCCAGCTTGACCAGGGCGCTCACCAGTGCGGTGGTTCCCGCCCGCCGGCACGCCCGATGATCGGCCGCGATCTCGAGGTACTGCGGCAACACGTCGACCACCGCGGCGATCAGTGGCACCCACCGCAGGTGCTTGGCGACACTCCCCAGCACGTCAGACACGAGGTGGTGCCGCTGGCCCAGGTGCGCCTTCTCGTGAGCCAGCACCGCCGCGAGCTCCCCCTCGTCCAGGAGCTGCAACGCGCCGGTCGACAGCACGATGCCACCCTGCGAGGCGGGGAACGCGACGGCGAACGGGCTCTCCGACGGGAAGAGCGAGACCTGGTGTCCCTGCACGGTCCGGCTCTCGGCGTCAGCCAGCAGCCACTGGGCAGAGCCCCGCGTCCGGCGCCGGCGATGCAGCAGGTCGCGCCAGATGGCGCCCACCATCAGCACTGCTGCCGCGGACGACAGCACGACGAGGCCTGCGGCGGGGGCCGCGGTGTCGACGGGACTCGCGGCAAACGGGTTGGCAGCCGCAAGGCATCGCTGACACACCTCTGCCGCCTGTCCGGAGAGCAGGACCGGCCCTGAGACGAGCCAGGCCAGCAACGGACCGACGGCAAGCAGTGTGGCGACCCAGACGAGCACGGCACCGCTGAGCAGCGCGACGGCGGTGCGCGGAGCTCGCGCGAGGGACGGGGCGGCACGCCGCACCGCCCACGGGCCGAGCAGGGCAGCCAGCAGCAGCCCGCCGACCATGGTGACGGCGAGGAGCGTAGGGGTCATGACGTGCGCCCACCTTCGCGGCGGTGCAGGTAGTCACGCAACAGGTCGAGATCAGCCTCGGGGATCGACTCGACAAAGTGCAGGATCGAGGCACTCCGGTCGCCGCTGGTCTGCAGCACCTGCGACATCAGCT
>DATGRS010000150.1:0-4063 GCA_035303365.1 Ornithinicoccus sp.
CGACGATCGTCCCGTGGCTGATGCGCACCGGGTCTCACGAGCGTGCCTACTTCACCGGTGAGCACGAGCACGAGTACTCCTGGTTCGGTCCTGCCGCCTCGTTGCCGGTGCTCACGGTCTCCGCCGAGCGCGCGGCCCGCAAGATCGTCGACGGGGTGCTCGCCGGACGTCCGCACGTCGTCGTCGGCGCCATGGCGCACCTCGGGATGCGGTTCCACGGCCTCGCGCCCGCGACGACCGTGCGGCTGATGGGCGTCGGCAAGCGGCTGCTGCCCGACGCCCCCGCCGACCAGGACAGGTCGGTCGTGCTGCTCGGCCGGCAGGCGGCTGGCCGCCTGTCGGATCGTGGACGCACCGTGGTGCGGACCCTGACGGCCTGGGGGTCTCGGGCCGCCTCCCGCTACAACCAGCGCACCAGCTGAGGGCTTGGGCTGCCGGATCCGCCCCTGCGCCGAACCGCCCGGCCATTAACCGGTTCGTCCATGCACCAACTAAGCCCGTGACCCGGGAAAGTGCCCCTCAACCCGAGGAGTCGCTTCGGGTTGAGGGACGCCTTTGCGGGCCGCGGGACACCTTCTCGGGTCGAGGCCGCGATGCCGGCCTCTGGGCAGCGTCAGTCGGAGCGCCCTCGCCGGAGGCGTCGGAGGGCTCGATGGGCCGCGCTGGCCACGCCGGACCCGCCGCGGACATCCGCAGGGGCGGCGTCCTTCTCGACCTGCTCGTTCGGTGTCGTCGTCGGAGCGGGTTCGGGCGCTGCCACCTTCTGGGGAGCCGCCGGTGCCTTCGGAGGCGGATCCGCGCTCGGTCGCCGCAGGATCAGTCGGTAGGTGGAGCTGAACTGGTCGGTCCACTCGAACTTCCACGGGTAGCGTCCGGCACCGAAGTCGAAGCGGTCGAACCGATCCTGACCGAAGAGATGCTCCAGGATGTCGTACTGGATGACCTTGCCGATCCGGTAGCTGTCGTAGTCCGGGTGGTAGGCGCTGTTCCACGACAGCAAAGTCGTGCCGTCGACATAGCAGGAGCGGTACCCCAGCAGCTCCCCGCGTTTGGACTGATAGGCGAAGGTGAGCGTCTCCCCGGCTCCGTCATAGATCTGCCGGTACAGCTGCACCCTGCGTTCGTCGTCAAAGAGGGAGTGCCGCTCGGTGCGGTCGTGCACCTCCTGCAAATGCTCCTTTTCCCGACGATGCAGCTCTCCCATCCGCCCCAGGACGTTGTCTCGGTTGCCGTCGATGATGACGAACTCCGGGGATACCTCGCGGTAGAACTTGCTACGTTGCTTGCGGGCGCGTTTCAGCGGGTGCGTCTCGGCATACTCGTCTAGCGAGGCGTAGGTCCTGAGATCGAGGTATGGGTTCTCAATCTGAAGGGAGAACGCATCATTATACTTCGTGGACTTCAGAAGGTAATGGGCCAAAGGTGAGAACGATGGAACGTTGCCCAAGGAGACAGTATCCCACTCCGGAGCCTCTTCTATGTGTTGCATGACCATGCGACAGATTGTCTCCGAGCGGGTCGCCGCCGCATCTATCAAGATGCCCATGTAGTCCCCGTGGCTGGCGAACCGCAACGACCTGATCGGCCGTCCCTTGCGCTTCTGCGGCACCAGAGCCAGCGGTGCGATGCCGACGACCTCCCCGTTGTTGCGCACGACCAGGATCCGCAGCTCATAACCCGGTGCGTCCTGGTAGGCGCGCCACCAGGCCTGCACGAAGTGGTGACGCACGTAGTACGGCGGGTCCGTGGCATCCTGCAGCGCCACCCACTCCGGCTCCAGCTCGGCCAGCCGGTCGGCCGCGGTGACAACCTCGATCTCCACGCTCAGCTCCCCTGCCAGCTCATCGCTGGCCGGCCAGGTCCCGTAGACGGGACGCCGCGTCCTCGGGCACCATCACCGAGCGACCGCGGCTCTTGGAGAAGTACAGCCGACCGGCGTATTTCGCCCCGAGGGCGCGGAACGACTCTCGAGATGCGACATTGTCGGTGCGGATCAGCACCACCCCCTCGCTCAGACCACGTTCCAGCGCCTTCAGCTGTCGACCTCGGATCGAGTATCCGTGCAGGCCTCGACGTCGGTGTTCTTTGAAGACCAGGGCGTCCATAAAGAGGAACTGTTGGGCCCGCAGTCGCATCCAGTAGTTCGACGCACCTTCGAAGTGGTCCACCCACGACACCGAGCAGAAGCCACCCGCGACTCCGTCGGCATTCTCGATCAGCCAGCAGTCCTCGTCCGGGTCCTTCACGCGGTCCCGCAGGATCTGCAGCTTGCGCTCGCTCAGCTGTGCCGGGGTGTATCTCTCAGCAAGCGCGTCCAGGCTCTCGTCGGACGGCAGCACGAGGGTGTAGTCCGACGTCGGAGCGGGGTCGTCGGGGTTGAACGACAGCGTCAGCCGGTCGTAGACCACGAGGTCCGGGTTCTTTGCGGCGGCCTTCGGTGGGCGCCGGGACCCGGCAGCGGACTTGGATGGCACGGCGGCCTTCGGTGGGCCGGCGGGCTTGGCCGCAGCCGCCTGCCGCTGCCCTGCAGGCTTTGTCGCTGGCGCGAACGGAGTGACCCGGCTGCGGTAGCCGCTCCGGACCAGTGCGTGGAACTCCTTGGGCACCGACAGCTGCCCGAACTCCTCGTAGGCCCGAGCCGCCCTGGCGGCAGCCTCCGCCGCGTGCTCGGGCGGCGGGTACTCGGTGCCCTTGCCGGACATGAGCGGAGCCAGTGAGAAGCGCGCGTATGCCGGCTCCACCGCCCGCACACCGGCCACCACAGCCAGGTGGTCGGGGTGGTAGTCGTCCTCGTGTGCCGCCACGAAGAACCGGGCTCCCCTTGTCACAAGCGGGCGTATGGCGTCCCGCACCTGGTCGGCGGTGTAGGCACCGTCCTCGAGCCCGACCCGCATGATCTCGCCGGTGCCACCGGTGAGGGCGGCCCAGGCCGCAGCCTGCTCCGCGCGCCGGTGCTCCTGCTCCTGCTCGGGGGACCAGCCCATTCGCCGGGCGCGGGCCGAGCTGCCTCCGTCGCCGATCGCCACGAGCACCAGACGGTGGTCAGGGCGCTGGTCGTGCAGCCACGTCACAAAGCCAGTGAGCCGGAGCGTCTCGTCGTCCGGGTGGGGCGACACGACATACGTCACGGGCCCGGCCGCGCCCGGCAGACGTCGGCGAGCGGCGCTGAGCACACGGCGGACCCGCCTCCCCTGACCCTCCGGCAGCGCACCGAGCAACCGGCGGGCAGCGGGGCGGGCGAACGACATGGTGCCGAGGCTACCTGCGAACCGCTCGCACGAAGGCGTGGAACAACATGACGCGAACCGTGGTTGCGCGGACGTGGCAAAGACTCTCAAGGTTGACATCTGGTCCGACATCGCCTGCCCGTGGTGCTACATCGGCAAGCGCAAGTTCGAGCGTGCCGTGGAGCAGTTCTCCACGGAGGGGCGCGAGGTGGAGGTGGAGTTCCACTCCTTCGAGCTGTCGCCCGACACCCCGGTGGACTTCGAAGGGAGCGAGGTGGACTTCCTGGTCGCTCACAAGGGTCTGCCCGCCGACCAGGTCGAGCAGATGCTCGAGCGGGTCGGCTCCATCGCGGAGTCCGTCGGGCTGCACTACGACTTCGACGCGTTGCGGCACACCAACACCGTCCGGGCGCACCAGGTGCTGCACCTGGCCAAGACCAAGGGTCTGCAGTCCGAGCTCAAGGAGCGGCTGCTGCGGGCGTACTTCGAGGAGGGCCGGCACGTCGGCCGTGCCGAGGACCTCGCGGACCTGGCAGCCGAGGTCGGCCTCGACCGCGACGAGGTCATCGTGGCGCTGGAGTCCGAGGAGTTCCTCCCGGACGTGCGGGCTGACATCAACCAGGCCAGGGCCTACGGCATCAGCGGTGTGCCGTTCTTCGTGATCGACCAGAAGTACGGCATCTCCGGCGCCCAGGAGTCCGAGACGTTTGTCCAGGCGCTGGGCCAGGCCTGGGAGGAGAAGACGGCATGACGGGCAAGACCGCCGCACCCGAGGACCTCGCTGCGGCGCCAGTGCCGAGCGAGGTCCCCGCGACAGAGTCCGGCAACGTCCCCGC
>DATGRS010000151.1:0-5926 GCA_035303365.1 Ornithinicoccus sp.
CGAGAACGGTGCGGTCATCGAGCACGACCGGTTCTCGAACGTGCGCATCGAGGTCGAGCTCGCCTTCCGGCTCGCCCACCCGGTCGACGGCCCGGACGCGACGGTCTTCGACGTGCTGCGGGCGACGGAGTATGTCGTGCCCGCCCTGGAGATCCTGTCCTCCCGGATCGAGATGGAGGGCCGCACGATCGTCGACACCATCAGCGACAACGCCGCCATGGGCGGCATGGTCTACGGCGGCAACCCGGTACGGCCCGGTGAGGTCGACCTGCGGTGGGTCTCCGCCCTCCTCTACCGCAACGAGACCATCGAGGAGTCGGGTGTGGCAGCGGCCGTACTCAACCACCCCGCCATGGGCGTGGCGTGGCTGGCCAACAAGCTGGCCCAGCACGGCGACCGCCTCGAGGCCGGGGAGCTCGTCCTCGCGGGCTCCTTCACGCGCCCCATGTGGGTGCACCCCGGCGACACCGTGCTCGCCGACTTCCGCGACCTGGGGACCATCTCGTGCCGCTTCGTCTGAGCCCGACCTTCCGCCACGCTCTCGCCACCGAGCGTGAGGGCGGTGGGCGCCCGCTGGTCGGCCTGTGGGTGTGCTCGGGCAGCTCGCTGGCCGCCGAGATCTGCGCCGGCTCCGGCGTGGACTGGGTGCTCATCGACATGGAGCACTCGGCCAACAGCCTCGACTCCGTGCTCACCCAGCTCCAGGCGGTGGCCGCCTACCCGGTCACCCCGCTGGCGCGGGTGCCCAGCGACGACGCCGTCACCATCAAGCAGGTGCTCGACATCGGGGCGCAGAACCTGCTCGTGCCGATGGTCTCCTCGGCCGACCAGGCCCGCCGGGTCGTCGAGGCCACGCGCTACCCCCCCGGTGGCGTGCGCGGCGTCGGCTCCGCGCTCTCCCGCTCCGCCCGGTGGAACCGGGTCGACGGTTATCTCGCGGACGCCTCGGAGCACGTCGCGCTGTTCGTCCAGATCGAGAACGTCCAGGGAGTGGAGGCCGCGGCTGACATCGCGGCCGTCGACGGCATTGACGGCGTCTTCGTCGGTCCTTCCGACCTCTCCGCGTCCATGGGGCTGCTCGGACAGCAGAGCCACCCGGACGTCATCGCCGCCGTGCACCAGGTGTTCGAGGCGGTCCGGGCGGCCGGCAAACCGGTGGGCGTCAACGCCTTCGACCAGGGCGTGGCCCGCGACTACCTGCAGGCCGGCGCGTCCTTCCTCCTCGTCGGCGCAGACGTCAGCATCCTGGCCCGGGGCTCGGAGGCCCTGGCGGCCGCGTTCGTGCGCACTGAGGGTCGGGGCGACCGTGCCAGTTACTGATCTACGCCGTCCCGAGACGGGGACGGTGACTCGTCCCGAGACGGGGACGGTGACTCGTCCCGAGACGGGAGCGGTGGCTCGTCCCGAGACGGGAGCGGTGGCTCGTCCCGAGGCGCGGACCGTGATCCGTCCCACAAAATGCTTGACTTCTGGTCGCCGACAGAGGATCGTATACGACATCGTCCACGATACTTCGTGGCGCTACTTCGGGGCATTGCCGCCCCACAACCAGTAGGAGGACAACGTGGCCCTCAGGAACACGAACCGGACCAGTGGCGCTCAGAAGCGTCCTCGCGGCTTGGCGCTCGCAGCGGCCGCCACCAGCACCGCCCTGCTGTTGGCAGCGTGCGGCGGCGACGGAGACGGCGAAGGAACGACCGGCGGCGGGGACGGCGACTCGACCGAGCTCGTCGTCGCCACGATGGCTGAGGAGGGGACGGTCGGCGCCGCGGTGCAGGACTGGTTCGTCGCCGAGGTCGAGGAGCGTTCCGAGGGACGCCTGACCTTCGACGTGACAGCCCCGAACTCCCTGTGCCCGGCCAACGAGATCTCCGTGTGCACCTCGGACGGACGTGCCGACGTCGGCGTCTCGATCCCGGACTACACCCCGCAGATGTTCCCGCAGATCACCGTGGTCAGCGTGCCGTTCGTGGCGGCTGACCAGCAGGCCCTCATGCAGGCGCTGTACGACGTGAACCACGAGCACGAGGGCGCCATGCAGGTGTGGGAGGACAACAACCTCGAGATGATCGCCCACTGGTCGGCCGGCCGCCTGGTGATGGCCGCCGACCAGCCGGTCGAGTCCATCGCGGACATGCAGGGCCAGCGCTGGCGCGTGTCCGGCCCCTACCTGCAGCGGGCCGTCGAGGCCGCCGGCGGCTCAAACGTCGCGCTGGCCGCGCCGGAGGTCTACGAGGGGATCGAGCGCGGTGTCGCCGACGCGGCGTCCTTCGCCCTGGACGGCATGGTCGCCTACCAGCTGCTGGAGCTGCTGCCCCACTACACCGACCCGGGCACCGGTCACTACAACACCTTCGGCATGTGGTTCAACGCCGAGGTCTACAACGACCTGCCGGAGGACCTGCGGCAGATCGTCGACGAGGTCACCACCGAGGTCAACAGCGGTGAGGGCACGACCGCCTTCCGCACGGTCGCCGAGGAGCAGTGCACCACGGTGATGGACCACGAGAACGTGGAGAGCTTCACCCGGTGGAGCGAGGAGGCCACCGCGGAGTGGCAGGAGCTGGTCGGCGAGGAGCTGCTCACGCAGTGGGTGAGCGACGCCGAGGGCAACGGCCTGACGGACGCACAGTCCTACCTGGACTCCTACATGGGTCTGCTCGAGGAGTACGACTCGGGCGACGAGTCCGACCCGACCCTCGAGTGCATCGACAGGTTCGCGTCCGAGGGCTGATCGAACCAGGTGCGGCCGGCCCCGGCCGGCCGCACCGCTCCCGACCGAAGGGACCAGCATGGAGAAGGTCGCCGAGCGGATCGCGATCCCCCTGGGGATCCTGGCCTCCGCCAGCACGATCGTCATGATGCTCGGCATCAGCGCCGACGTCGTCTACCGCAACGTCGCAGGCCGGTCCATCCCCGGGGTGCTGGAGCTCACCGAGTCGGCGCTGGTCGCCACGGTCTTCTTCGGCCTGGCGTATGCCGGCACGAGTGGCTCGCACATCGCCGTGGACCTGCTCGTGCGGCGGTTCCCCCGTCGGGTGGCGCAGTGGACCATGGTCACGGCCTGGGTGCTGAGCGCCGGGATCCTCGCGTGGCTGATCTACGCCAGCTTTGAACGCGCCGTCGACTCCCTGGGCCGGGGCGAGACCCGGATGGGTCTGGTGAGCTGGCCGCTGTGGCCGGCGCGCTGGATGATCGTCATCGGCTTCTCCGCTTGGCTGCTGGTCGCCGTCGTCAACATCGTGCGCCTCGTTCGCGGGCACCTACCCATGGGTGAGGAAGAGGAGGAGGACCTGACATGAGCACCGAGCTCCTCATCGGACTGGTTGCCCTGCTGCTGATCATGCTGCTGGCCATCCGGATGCCCGTCGCCCTGGCCCTGGCCCTCAGCGGCGCCGTCGGGCTCTTGCTGTTGCGGGACGTCGACTACGCCACCTCCCAGCTGGGCGCCATCCCCTTCTCGCAGACCAACTCCTTCTCGCTGACGATCATCCCGATGTTCATCCTGATGGGCATCTTCGCCGTCAAGGCGCGCATCGCCGAACAGGTGTATGCCGTCGCCCGCTATGCCTTCCGGTGGGTGCCCGGCAGCCTCGGTGTGGCCACGGTCATGGCCTGCGCCGGCTTCGCGGCCGTCTCCGGGTCATCCATCGGCACCGCGGCGACGATGTCCCGGCTGTCCATGGGCGAGATGCGCAAGGCGGGCTACCCCGACTCGCTGGCCGGAGCCTCGGTGGCGGTCGCGGGCACCCTCGGGGCACTCATCCCGCCGAGCCTGTTCCTCGTCCTCTACGCGATCATGACCGGCGAGTCCGTCGCCGCGATGCTGGCCGCGGGCATCATCCCCGGCATCATCTCCGCGCTGGCCTACGCCACCTACATCATCATCACGGCCAAGCGGAACCAGGCGGAGTGGGACGAGCGTGCGCTCAAGCTCGAGGACGCCCTCGTCGCCGCCTCCGGCGGTGCGGCTCCGGTCATCGCCCCGGCGGGTGCACAGGGATCAGCGGCTGCGGGCCACAGCCCCGGCGTCACGACCCCCACCGCGTCGCTGCTCGAGGCCGAGCCGCCCGTCGGCCACGAGATCGAGATGCCGCCGATCGACCGCAAGGTCCGGATGCGCGACCTGCCCATGCGTGGCGTGGTCCGGGTGTTCATCCTGTTCCTCATCGTCCTGGGCGGCATCTACTCCGGCCTCTTCACCCCGACCGAGTCCGCAGCGGTCGGAGCGCTCGCAGCCGCTCTCATGCTGGTGCTGGAGTACCGCAAGGACGGCTTCCAGGTCATGGCGCGCAACTTCTCCGAGGCGCTCAAGGAGACAGCCGGCACGACGAGCATGGTCTTCGCCATCATCGTGGGCTCGGCGATCCTGTCCGCGTTCTTCATCGCCGCCCGGCTGCCGCAGACCGCCACCGGCTGGGTCGAGTCCATGGCGCTGAACCCCTACGTGACGATCGCGGTGCTCCTGCTGATGCTGCTGCCGATGGGCATGGCCCTGGAGTCCATCTCCATCCTGGTCATCTCGGTGCCGCTCATCTATCCCATCGCGATGAGCCTCGACTTCAACGGCATCTGGCTGGGCATCCTGATCGTCAAGTTCATCGAGATCGGGATGGTCACCCCGCCGGTCGGCATCAACTGCTTCGTCGTCGCCGGCACGTCCAACACCCGGGTGGAGACGATCTTCCGCGGGGTGCTGCCCTTCGTCATCGTCGAGATGCTGGTGGTGAGCGTGCTCTTCGCGTTCCCGGTGATCTCCACCTGGCTGCCCTCCCTCATCCGCTGAGCCTGATGCCCCGGACCTCCTCCCACCCCGGTCCGACGGTCTGCACCACCACGGGGTGGGCGTGAGGAAGAGCGCCATGACTGAGAAGTGGAACATCGTCGTCGGCATCGACGGGTCCGACAAGGACCAGCAGTCGACGTTGTGGGCCGGACAGACCGCGGCCCGCTCCGGTGGGCGCGTGCACGTGGTGTATGCCGCCAAGATCGCCGCGCACGGCGCGAGGCTGCCCGAGGACGACATCGCGGAGGTCGGCCGGGCGGTCACCGAGCCGGCCGCCGAGCGGATCCGCTCCCGGTTCGAGGGAGTAGACGTCACCACGGAGGTCGTGATGGACGACCCTGCGGTCGCGCTCGTCTCCGCCTCGCGCGACGCCGACCTGGTCGTGGTCGGAGCTCGCGGGCTCGGCCGCGTCAGCGCGCAGTTCCTCGGCTCGGTGTCACAGAAGGTCGCGGCCCAGGCCGCGTGCCCCGTGGTAGTCGCCCACGAGGAGCCGAAGAACCCGGACGGTGACGTGACGGTGGGCGTCGACCCCGGCGACCCCATCCCAGAGGTCATCGACCTCGCCTTCCGGCTCGCCAAGCAGCGAGGCGTAGGCGTGCGCATGATCTATGCGTTCACGCCGCCACCCTCAGAGCTCGGCTACCTTCGGATCCGCAACCTGCTCGCCGACGCCCACAAGGAGCGTGCGCAGGAGCTCCGGAAGTTCGCCGAGGCGTGGCAGGAGCGCCACCCCGACGTGCCGACGACCATCAACGAGGCCCACGGCCACCCGGCCGAGGTCCTGATGGACGCCATCCCGGAGGCCGGCATCATCGTGCTGGGCAGCCGCGGGCGCATGGGTCTGTCCGGCCGGCACCTGGGCTCGGTTGCCCAGCGGGTCCTGCACCACGCGCCACTGGCCGTGGTCGTGCCCATCCACGCCTGACGCGGCTGGCCCTTCCTCTGGGGCCGAACGGCCCCAGCCACCCCGCGGGCGCACACGGCATACCCTGACGTCGTGCCGGATCCAGAGATCACGCTCCGCTTCCTCGCCGCCCCGACCGACGCCGGCCAGTCCGGCAGTGTCAGCGCCGGCCGGGTGCTGGAGTGGATCGACAAGGCGGGGTATGCCGCGGCCGCCCGGTGGAGCGGCGGCTACAC
>DATGRS010000152.1:0-17205 GCA_035303365.1 Ornithinicoccus sp.
CCGGCTTCATGCCGGATGCGACCCTGGCCCTACCGACGGCCAAGATCGCGGTGATGGGTCCGGAGGCGGCGGTGAACGCGGTCTTCGCCAACAAGATCGCCGAGATCACCGACCCGGCCGAGCAGGCGGAGTTCGTCGCGGCCCGCCGGGCGGAGTACGAGCAGGACGTGGACCTCGAGCGCCTCGCCGCCGACCTGGTCATCGACGGGGTGATCGAGGCCGACGCGCTGCGTGGGGAGCTGCTGCACCGGCTGCGGTATGCCGCGCGCCGGGACCGGCACTTCTCGACCCGTCACCGCGCCGTCCCCCCGGTCTGACTGAAGGGGCGGGGAGGGGCCTTACTGGTCGCGCGGGGAGAAGGTCATCGAGGCGAGCAGCTCCTCGTACTGCAGCAGGTGCCGGTCGGGCAGGAACTCCTGGAACACCCGCTCGCGGGCTCCGGCGCCCAGCCGGGCGGCGAGAGCGTCGTCGCTGAGCACCGTGGCCATCAGCCGTCCCGCGGTGCCCAGGTCTGTGGGGTCGGCCACGAGCAGCCCGGAGACGCCGTCCTCGATCTGGTCCTGGATGCCCCCGACAGCGCTGGCGATCACCGGCCGGGACTTCCACATCGCCTCCGTGACCGTCAGCCCGAAGCCCTCCTGGAGGCTCTTCTGCACCACCACGGCCGCGGCGCGCTGTGCGGCGTTGACGATGTGCGCGTTCTCGTCGACGTCGTCCATCGGCAGGGCGGCGAGGTGCACCCGGTGCCGGTCCGCCGGTGCGAGGCCACGCCACAGCTGCACGCACTCCTCGAGCACCTCGGCCCCCTCCGGGTCGTCACTGACCCCCTCGACGGCCGGCCCCACCAGGACCAGGTGCGCCTCCGGTGGGATGTCCGCACAGTCGATGAAGGCTCGCATCACCCCGGGCATGTCCTTGAGTCGGTCCCACCGGCTGACCTGCAGCACGTAGGGGACGTCCCTGGGCAGTGGGTCGCCCGCGACCACCGCACCGGTGTGGCGGCGCAGGACATCGGTGCCGCCGTACCGCCGCGGGAAGCGGATCTCTAGGCCGTCGTCCATCCCCTGCCTGAGGCCCGCGCGCACGAGCGTCCGCTCCACGTCCCCATTGGGGATCGGCGCGTTCTTCGCCGCGAACGGGTCGATGGACGGATGGACCACGACCACCCGCTCGGGCGGCGTCGAGGGAGGCGTATAGACCGGACGGCTCACGATGACCGCCTCGGCGCCGGCCAGGTAGGGCTCGAGGAACGCCCAGCCCAGCGCGGTGTGCTCGTTGGCTGTGTCGCATCCGATGTGACTCCGCCACAGCACCGTGACCCCACGGTCGGTGAGGTGCGGGATCAGCCCGGCAGTCTGCGGGTCGTGCAGCTGCACGACGTCCCCTGGCCTCAGCCGGCCGACGAGGTCCTGGGCATTCGGGAGCAGCCCCTGCTCGTAGCGTGCCCGCTCCTCCTGGCCCATCGGCCCGCCGTCTCCCGGGGAGCCGTGCAGCAGGTTGTGCAGCCGCTTGGTGACCGCGAAGAACGGCCCCTGGCAGTCGAGCACGAGCCAGCGTGCGTCGATGCCGGCGCCGCGCGCGTAGGCCAGCAGGATCTGCAGCATCTCGGCCACCCCACCGCCGGTGGCAGTGGCGTTGACGTGCCAGAGGACGCGGCCCGCGAAGCCAGCAGCCGCGGCCTCGGCAGCGCGCTGCAGGCGCAACCAGCGCTCGGGGCCGATCAGATGGTGCAACCGGTCCAGGTCGATGGGAGCAACGTCGACGGTGCGCATGGTCCTATCTTGCCTTCAGCGCCCGCCCGGCAGCCGCCCGCACTCGGGCGTTCTCGTCCTCGCGGAGGTCAGCCGCCTCGCCGCTGAGCGCGGTCAGCTCGTGTGCCCGCACGACCTTGAGCCCCATCTCGCGCACCCGCCAGTGCGCGTCACCCAGTGCGGCGGCAACAGCCTCGAGCGCGCTGTCGTCCCACACGTAGAGCAGGCCGCGCGCACCCCAGACCCGCCGCCAGTACGGCACCCAGTCCTCAGTCCCGCCCAGCCAGGCCAGGTCGGGATCGCCGGGCCGCTCCTGCCCGAGCACCAGCCGGGCGCACCAGTCGACGACGACGTCGTGCCCGAGCGACTCCACTGCGCCGGCCAGCAGCACCCGGGGGTGCGCTCCGCGAGGCGGACCCGCGGACTGGCGCTCCGTCATACGCCCGACCGCAGGGTGTGCCAGGGGATCTGGAGCTCACCGAGCAGGTCGCGCAGCACGGGCAGGCTCACCCCGACGACTGTGTGGTAGTCGCCCTCGATGGCGCTGACGTAGGGCCCACCGAGCCCGTCGACGGTGAACGCCCCCGCCACCCGCAGGGGCTCGCCGGTCGCGACGTACGCCTGGATCTCGTCGTCACTCAGGTCGGCGAAGTGCACGAGCGTGGAGGCCGTGGCCCCGACGGTGCCGCCGGTTCCGCCAGCTTCGATGTCCCGGAGGTCGACGAGCCAGTGGCCGGTGTGGAGTATGCCGGAGCGCCCGCGCATCTGCTGCCACCGGCTGACTGCCTCGGCCGGGTCGGCGGGCTTGCCGTGCACCTCGCCGTCAAGCTCCAGGACGGAGTCACAACCGAGCACGAGGTCGCAGTCCGGGCCGGTGGCGGCCACCTCCTCGCACTTGGCGCGGGCCAGCAGCAGCGCGAGGTCGGCGGGTTCGAGTGGGCCGCCTGCCGCCGTCTCGGCGGCGGTCTGGACGGCCGACTCGTCGACGCTGGAGACCATGACCTGCGGCTCGACCCCGGCCGAGCGGAGGGTGCTCAGGCGGGCGGGGGACGCGGAGGCGAGCACCAGTCGGATCGTCACCCGGCCACGGTAGCCGAGGGCGCAGCGTGCGCCACGCGCACGTGGTCCCTGCGTTCGTCCTACGGAAATGGTCCTGCACCGACGACGCCATGCGACCACAGGTGTAGGACCAAAACCGTCGGGCGTTCCGTGGGGCTCCTCGACACCGCCGTCACCGCGGCAGTGACCGGTGTCGGCGCGCCCGGCCCCTGCCGGACAACCAAGCGGCCCGCCCCCGAAGGGACGGGCCGCGCTGGTTGTGCTGTCCGGGTCGGTCAGCCCCGGTCGATGGTGAACGCCGGGCTGGTCCACGTCTGGACGTGGTCCGGGTTGCCCGGGTCCCCGAGCGCCTTCAGCACGGTGAGCTCCAGGATGTAGTCACCATTCGGCACGACCTTGCGGTTGTCGTTGCCCTTGTTGTGCTCGCGGGTGCCGTCCCATGCCCAGGGAGTGAATCCGCCCGCAGTGCCCGAGCGACCGAGGTAGTCACCGCTCATGGCCACGTTGAAGACCGGGTGGGCCAGCTTGCCCTTCGTCCCGTCGGCGTTCGCGTGGTAGACGCGGAAGGTCGCCGAACGGACCGAGTGCTCGAGGTGCACGAGCATCGTCGGCACGTCGCCGTCCTCCATCGTGTACACGGTGCCCTCGTCGGCCAGGTTCCAGCCGGCGCCCATGGTGCAGTCGACGCCGATCAGCCGCTCGCAGTCGACCAGCTTGGCCATCGCCGGGAAGGTTCCGTGCTCCAGGACCGGCAGGGCCTGGTAGTCGCCGTCGAAGCCGGCATAGGGAACGCGCAGGGTCTGCGCGCCCTCCGCCGTAAACGTGATCCAGCCGCCGTACTGGGCCTGCACGTCCTCACCCGTGTCAGTGATCGTCACCGACACGTCCGCCGAACCGCCGGCCGGGACCGTCACCGTCGGGGAGTCGAACGACACCGTCGCCAGGGGACCGTAGAAGCCGGGGTTGTTCGGCGACCCGGCGGTGGTAATGCCGCCCTCGTCGCCCAGGGTGTAGGTCACCGGCTCGTCGCCGTCGTTGCGGACGGTGAGCGTGTGCGAGTGGCCACCCTCGGCGCTCTCTCCGAGCGACAGCTTGCCCGGGCTGACGGACCTCGTCGACAGAATCGCGTCGTCGATGTCGAGCATCCCTGCTCCCTGGCGGAACGCAGGCTCGAGGAGCCCGGTGCCTGGGTTCAGGGACCACACGGCCGGGTCGGCGTGGTTCTGCAGGATGCCGCGCACGTCCTCGGCGGACGTGTCGGGGCGTGCCTCCAGCAGGAGAGCGACAGCACCGGCGACGTGCGGGGACGACATCGAGGTGCCGCCGAGCGTCGCGTAGCCGCCGGACTCCAGCGGGTAGGTCGAGTAGATCTGCCCGCCGGGAGCGCCGATGTCGGGCTTGAGGCTCAGGTCTGCGGCCATCCCGTAGGAGCTGAAGCTCGAGATCAGACCACCGGTCGGGCTCGGGGAGGTGAGCTTCTGGTCGGTCCAGGTCAGGTCGAGCTCCTCGCCGGCGAGCAGCTTGTCGACCAGGAACACTCCGTCCTCCATCGTGATCGAGATCACCGGGATGGTGATCTCCTCTGCGCCCGCCACCGAGGGGTTCACCATGCCGGCGACGTTGTTGTAGATGATCACGGCGCTGGCTCCGGCCTGCTGGGCCTGCAGCGCCTTGTTGTAGAACGACGCGTCGCAGGTCTCCGAGCTGGCACCGCGCTCGATCAGCACGGCGGTGCCGGTGACGTCGGCCTCGATCGGCACGCACGCCTTGCCCGCGGCGCTGCCGGGTGCGCCGGCGGTCGAGAGAGCCACGGTGCCCGAGGTGGGCGGCTCCGGGGCCGGGGTGCCGACGGCATACGGGATCTCGCGATCGCCGACCTGCACCATCGAGGCCTTGAAGTGCGTGTTGTCGAACGACGCGGTGCCGATCGTCTTCTCACCGACACCGGGCGCTCCGGCAGACCAGGTGCCGTTCGCGCCGGAGTTGCCGATCGACGCGACGACCACCATGCCGGAGTCGACGAGCGCGTCGGCGGCCGCGGCGGTCGGGTAGGTCGGCCAGTTCATGAAGGCGGAGCCGATGCTCATGTTCAGCACATCCATGTCGTCCGCGAGGGCAGCCTCCATGGCGGCGAGCATGATGTCGGAGGTGGTCGATCCGGCGCAGCCGAAGACGCGGTAGGCGCCCAGGCTCACGTCCGGCGCCACCCCGGTGACCTCACCGGAGGCGCCGACGATGCCGGCCACGTGGGTGCCGTGCCCCTGGCAGTCGTCGGGGTCACTGTCCGGCTGGACCTCCGGGCTGTATGCCGGGTCGCTGGGGTCGGCGTTGAAGGCGTCGCCCACGAAGTCGTAACCGGCCACGACCCGGTCCGTCGGGAAGCTGGTGCTCCCGTCCGTGCCGTTGCCCCCGAAGTCGGGGTGGTCGTAGTCGATGCCGGTGTCCATCACCGCGACGCGGATGCCGTCGCCGGAGTAGCCGAGCTCACTCTGCGCGATGTCGGCGCCGGTCATCGGCAGGGCGGTCTCGAGCTCGGGTCCTTCGCCGGCCTGCGGCTCGGGGATGTCGAGGAGCGCCACCGGGAAGATCGCGGTTGCCCCTCCGGCGTCGGCGACCCGGCGGACGGCGTTCTCCGAGCCGCGCACGGAGACACCGTTCCAGACGGAGCCGAAGGTGCGGGTGATCTCCACGTCCTTGGCCCCTCGGGCCGCGCTGGCGAAGACGCGCTGCTCGGCGGCGATCTTGGCGCTGCTGCCGCCCTGGGACGTGGGTGCGCCCTTGAGCTGCACGAACCAGGCGTTCGGGGCGGCCTCCACCCCTGCGGATGTCAGGTCGTCAGTGGTCACCGGGCTCTGGATGCCGCGGTCCTCCGCCGTCCCGAGGAAGCGGACCTCGTCGTCCACCCCGGCTGCTGCCGGAGCAAGGGCGGCGGCCAGCAGGGCAGCACCCCCGAGTCCGGCCACGATCCGGCGTCTCCGCGACGTGCTGCCGCGGGCTTCATGCTGTGTCATCAAGGCTCCTCCATGAGTTCGCTCCAGCTGTCGGCCGGAGCGCTGCGGCCATGATTGGCAGATTCCGCCCGCGATAGGGCAACCAGACGGTCAAGGTTTGGTAAAGACCTCGTAAAACGCTCCGCTTCACGGAGCCAGGAGCTCAGAGCTCGCCGAGGACCGCTCGCTGCAGGGTGTCGAGCCCGACGCCGCCGATGTCCAGCGCCCGCCGGTGGAACGCCTTGAGGTCGAAGTCGGGGCCCTCGGTCTCCCGCACCTGGTCGCGCAGCTGCAGCCACATGCGCTCGCCGACCTTGTAGGCCGGCGCCTGGCCGGGCCACCCGAGGTAGCGGTCGAGCTCGAAGCGGGTGAAGCCCTCGTCCATATTGGTGTGGTTGTTGAGGAACTCCCACGCCTTGTCATAGGTCCACTCGCCGCCACCGACCTCCGCCGGCGCCTCGAAGCCGCAGTGCACGCCGATGTCGATGACGACCCGCGTGGCGCGCAGCGACTGCGCGTCGAGCAGGCCCATCCGGTTGCCCGGGTCGTCCATGTAGCCCAGGTCGGCCATCAGCCACTCCGCGTAGAGCGCCCAGCCCTCACCATGGCCAGAGGTCCACGACGCCATCCGCCGCCACCGGTTCAGCAGTTCGGAGCGGTAGACCGTCTGGCCGACCTGCAGGTGGTGGCCTGGCACGCCCTCGTGGTAGACGGTGGTCAGCTCGCGCCAGGTCGAGAAGCGGGTCACGCCCTTGGGCACCGACCACCACATCCGGCCGGGTCGGGTGAAGTCCTCCGACGGCGGCGTGTAGTAGATTCCGCCGGTCTGGCTGGGCGCGATCATGCACTCGATGCGGCGCACCGGGTCGGGGATGTCGAACTGGCTGTCCGCCAGGTGGTCGACTGCCTCGTCGGCCTTGATCTGCATCCAGTCGCGCAGCGCCTCGGTGCCCTCCAAGGTGTATGACGGGTCCTCGTCCAGGATGGCGACGGCCTCCTTGACCGTGGCGCCGGGACGGATCTGCTCGGCGGTCTCCTCCATCATCCGGGTGATCCGCGCCAGCTCCTCCTGGCCCCAGCGGTAGGTCTCCTCCAGGTCGATGCTGGCGCCGAGGAAGGAGCGGGAGCGCAACTGGTAGAGCTCGCGGCCGGCGGCGTCGGACTCCCGCGCCTGGGGCAGCAGCTCGTCCAGGAAGGTCGCGAGCGCACCGAAGGCCGACTTGGCCGAGGCCACGGCAGAGGTCAGGAGGTCACGCACCGACTCGGGCTGACCCTCCGCCTCCCTGATGAGGGCGTCGTAGGTGCTGGAACCGTCTGTCGCCTGGTCACGGCACTGCTCGGCCACCGCCTTCACCTGGCGCTTGGCGGACACCTGGCCGCGCTCCGCGCTCCAGGTCACCGAGGCGGCGTACTGCTCCAGCGCCGTCGGCACGGCGTCGAGCCGGCTGATGATGTTGTGCCACTGCTCCTGGGTCTCCTTGCCCATCAGGTCGAAGATGTCGCGGAGGCTCTGTGGCGGGGCGGAGATCACGTCCAGAGCCACCGACGCACGGCCCTCGAGGACCACGTCGTGGCTCTCCACCTCGAGCCGGAGCCGCTCGGTCAGTGCCGCCACGGTGACGCGGTCGACGTCGTCGACCGGGACCAGACGGCTCAGCTCGTCCAGCGTCGCCACAGCCAGCTCACGCTCGGCCCGGTAGTGCTCGATCGACAGGTCGTCGAGCTTGTCGTCGTGCCCCGACACTCCCAGGTAGGTCGCCATCATCGGGCTCATCGCGACCATGGCGTCGAGGTGCTCCTCGGCGAGACGGTCGATCTCGGTCTGCACACGCGTCTTCTCGGTCACGGTGTCGCACGCTATCCCAGGTGACTGCCAACGTGCACCAGTCGTCGACGTCCGCGAGGGGAGGTGGCTGCGCGACCGGTGGTCCGGCATACCGTGTGGGCATGCCCCCGCGTTCCACCGTCCGTTCCGTCAACGTGGGCGAGGCCGTCCCCAGCGACCACACGAGCGCCCCGACCGGCACGACGGGGATCGACAAGTATGCCGTCCGCTCGCTGACCGTCCGGCCGCCCGGTCCGAAGGTGGGTGGGCTGGGCAGCGGCGTCATCGGGGACCACGTCAGTGACCAGCGGTACCACGGCGGGGACAGCAAGGCGGTCTATCTCTTCGCCCGCGAGGAGCTGGACTGGTGGGAGAGCGAGCTCAGCAGGGAGCTGCGTGACGGCATCTTCGGGGAGAACGTCACCACGAGCGGGCTGGACGTCGACGGACTGGTCCTCGGGTCGCGACTGGTGTTCGGAGACCCTGGGGCACCCGGGGCCGTTCTCTCCGTGGCGGGACCGCGGATCCCCTGCCGCACGTTCGCCGGTCACCTCGGGGAGCGCCAGTGGATCAAGCGGTTCACCCGACACGGCCGGACGGGCGCCTACTGCGCGGTCGACGTGCCGGGCGACATCCTCCCCGATGACCAGATCTCCGTGCGGGACGTGCCAGGCCACGGCATCACCGTGCCTCAGGTGTTCCGGGCGCTGACCGGCGACCTGGAGCTGGCTGAGCAGGTGATCAGCGCGCGGGCGCTGGTCGGACCAGAGCTGGCTGGGCTGGCCGAGTCGTTCGAGCGACGCACGGGACGCCGTCCGGTCTGAGCGGGCGGGCGACTCGTGCGCCGGCACTGGGCACGGCTTGCCGCGAGGTCAGCGCGGCAGCCCCGACGCCCGCCAGACGCCCGGTCCGGGCAGCGGCCGGTGGCCAGGCGCGCGGGTCGAGGCCTTCCACAGCGACCGTTGCGACTCCGCCGGTCCGTTCCCACCACCGGATGCCGCCGCGAGGACCGCGACCACCGCGGCGACCTCCTCGGCGCTGGGGCTGCCGGACACGACGCGGATCGACGGGACGGCGCTGCCCGTGCCCTCCCGTGCTGCCTCGCCCTTGCCCTCGGCGCTCACAGCGGGATGTTCCCGTGCTTGCGCGGGGGCCTGGTGTCCCGCTTGGTGGAGAGCGTGCGCAGCGCCTTGATGATCTCGATCCGGGTCTCCGACGGCGGGATCACCGCGTCCACGTAGCCCCGCTCGGCGGCGATGTAGGGGTTGGCGAGGGTGTCCTCGTACTCCTGGATCCGCCTGGCCCGCTCCGCGTCGACGTCCCCGCCCTTTTCGGCCACCTCCTGCAGCTGCTTGCGGTAGAGGATGTTCGCCGCGCCCTGCGCACCCATGACCGCGATCTGGGCGGTGGGCCACGCCAGGTTGATGTCCGCGCCCAGGTGCTTGGAGCCCATGACGTCGTAGGCGCCGCCGTAGGCCTTGCGGGTGATGACCGTGACGAGGGGGACGGTCGCGTCGGCATACGCATAGAGCAGCTTTGCGCCGCGGCGGATGATGCCACCGAACTCCTGGTCGGCGCCCGGCAGGAACCCCGGGACGTCGACGAAGGTCAGGATCGGGACGTTGAACGCGTCGCAGGTGCGCACGAAGCGGGCCGCCTTCTCGGAGGCGTTGATGTCCAGCGTCCCGGCGAGCTGCATCGGCTGGTTGGCCACCACGCCGACCGACCTGCCCTCGACCCGGCCGAACCCGCACACGATGTTGGGCGCGAACAGCTCCTGCACCTCCAGGAACTCCGCGTCGTCCAGGACGTGCCGGATGACCCGGTGCATGTCGTAGGGCATGTTGGCCGAGTCCGGGATCAGGGTGTCCATCTCCAGGTCGTCGGCGGTGACCTCCATCTCGGGCTCGGCGTCGAACGGCGGCGCCTCCTCGAGGTTGTTCTGCGGGAGGTGGGAGAGCAGCTCCTTGACGTAGTCGATCGCGTCGTCCTCGTCGGTGCCCATGTAGTGCGCCACACCGGAGACGGTGTTGTGGGTCCGGGCCCCACCCAGCTCCTCGAACGTCACGTCCTCACCGGTGACCGTCTTAATCACGTCCGGTCCGGTGATGAACATGTGGGAGGTCTGGTCGACCATCACGATGAAGTCGGTGATCGCCGGGGAGTAGACGGCGCCACCGGCGCACGGTCCCATCACGAGTGAGATCTGCGGGATGACCCCGGAGGCGTGCACGTTGCGCTTGAAGATCTCCGCGTAGAGGCCGAGCGCCACCACGCCCTCCTGGATCCGCGCGCCGCCGGAGTCGTTGATCCCGACCACCGGGCAGCCGACCTTCATGGCCAGGTCCATCACCTTGACGATCTTCTCGCCGAACACCTCGCCCAGCGACCCGCCGAACACGGTGAAGTCCTGGGCGAAGACGGCGGTCGGCCGACCGTCGACCGTGCCGTAGCCGGTCACCACGCCGTCGCCGTAGGGCCGGGACTGGGCCTGGTCGAAGGCGGTCGAGCGGTGTCGCGCCAGGGCGTCGAGCTCGGTGAACGATCCCTCGTCCAGCAGCTGGTCGATGCGCTCGCGGGCCGTCTTCTTGCCTCTGGCGTGCTGCTTCTCGACCGCGCGCGCCGAGCCGGCGTGCACGGCCTCGTTGTGCCGTTCCCGGTAGTCGGCCAGCTTGCCGGCCGTGGTGTGGATATCTGGTGCGGCGTCGCTCTGGGGGTCCGCGGTCATGAAGGACAACCTAGCCTTGACTCGTGCCCCGTATCTCCTGGGATGCCCCCGAGTGGCACCCGACGATCGACTCCACCAACCTCGAGGCGCTGCGGGACCCGCGGCCCGGGAGAGTGGTCGTCGCGGACCACCAGAGCGCCGGGCTCGGTCGCCGGGGGCGCAGCTGGACGGCCCCGCCGGGCTCCTCGATCGCGCTGTCGGTGGTGGTCCCCGCTCCGGCGCCGTCCCTCCTCGGGTGGGTTCCGTTGGTCACCGGGCTCGCCGTTGCTCAGGCCCTCTCCCACAGCAGGTATGCCGTGCCGACCGTCCTGAAGTGGCCCAACGACGTCCTCGCTCGGGACGAGGGGGACTGGCGCAAGGTCTGCGGCGTGCTGGCTCAGGCCGTCCCGGACAACCCGGCCGGCCCGGTCGTGGTGGTGGGGGCGGGCATCAACGTCGACCAGCTGCGGGAGGACCTGCCCGTGCCGACCGCGACGTCGTGGCGGCTTGCGCGGGCCGGCGCCGGCGGCGCGATCCTGCCCGACGGTGCGCGGGAGGAGCTCGTGGACGACGTGCTCGGCCGGCTCGCCGAGCTGGTGACGGACCTGGCCGGGGCGCGACCGGCATACCGCAAGCTGTGCTCGACGATCGGCGCCCGGGTGCAGGTGCAGCTGCCCGGGGGCGGCACGGCCACCGGCACTGCTGTCGACGTGGACGACGCCGGCGCCCTCGTCGTGGAGGGGGACGACGGCCGGCGGACCGTCCACCTCGCGGGCGACGTCGTGCACGTGCGGCCGGCTGGATAGCCTTGCCGCCATGAGCGCCGACGCACCGACGATGTTGCAGATCACCCGGCACGGCGAGGGAGGCCACGTGGTCGAGCTCGCGCTGGACCGGCCGGAGGCGATGAACGCGATCTCCACGGCCCTTGCCCGCGAGCTCGCCGAGACCACCGACCTGCTCGCCGCCGACCCCGAGGTGCGCGCCGTCGTGCTGACGTCCACGCACCCCAAGGCGTTCTGCGTCGGGGCCGATCTCAAGGAGCGCAACAGCTTCACCGACGCCGATCTGATGCGGCAGCGACCGATCACGCAACGTGCCTACGGCGGCGTGCTGGACCTGCCGATGCCGGCGTTCGCAGCGGTGGAGGGGTTCGCGCTGGGCGGTGGTCTGGAGATCGCGCTGAGCTGTGACGTGATCGTTGCGGGCGAGGACGCTCTCGTCGGGCTGCCGGAGGTGTCCGTCGGTGTGATCCCCGGCGGCGGTGGCACGCAGCTGCTCACCCGGCGGATCGGCTGGTCCAGGGCAGCCAAGGCGATCTTCACGGCCGCCAAGATGCCGGCGGCCGAGGCGTTCGACCTCGGCATCGTCGACGAGCTGGTGGCGGCCGGCAGTGCGCGGGAGCGGGCGCTCGAGCTGGCCGCCGTCGTGGCGGGTCACAGCCCGGTCGGCGTCCGCAACGCCAAGCGGGCGATGCGGCTGGGTGCCGACGTCGACCTCCAGACCGGCCTGGTGGTGGAGGAGGCGGCGTGGCGCGCGACGGCCTTCTCGGCCGACCGCGCCGAGGGTGTCGCGGCGTTCGTGGAGAAGCGCCGGCCGGACTGGCCGGGTCACTGAGCCCGGGAACTCACCGAGTGCGAGGGTGAGCCGGGTCGGCCGGGTTGACTACGTATCATCGACCCATGACCCGCGTGTTGCTTGCTGAGGACGACGAGACGATCTCCGAGCCCCTGGCGCGTGCCCTGCGCCGAGAGGGCTACGAGGTCGACGTCTGTGGCGACGGCCGCAAGGCGCTCCAGTCCGCCGGCAAGCAGGTGCCCGACCTCGTCATCCTGGACCTGGGGCTGCCCTACGTGGACGGCCTGGACGTGTGCCGCCAGCTGAGGCGCAACGGGCTGACCAGCCCGGTCCTCATCCTCACCGCCCGCGGCGACGAGGTGGACACCGTCGTCGGGCTCGATGCGGGCGCGGACGACTACGTCACCAAGCCGTTCCGTCTGGCGGAGCTGCTGGCGCGGGTCCGGGCCCTGCTGCGGCGCGGCGGCGAGGGCCGGGAGGACGAGGAGCGGCCGATCACCATCGACACCAAGGCGCGGCGTGCCTTCTTCCGCGGGCAGGAGCTGCAGCTCACCGCCAAGGAGTTCGACCTGCTGCGGGTGCTGATGCGGGAGAACGGGCGGGTCGTCTCACGCGAGGACCTCATGCGCGAGGTCTGGGACTCGGCGTGGTACGGCTCCACCAAGACGCTCGACATGCACGTGTCAGTGCTGCGCCGCAAGATCGGCGACGACGCCGCGGACCCCAAGCACATCGTCACCGTGCGCGGCGTGGGCTTCCGGTTCGAGAACGAGCCGGAGAGCTAGAAGCTCTCCGTGACCGCCGAGTTCCGCTGGGTCGCGCTGGTCGCCGGCGTCGGGTCGGCGATCGTCGGCCTGAGCCTGTCGTGGTTCGTCGCCGCGGTCGTCGGAACCGTCCAGCGCAACCGGGTCGACAAGGGGCAGGACATGCTGCCCATGTGGGTCGCCGCGATCCCGGCGGTCCTCACCTTCGTCGTCGTCATCGCCGTGACGTGGTATGCCGCGCGGCGGCTCGCCGAACTCCGCTCCCGACGCGCGGCCCGGGCCATGCGCCAACTGACCCAGCGCGCCGAGGAGTACGGCTCGGGCGGTTTTGCCCTGGAGCCCCTCACCCAGGACGAGCTGGTGCCGCTGACCTCCGGGCTCGACGAGGTCGACAACCTGTCCAGGGTGCTGGACCGCAACCACCACGCGCTGATGCGGGCCCTCACCGCCGAGCGGTCCTTCGCCGCGGACGCCTCCCACCAGCTGCGGACCCCGCTCGCCGCGCTCCTGCTGCGTCTCGAGGAGATCAGCCAGTCGTCCAACCTCGACACCGCGCGGCACGAGGCGGCCATCGCGATCGGTCAGACCGAGCGGCTGGCCGGCGTCGTCGACGACCTGTTGCACCGGACCCGGGCCGGTCACGCCGACGGGGGTCGCTCGGTCTCCGTGGACACGGTGCTGACCCAGCTCACCAAGGAGTGGGAGTCCTCGTTCGCCGGGGAGGGTCGCACCATCTCCTGCACGATCGAGCGCGGCATGATCGTGCGGTCCAGCGCCTCGGCGATCTCACAGATTCTCAACACCCTGGTCGAGAACTCGCTGGCCCACGGTGCCGGAGACGTGCAGGTCCGCGCCCGCCGGAGCGGTCCCTCAGCGGTCATCGAGGTCACCGACCAGGGACCGGGCATCCCGCTGCGCCTGGCGCGGGTCATCTTCGAGCGCGGCACCACGACGGGCTCCGGCACCGGGCTCGGCCTGGCCGTGGCCCGCGAGACGGCGGAGTCCTTCGGCGGTCGGCTGGAGCTGATCCGCGCGGAGCCGGCCGTGTTCGCGCTGTTCGTATCCATGGCTCCGGTGCGCTAACTCTGCGACTCCGGGGACAGCTCGGCCGCACCGACCAGCGCGGCGAAGCGACCGAGATCGACGTTCCCCCCGGAGAGCACGACGCCGACGCGGGCGCCGGCGGTGTCCGGCACCGCCCCGGACAGCACGGCGGCGAGTGCCAGCACGCCGGTCGGCTCGACCACCTGCTTGAGACCCGCGGCCATGACGCGCATGGCGCCGATCAGCTCGTCGTCGGTGGCGGTGACCAGGTCGGTGACACCGTCACGGATGATCGGGAAGGTCAGCCGCCCCAGGTGCGTGGTCTGCGCGCCGTCCGCGAGCGTGCGCGGGGTGTCGATCGTGACGATCCGCCCCTCGCGCAGGGAGCGGACCCCGTCGTCACCGGCCGCGGGCTCCACGCCGTAGACACGCGCTCCGGGTGCCAGCTCGCGCGTGGACAGGATGCTGCCCGACAGCAACCCACCGCCTCCGAGCGGGGTGACGACCACGTCCAGCGGCCCGGCGTCCTGGATCAGCTCGCGCACCGCCGTGCCCTGCCCGGCGATCACCTGCGGATGGTCGTAGGGCGCGATGACGGTCATGCCGCGGTCCGCCGCGAGGGAGGTGGCGATCTGCTCACGGTCCTCGGTGTAGCGGTCGTAGCGCACGACCTCCGCGCCGTAGCCGCGGGTCGCCGCCACCTTGAGCGCGGGCGCGTCGTGCGGCATCACGATGACGGCCGGGACCCCCAGCTCACGCGCCGCGAGGGCGATGGCCTGCGCGTGGTTGCCGGACGAGAAGGCCACCACGCCGCCCCGTCGCTGGTCTGCGTCGAACGCCGAGAGCGCGGTGAGGGCGCCCCGGAACTTGAAGGCGCCGGCACGTTGCAGGTGCTCGGCCTTGAGGTAGACCTCACACCCGGCGGTCTCGTCCAGCCGCCGGGAGCGCAGCACGGGCGTCCGGTGCGCGTGCCCCGAGACGACGGCCGCCGCGTCCTCGACGTCGGCATAGGTCGGTGGTGCCGGCTCCGCTGGATCCTCAGGGGTGCCCATGGCGACATCCTGGCAGGCGCCCCGGCAGAACCGCTCGCAGCAGCCGTGCCGGCGGCCAGCAGTCCGCGGCCCTCAGGTCAGGGCGTCGCCCTTGAACACGTAGGTGCGGTAGGCCCAGAACCGGAACAGCGTGCCCAGCACGAGCCCGACCCCGTTGGCGGAGATGTTGTCTGCGAGCTGGCTGTCCAGGCCCAGGACGTAGCGGGAGAAGCCCAGGCAGGCCACCGCGATCCCCAGGCCGAGAATGTTGAACCAGACGAAGAGCAGGAACTCGTTGGCGACCCCAGCAGTCCGCCGGTGCCGGAACGTCCAGTAGCGGTTGCCGAGCCAGGAGAAGACCGTCGCGATGGCAGTGGCCAGGATCTTGGCCCGCAGCGGTATGTCGGCCAGCGGACCGTCCGCGCCGCCGCCGGGTGCCCCGAAGACGAAGTAGTTGTAGAGCGCCGTGTCGAGGATGAACGCGAGCAGCCCGATGGTGCCGAACTTCGCAGCCTCCCGGGCCAGCACATCGATGACCCCCCTGATCCGCGCGAGGAGCCCTATCTCGCTCCGCAGGCGGGTTTGGGTCACGTCCGGAGTGTACGACCGACTGCTGTGGAGGACCGCCAGACCGGCAGGGTCGCGGCCACGCTGGCCCTTGTCGAGGGGTCGCGGGGCCAGTACGTTTCCCGCATGTGGCCTGTGGCTGGGCGACGCCGCGAGGCTGCACTACGACGACGACGCGGTGCCCCGACGGCGCGCTCGCCGCGCTGGCGCTGAGCCTGGCCGACCCCCGGGTCCGCGCACGTCGCTGAACCGGCCCGCCGTGGCATGGAGCGTCATACCGTCGGTGCCTTAGGGTGACCGACGTGACCGAGGCACCTGGACCACTGCGTGCGGAGGGCGGCTTCCCGGTCGTCGGCATCATCGGCGGCGGCCAGCTCGCCCGGATGAGCCAGCAGCCGGCCATCGCGCTGTCGATCACGCTGTCGGTGCTCGCCGAGTCGCCCACCGCGTCGGCAGCGCTCGTCGTGCCCCACTCACCGGTCGGGGACCACACCGACGTCGAGCAGGTGCGTGCCTTCGCCCACGAGGTTGACGTCGTCACGTTCGACCACGAGCACGTGCCGCCCGAGGTGGTCAGCGCGGTGCTCGCTGACGGCCACCAGGTCCACCCGGGGCCGGAGGCCCTGCTGCACGCGCAGGACAAGATCGTGATGCGGCGCCGGCTCACCGAGCTGGGCATCCCGTGCCCGCGGTGGACCGCCGCGTCCACGGCCGACGAGGTCACCGCCTTCGGTGACAACATCGGCTGGCCCGTCATCGCCAAAACGCCCCGCGGTGGGTATGACGGCAAGGGAGTTCGGCGGATCCGTTCGGCCTCGGAGGTGGCCGACTGGCTCGAGGCCGTCGGGCAGGAGGGCCCGATGCGCGAGGGCGTGCTCCTGGAGGAGGCCGTCGACTTCGTCCGCGAGCTCGCGGTGATGGTGGCCCGCAGCCCCAGCGGCCAGGCCGCGACGTGGCCGGTCGTCGAGACGGTCCAGACCCACAGCATCTGCACCGACGTGATCGCACCCGCCCCCGGCCTGGACGACGACCTCGCGACCCGCATCGGCGAGGCCGCGCTGCGCCTCTCGGGTGAGCTCGGCGTCACCGGGGTGATGGCGATCGAGCTGTTCGAGGTGCGGGACCGGGAGACCGGCGCCCCGGCATACCTGGTCAACGAGCTGGCGATGCGGCCGCACAACTCCGGCCACTGGACCATCGACGGGGCAGTCACGAGCCAGTTCGAGCAGCACCTGCGGGCCGTGCTCGACCTGCCGCTGGGAGACCCGTCCACCCGCCAACGGTGGGCGGTGATGGCCAACGTGCTCGGCGGCGACCATCCCGACCTCTATCCGACCTACCGCCACCTGATGGCTCGCGACCCGGGCCTGAAGATCCACCTCTACGGCAAGGGCGTACGCCCCGGCCGCAAGCTCGGGCACGTTACCGTCACCGGTGACGGCGACCTCGAGGCGTTGCGCGAACGCGCGCGCCACGCCGCCGACTACCTGCAGGGAGTCATCGATGAGTGACAGCGCACGCCCGGTCGTCGGGCTCGTCATGGGCAGCGACAGCGACTGGCCGACGATGGAGGCCGCGGCCCAGGTGCTGGACGACTTCGGCGTGGCCTACGAGGCTGACGTCGTGTCGGCGCACCGGATGCCGAACGAGATGATCGACTACGGGCGGACCGCGGCCGAGCGCGGCCTACGCGTCATCATCGCCGGCGCCGGGGGAGCGGCGCACCTGCCCGGCATGCTCGCCTCGGTCACGGTGCTGCCGGTCATCGGCGTGCCCGTGCCGCTGAAGCACCTGGACGGTCTGGACTCGCTGCTGTCGATCGTGCAGATGCCCGGCGGCATCCCGGTCGCGACGGTGTCGGTCGCCGGTGCCAAGAACGCGGGACTGCT
>DATGRS010000153.1:0-5102 GCA_035303365.1 Ornithinicoccus sp.
CAGACACCACTGGTCGGTCGCACTCGTGAGATCGACCACCTGACGGCAGCCGCCGGCATCGGGAGCGACCCGGTGTCGGCTGCTGTCGTTGTCGGCGGTGACGCCGGAGTTGGCAAGACGCGTCTGCTCAGTGAGCTGGGGGTCCGCGCCCGGGATGCGGGATGGACCGTGCTGGTGGGGCACTGCCTCGACTTCGGCGACAGCGGACTCCCGTACCTGCCGTTCACCGAGGTCTTCGGTCGGTTGGCAGCGATGGTCCCGGACCGGGCCGAGCTCCTCCACGAGTCACGCCCCGCCATCGACCGGCTGCAGCCGGGACGACGGATCCGCGGAGGCGGGGACGGGGACGGGGACGATGAGGGCATGGCTCGCGGGGAGCTCTTCGAGGCGGTCCACGGCACGCTGCAGGACCTCGGGGGACACGGACCGGTCCTGGTCGTCGTGGAGGATGTGCACTGGGCGGACCGCTCGACGCGCGACATGATCTCGTTCCTCTTCGGCCGGGGCTTCGACACACCGGTAACCCTGGTCGTCTCATACCGCAGCGACGACTTGCACCGGCGCCATCCGCTCCGTGGCGTCGTGACGGAATGGGGACGTATCCCGGGGGTCGAGCGTCTACATCTGGACACGCTGCCGGATGCCGACGTGCGCGCGCTGGTCCGGTCGACGCACCAGGCGCAGGCTCCGGGCACCGAGCTGCCGGAGAACCGGGTTCTTGAGATCGTCCGGCGGGCTGAGGGCAACGCGTTCTTCGCCGAGGAGCTGCTCGAGGCCAGCGAGCTGGATGGTGCCAACCTGCCGGCCGAGCTGGCCGACATCCTGCTGCTGCGCCTCGAACGGCTGGATGCCAGCGGGCAGGCACTGGTGCGTGCCGCCGCAGTCGCGGGACGTCGGGTGAGCCACGACCTGCTGGCCGCTGTGGTCGGGCTCAGCGACGGGGAGCTGGACTCCGCACTACGCGCCAGCGTCGAGGCCAATGTCCTGGTGCCGGACGGATCGGCATACGCCTTCCGGCACGCACTACTGGCCGAGGCGGTCTACGACGACCTGCTGCCGGGGGAGCGCAGCCGCCTTCACCGGTCCTATGTCAAGGCGCTGTCCGGCGGGGGAGCCCTGGGCGCCGCTGCCGAGCTCGCGAGACACGCGCGCGCCGCCCACGACCTCGTGACGGCCGTGACCGCCAGCATCGAGGCCGGTGACGACGCCATGCAGGTGGGTGGGCCCGACGAGGCCGCCGACCACTACCAGACAGCGCTGCAGCTGCTGGAGGACCCGGCCCTGACGGCGCAGACCGACGTCGACCGGGTCCACCTGACGCTTCGCACGGCTGAGGCGCTGCTGGACTCCGGGCACGCGCGGCGGTCGGCCGCTCTGGTGCGTGCCGCGCTGGACCGACCTGATGCGCCCGTGGGCGGTGACGACCGCGCACTGCTGCTGCTCGGTTATGCCCGCGCCGCACTCCTGGACGACGACGACTCGATGACACCGCTGATCGCGACCACCGAGGCTCTGGAGCTGATCGGACCCGAGCACCGCAAGCTGCGCGCCAAGGCGTTGGCGCTCCACTCCCGCTCCTACATCGACCGCTCTCAGTTCGACGAGGCTGTCCGGGTGGCTCAGGCAGCCCTGGACCTTGCCGACGAGCTCGCGCTGCCCGGCACGGCAGTCGACGCCGCGACCACGTTGGCCCGGCTGCAACAGTTCCTGGGCGATCCGGAGGCGTCAGTCGAAGCGCTCGCTGAGGTGGTGGAGCAGGCGCGCACGCGCGGGGAACCCACGGCCATCGTCCGCGGTCTGCACCAGCTGGGAGGGGCCCTCTTCGAGATCGGCGACCTGCCGTCGGCGCGGACGGCCTACGCCGACGCGGCTGCGCTGGCCCGCAAGACCGGCCGGGTCTGGGCCCCCTACGGGTTCGACGCCCGGCTGCTCGGCGGCATCACGGCCTACATGCTCGGTGACTGGGTGGGGGCCGAACGGGCAGCGGACACCTCCGGTCAGTCAGCACCGCCCGGTCCGCGGGCGCTGCTCGAGTCGCTCCGGGCGATCGTCGCGGCTGGTCGCGGCGACCCCGCCACGATCAGCATGATCGAGGGCTCGTCGCGCGCGTGGGCCGACGATGCCTGGAACGCGATCCTGGTCGCGGGTGCCGCGATCGACGCGTATGGCGACACCGGACGCCTCGACCGGGCGGAGGAGTTTCACGACGACGTCGTCGCCACGGTCACCAGCCAGTGGGGAGTCCCGTGGTTCCACGGGCAGCTGCGGCTGGCCGCGCTCCTGCTCGGGCAGATGGGCAACAACATTGCCGCTGTCTCACAGTCCGACCGTGCCGCTCTCCTGCAACGGGCGTCCCGCCACAGCGAGGTGGGCGACCACGTGCTCGAGGGGCGGGAGGACGAGCAGAGACCGATGGGCCCCGAGGGGCAGGCCTGGCACCGGCGGCTGCGGGCGGAGCTGCTGCGCCTCCGGTGGCAGACCGGCATCGAGGCCCCCGGCGAGGAGGAGCTGCGCCGTGCCTGGGAGGAGTCGGTCACAGCCTTCGAGCACCTGGGCCACCCGTTCGAGGTGGCGCGCTCACGCGTCCGGCTCGCGGCGGTGCTGCGAGCCCAGGGGGAGCCGGCGCGTGCCACCGAGCATGCCGCCCTGGCGCACGAGACGGCCTCACGACTCGGTGCACTCCCGCTCCTGAGCGAGATCGCCCGGCTCGACCTGACGACGGGGGAGGTGGCGGAGGTGGTGGACCGTCAGGTGGAGCTGACCCCCCGGGAGCGTGAGGTCCTGGCGCTGGTCGCCCAGGGGCGTAGCAACGGCCAGATCGGACAGCAGCTGTTCATCAGCACCAAGACGGTGAGCGTGCACGTGTCCAACATCCTGGCCAAGCTCGGAGCGTCCGGACGGACCGAGGCCGCGGCACTCGCCCGGCAGCGAGGTCTGTTGTAGGCGACGACGGGCCGCTCGTCGTGCCGCAGTCCGAGCGACTAGACCTCCCACCGGAACGTGCGTGCCGCGACGGTGAACAGGAGCACCGCCCAGGCGACCATGACGAACAGCTGGACCCACGGCAGGCCGGAGCCGAACCAGGCGTCGTTCATCGCCTGCGCGGCAGCGCCCAACGGGCTGTAGGTCGCGATCCGCTCGACCACGTCGGGCATCAGGGGTCCTGGTGTCCAGAGGCCTGCCAGGAAGAGCATCGGGAAGTAGATCAGCATCCCCAGTCCCGACGCCGTCGCCGCCTTGGGCGCCAGCCCGCCGATGAGCACGCCGAAGCCGAACATCGCAGCGACCGCAAGGACGAGCACCAGCACGGCCAGCGCGGGGTTCGCCGGCATCGGCGTGCCGAAGACGAGCCGGGCGACCGCCAGCGCAAGAGCTCCTCCGACCGCCACGCCGACGAGCTGCACGACGGCCTGTGCCGCGAGCACCCCCTGGGGGCGCATCGGAGTGGTGGACATCCGGCGCAGCACGCCAGTCTCTCGATAGCTGGCGAGGTAGGCGGGCACCGTGGTGAGGCCGGCCGTAGCTGCTGTCACGCAGAGCATCAACGGGGCGAACAGGTCCACTGCGCGCAGTCCCAGCCACGGCTCGGGCAGGTCGGTGATGGGATCCCGCATGCCGGGGATGGCGAAGCCCATGCCGACCAGCAGCACCGTGGGGAAGACCACGACGAAGAAGACGTTGCCGCGATCGCGCAGGAACAGCGTGGTCTCTGAACGGACCAGGGTGGCCAGCCCGCGCGTGCCGGTGCGGCTCCGGGTCGCGGTGAGCGTCTCTGCGGTCATGCTGCCTCCTCCTCGGACGGGCGGCCCACGAGCTCGACGAACGCGTCCTCCAGGCTCGGGGTGATGGTCTGGACGTCCTCGGGCACCAGGCCGCGGGAGTGCAGGGCAATGATCACGTCTGGCAGCACGGTCCGACCGCCCGAGATCTCGAGCACCCCGCCGACCTCGCGCACCGAGTCGACCGATGGCAGCTCGGTGAGCATTGTGGCGTCGATCGGATCGGCCAGCTGCAGCCGGAAGGTGATGCCCGCGCGGCCCGCGCGGGCCAGCTCGGCCGGTGTCCCCTCGGCCACGACTCGGCCCTGGTCGATCACGAGGACCCTGTCGCAGAGCCGAGCGGCCTCGTCCATGAAATGGGTCACGAGCAGGATCGTGACGCCGCTGTCCCGGACCGCCTCGATCAGGTCCCAGGTCTCCCGTCGGGCCTGCGGGTCCAACCCTGTTGTGAGCTCGTCCAGGATTGCGAGCTGTGGGTTGCCGACCAGCGCCAGCGCGATCGAGAGGCGTTGCTTCTGGCCACCGGACAGGTTCTCGTATGCCGTGTCGCGCTTCTCCCGCAGGTCCAGCAGGTCGATAAGCTCCTCGGGGTCACGAGGGTCGGCGTAGAACGAGGCATAGAGCCGGAGCGCCTCGACAACCCGCAGCTTGGCGGGCAGGCGGGACTCCTGGAGCTGCACGCCGAGCACCTCACGCAAGGGTGCTGGGTCTTGAGAGGGGTCGAGGCCGAGGACGGACACGGTGCCTTCGTCCGAGGTGCGCAGCCCGGCGAGCGACTCGACCGTGGTCGTCTTGCCGGCGCCGTTCGGACCGAGGATCCCGAGGATCTCGCCCCGGTCGACGGTGAAGGACACACCGTCGACGGCGAGCTTGCTTCCGTAGCTCTTGCGCAACCCCTCGACCCGGACGACCGGATCGGCGGTCTGGTCTGAGGTTGTGGGTGTCCGCACACTGCTGGAACGGGTCGTCAACATGCTCATGCCTTTCGGGTAGCGATCGGGGTGTTGCGGGCGACTAGGTGGAAGGCGACGGCGGAGGCCAGCAGGATCAGGACAGCGAGTGCGTCGCCCCATGTCGTGCTGAGACTGATGTCCCAGGGGTCCACTGGGAGTCCTGGTCGAGGGCGAGGAAGCCGATCGCTGCCAGGGGGGCGAGCGTCACCGGCAGCAGCAGGGTGCCGACCCAGCCGCCATACCGGTAGTAGACGACGCCGACGAGGGAGCCGCTCAGCTGCCCGGCCGTGAAGAGGAACGCCAGCCCGACGAAATACGTGAGCACCCCGTCGTGGAAGACGCCCAGGACGTTGCCGGCGAAGGTGTCCGC
>DATGRS010000154.1:0-3598 GCA_035303365.1 Ornithinicoccus sp.
TGCAGTCACGGGTCGAGGAGCTGAGTCAGCAGTTCCAGAACTCCTGGTCCACCAAGGACAAGCGTTGGGACCGTCTCACGGTTCGACTGGGGCGGGACCGGGTGGAGCTGCAGCGTCAGCTCCTCGCCATGGCTCAGCTGCTCCCCCGGATCGATGCCAGTGCGCCGCTGCCGGCACCGGGTGGATGGGCGGCTGAGGCCTCGACACTGCTGCACCTCAGCGACCTGATCCAGCGACACGGCCCGAGACTGGTCGTCGAGTGTGGCAGCGGCACCTCCACCGTCTGGCTCGGCCATGTCCTCCGGGGGACGGGCGGCCGCCTGGTTGCCCTTGAACATGATGGCGCGTATGCGGAGCAGACCCGGGAGCAGCTCCGGGCCCACGGGCTCAGCGACGTCGCGGAGGTGCGTCACGCACCGCTCCAGGAGCTCACCATCGGCGGTGAGGAACTGACCTGGTACGACACCGACGCTGTTCAAGACCTCGAGCAGATCTCACTGCTGTTCGTGGACGGGCCACCCCAGGGCGTGCACAAGACGGTGCGATACCCGGCGCTGCCTGTCCTGGGTCCCCGTCTCGCTCCGGGCGCGCTGGTGGTGCTCGACGACGGTCACCGTCCGGGGGAGCGGGAGGTCGTCAAGCGGTGGCTCGACGAGACCGAAGGACTTCACCTGCACCAGGATTCGGTCGACCGCGCCGTGACCCTCGGTTTCGGTCACACGGAGGGATCAGTCCCCTACACGCCTTCCTGAGAGCAGCGCTCAGGCCGGCCCGCCTTGCCCGGTGCGGCCCGCCGCCTCAGCTGGTGACTGGATGTGCCAGCGGTGTCCGTACGGATCTACGACCCAGGCGTGCCGCTGGCCCTCACCCGGGCCGTCCTCGACGGCGCGTTCCACGGTGACGCCGTGCCGCGTGAGGTGCTCGACGAAGGGATCCACATCAGCGATCTCTATCGCCAGCGAGACGGAGTAGCCGCCGAGCGACTTGGGGCTCCGGACGTTCATGGGGACCCACTCGTCCGACAGGTAGAACGTGGCACCACCGATGGTGAACTCGGAGTGGGCGATGCCGAAGTCGTCGTCCCCCATCCGCATCACCTCGACCGCGCCGAAGGCCCTGGCATAGAAGTCCAGTGCCTGGGCGCCGTTGCCGACGGCGAGGTAGGGCACCACCGACCGCGGCAGCTGCGCGGTCCGGCCTGGCGGCACAGCAGGTGTGGTGGTCATGACGTGTCTCCTTGCTGTCGAGCGGTGGGTGCCGGCGGGACCGCAGAGCCAAGGTGCGGGACCAGCCAGCCGATGACGTTCGGCCAGAACAGGAAGGCCCGCTGACCGTCGGGCAGGAGGAACTGGTGCACCCTGACCCGGGTGCCGGTCATCGTGGGCTCGAAGAGAATGTGCGTCTCGGTGTCGTCGACGACGCCGCGCAGGGTCAGACGCTCTCCCGGCACCCACGCGGTGACCGTCGCGATGACCAACGGGTCGTCCGCGCCGTAGGTCTCCAGCACGCGGCCCCCCGACACCTGGTTCGATCCGCATGCCGGTCGCCCGTCCGGCGTCGAAGAAGTTGATCGGTCCGGGCACCCACCACTGGTCGATCTCCTCGGTGAAGGCGCGGAAGGCAACCGCGGGACTGACGGCGACCTCCCCCTCCGCGCGTGCGGACGGTCCGGGCTGCTCAGTCTCCACCGGTCTCAGCCCTCCACGTGCGCCTTGAAGGAGGCCAGGTTGGAGCGCCAGTGTGCCTGCACCTGATCCAGCCAGGCCGTCGTCGCCGCCAGCCCTTCCGGGTGCAGCCGGAACATCCGCACGCGGGCGTCGTGGCTCCCGCGCTCGTCAGTGATGAGCTCGGCGCGAAGCAGGGTACGCAGGTGGCGGCTCATGGACGACGGCGAGACGCCGGCCAGCTCGGCCAGCTCACCGGCCGAGTGAGGTCGCTCGCCCAGCCGCTCGAGCACTCCGCAGCGGACGGGGTCGCCGAGTGCCTCGAACGCGGCAGCAGGAGGATCCGTGCGCATGAAGCAAATATTTCACATAACACGCAAACATGGAAGGGTTTGCCACGGGGAAAGTGGAGAGCGGGTGGTCGCCTTCGGGTCCAGCGGTCAGGTCGTCGCCGGCCCGAGGCTGCGCAGGTAGGTCATCGTCATCGGGTGCTCGGGCCCGAAGGGCATCAGTGCGACGGCACGGTAGTGACGCCGGATCTGCTGCAGACGACGCTCCAGGTAGGCCTCCCAGCCGCGGTCGTCGCCGAGGTGCTCCTGCGCAGACCAGGTGTGCTCAGCGATCACCAGCTCGACCGGCCAGCCGAACTCGCGGATGGTGCCGAAGTGGTCCGCGCTGATCACCAGGACCGGCCGGAACCCACCGGTCAGCACCTGCTCCCGGGCAATCTCCTCAACGAGGTCCGGCACCTGGTCGTCGGCTGCTCCCACGAGCGAGAGTATGACGACGGGCACGTTGTCCAGGCCCTGTCCGGCGAGCTGGTGACCGGCGCTGAGGAAGACGGTCCCCCCGACACCGTCGAGGTCGAGGACGCGTGAGACCACCTCGCGGACCAGCCGGCTGTCGCGGAGGCCGCTGACCGCCCTGACGGCAGCAGCCTCCGCCGCCGGGACGCGACGGACGCGCCTCGCGACGGCCTTCGCCACCCGCTCGGGCGTGACCTTCTTCCCGCCGTCCCCTGTCACGGCCGCTCTCCTGCCACCTGGGTGAGGAACGTCGCCGCCGCGACCGCACCGTTGCCCGGGTCGGCCGCCTGCGCGCGTGCCGCCATACCCCTGCCGTTGGCGAGAAGGTCCTCCAGCAGGGGGGTGGCGCTCTCCACGGTCAGATGCGGCAGCTGGTGGGCCCAGCCGTGGTCGGCCGCGAACCGGGCCCGGGCCTCCTGGTCGTCCAGCGAGGTCGACGCATTCGGCACGAAGAGGGACGGGACACCCATCCGCAGCAGCTCGTGGAAGGAGTTGTAGCCCGTCGCGCTGACGACCACGTCGAACGCCGCGTAGCGACGCGCCAGGGGGTAGTCGCGGACCAGGTGGATGTCCTCGCCGGCGGCGGCGCCCGCCACCGCGATCCCGGGCACGGTGACGCACACGCCGATGCCGAGGCCGGACAACGCACGGATGGCTGCACCGACGTCGCTGCTCGTGTCGTTGATGTTGCCCGCGCCCAGGGACACCAGCGCGAGCGGACCCGCGACCGGCAGCCCGAGCGCCGCCCTCGCCTCGGCCCGCGGCTCCAGTTCCTCCCGGTCGACCAGGGTCACCGGTCCGACCCGGTGCGCCTCTGCAGTGACCGTCACGCCGCGGTCGTACGCCTCGGCCAGGTCTCCCGGCTCAAGCACCGCGTCGAACCACGAGGCCTTGGCCAGCTGCTCCTGGTTGCGCCCCTCGCGCCACATGGCCCGGCGCGACCACACCCACCGGGCCTCCGGGTGCTCGAGGCGGATCTCCTCCAGACCGCCGTAGGGCCAGGTGCCGTCGAAGACCACCACGTCGGGGTCGAAGCGGTCGATCGCGTCGCCGACCCGGTCACGGAAGATCGGGCGCCACTGGTGAGGCGGCATCGACAGTGCCTTGGAGCTGGGGAGGTACTCGTAG
>DATGRS010000155.1:0-8622 GCA_035303365.1 Ornithinicoccus sp.
CGAGGTGCCGTTCTTCGCCATGCACCTGCCCTACACGCGCAGCGCGCGGTGGGGCGTGCGTCGTGACGACCTGGCCACCGTGTTCGACGCCCTGCGGCGCAGCCTCGGTGAGGAGGGGTTCTACTACCACGCCCGCGAGAGCGGCCTGCCTCGTCCGGTGACCGAGGCGCTCACGCCGGATGAGCTCGAGTCCCTCCGGGACATCTCCGTCTTCCAGCACGTCCGCTGCACGACGACAGGCAAGCTCTACGGCGCTCCGGACGGCTGCCGCATCGCGGTCTGGGACGACCATGAAGCTCGGGCGACGCTGGTCGCCCCCGACCGCCAGAGCATCGTGCAGGAGATCGACCGCAGCGATCCCCTTCCCCTGACGACCCGCGCCCGGTGGGACGGCTGGATGGAACCCAGCGTCGCCGGAACCGCAGGAGACGCCTCTGCCATCGAGTTCCCGGTTGATGCGGTCTACCTCTGGGTGGATGACTCCGACCCCAAGTGGCGGGCGAAGCGGGCCACTACCCGCCGCCGGCTCGGGCTGGCGGACCTGCCGGGGGCGAGCGAGGCCCACTACTTCCGCGACCGTGGTGAGCTGCGGGCCTCGATGCGTTCTCTCGAGGCGCACGCGCCCTGGATCCGCCACATCTACCTGGTCACGGACGACCAGACTCCTGACTGGCTGGACACAGAGCACGGCCGCGTGACCGTGGTGGACCACCGGGAGATCTTCTCCGACAGCGAGGCGCTTCCCAGTTTCAGCTCCCATGCGATCGGGGCCCAGCTCCACCGCATCCCGGGTCTGTCGGACCGATACATCATCCTGAACGACGACGTGATGTTCACCGCTCCCGTGACCCCCTATGACTTCTTCACCGGGGACGGGCAGCTCAGGGTCTTCTTCTCCCGGTCCCGCCGCCCCGACATCTCTCGTGAGCACCAGAACCCGCTGGAGCGCGCACGCTCGAACTCGGCGCAGCTCATCCAGCGCGACTTCGGCCGCCGCGCCTCCGAGGTGTTCGCCCACGTCCCGATCCCCCAGCGCAAGGACGTCGCGACCGACGTGGCGGAGCGCTACGCGAGCGAGATCGCGGTCACTGTGGCCAGCCCCTTCCGGTCGGAGACGGACGTCGAGTCCAACTCCTGGCTGCATCTCTACACCGCACTCTTCACCGGACGCGGAGTGCGCTCGGCCATTCGCTACGCGTACTTCAACATCGGAGACCCGAGCGTCCGGGAACGCCTGCTTGACAAGGGCCATCCCCGCAACGTCAGCGTCATCTGCCTCAACGACGTCCCACCATCCAGCGGGGAGGACGACGCGGATCCCGGGTGGCTTCCCGCCTGGCTGGACCGCACGTTTGCGATCCCTGCCCCGTTCGAGATTCCGGCCACACCGACCGGAGACTGAGCGAGCGCTGGTCCTGCGCGCGCAGGGGAGCTCAGGCCGCGCGCGGCGTGGGTACTCCGGATGCCTCGCGGCTAGGCCTCGCGCGGCGTGCCGTCGCGCAGCTGGGCGGCTACCTCCCGGCGCTGCACCTTGCCCATCGCGTTGGTCGGCAGCTCGTCGACGACATAGAACTTCCGGGGCACCTTGTAGCCGGTCAGCCGCTCGTGGCAGTGGTCGCGCAGCTCCTCCGAGGACGGCGCGCCCGACTCGGCGGGCACCACGGCAGCCACGACCTGCTCACCAGCGTCACCGTGCGGCAGCCCGACCACCGCGGCGTCGGCCACGCCTGGGTGTCTGCGCAGCACGTCCTCGACCTCCGAGGGGTAGACGTTGAAGCCGCCGGTGATCACGACCTCCTTGATCCGGTCGACGATCGTCAGGAACCCGTCCGCCGCCATGGTCACCACGTCACCGGTGCGGAACCATCCGTCGTGGAAGACCGCCGCCGTCTCCTCGGGCATCCCGCGGTAGCCGTCGAAGACCTGGGGCCCGCGCACGAGGAGCTCGCCGCGCTCACCCAGCGGCACGTCCACCGACGGGTCGTCCGGGTCGGCGACGCGGACCTGCACGTCGGGGAAAGGGACACCGATCGAGCCCGGGCGTCGCTGGGTCGACATGGGGTTGCCGACGACCACCGGAGAGGTCTCCGTCAAGCCGTAGCCCTCCACCAGCAGGCCGCCCGTCGCCGCCTCCCACCGGTCGATGAGCTCGGCCGTCAGCGGCATCGCGCCGGAGAGGGAGTAGGCGATGCCGCGGATCGAGGTGCCGGTGCGCTCGGCCTCGTCCACGATGCGCCGGTAGAGCGGTGGCACCGCGGGGACGAAGGTCGGGACGCGGCGCTTGATCTCGGCCATGATGAGCGAGATCTCCGGCTTGGGCAGCAGCACGAGCCGGGCGGCCAGCGCCAGGCCCAACAGCGCACTCACCGTCACGCCGTAGGCGTGGAACAGCGGCAGCGCCACCAGGAACGTCTCCGTGCCGGGGGTGAGCCCCGGGACCCACGCCCTGCCCTGGGTCACGTTGGCCACGAGGTTGCGGTGGCGCAGCGGCACGCCCTTCGGCACGCCGGTGGTGCCCGAGGTGTAGAGCATCAGGGCCACGTCGTCGACCCCGGGCCGCGGGTGCCCGCTATCGAGCGGCTCGCTGCTGGCCAGCTGGGTCCAGGGAATGGCGTCGGGCGCCGGTCCGGTCAGCTGGCCGCGTGAGGCCCGCGCCTTGGCGATCGGGAGTCGCAGCGCGAGCCGCTTGGTCCACGGCAGCGCCGCGGTCATGTCCACCGCGACGACGTGCTTGAGGGCCGTGTCGCCCCGCAGCATGTTCACGGTCGGGACCACCTTGTCCCAGACGACGGCCACGCGGGCTCCGTGGTCGAGGAACGGGGCGCGCAGCTCCGCTGCGGTGTAGAGCGGATTGTGCTGCACGACCGTCGCCCCCAGCCGCAGCACCGCGAGGAAGGCGATGACGTTCTGCGGACAGTTCGGCATCACCAGCGCGACGTTGTCGCCGGCGCCGACCCCGAGATCCCGCAGGCCGCGCGCGACCCGGCTGACGGCGTCGGCGGTCTGCCCGTAGGTCGTGGTCCGGCCCATGAAGTCCATCGCAGGAGCGTCGGGGTGGTCGGCGGCCGACCGCTCGAAGAGGTCGAGGACCGTCGCGTCGGGGTAGTCGAGGCGCAACGGCACACCGGGGGCGTACGACTCGGCCCACGCCGGGGAGTCAGCAGTCATGGGAGCACTCCTTTGCTGGCGGGCGGACAGCGGCGCCTGGGTCTCAGGCTATCGCTCCGTCATACGACGGGATGACGGACGTCGGCTCGTCGGTGGACGGCACCTGACCTCGGATCCAGTCTATGGACCGACGCGGTGCGGGGTCGTGGCTCCGTAGCGTCCTGGGTATGACACAGACGACGACTCAGCGGGCGGTCCGCCCGGGGACCACGCTGGCTGCCAGCGCCATCGACCTGACCAAGACCTACGGCCACGGGGAGACGGCGGTGCGCGCCCTGGACGGCGTCTCCGTCGGCATCGAGGCGGGCCGGTTCACCGCCATCATGGGGCCGAGCGGCTCCGGCAAGTCCACCCTGATGCACCTCCTGGCCGGCCTGGACACGCCGACCGGGGGCCGCGTCTTCCTCGGGGACGCCGAGCTGACCCGCCTGTCCGACACCGCCCTGACCCGGTTGCGGCGCTCCCGGGTCGGCTTCGTCTTCCAGTCGTTCAACCTGCTGCCGACGCTGACCGCGGAGCAGAACATCCGCCTGCCGCTGCAGCTCGCCGGGTCGCAGGGGGACCCGGCGTGGCTGCGCCAGGTGATCGCGGGTCTCGGGCTGGAGGACCGCCTGAGCCACCGGCCGGGTGAGCTGTCCGGTGGCCAGCAGCAGCGCGTGGCCCTCGCGCGGGCGCTGGTGACCCGGCCCGACGTGATCTTCGCGGACGAGCCGACCGGGGCGCTGGACTCCAGCACCGGCGCCGAGGTGCTGGGCCTGCTGCGGCGCAGCGTCGACGAGTGGGGGCAGTCGGTGGTGATGGTCACGCACGACCCGGTCGCGGCGGGCTACTCCGACCGGGTGCTGCTGCTCTCGGACGGCACGGTCGCCGGCGAGATCCTCGACCCGACCGTCGAGACCGTGCTGGGAACCCTGGCGTGAGGACCGGGAAGCTCGCTGTCGCCGGGCTGCGGGGTCACGCGCGCCGGCTCGGGGCCACCGCGGTGGCCATCATGCTCAGCGTCGCGTTCGTGGCCACCACGATGCTCGCGCTGGACGCCCTGGAGCACGGTGTCGAGGAGACGGTCGCGGGCGACGTGGTGAATCGTGACCTGGTGCTCTGGCCGACGGACGGCGCTCCAGGCGCCACCGAGGTCGATGAGCTCAGGGCCGCGGACACCCTCTCGGTCGTCGAGGCGTCGGCACAGGTGACCGGCTCGGTCGACGACGGCTACGGGATGGTCACGACGGCCCCCCGCGGACCGGGTGTTGAGCTCCTGTCCGGCACGCTGCCCAGCGGATCCGGCGAGGCTGTAGTCCCCTCCACGTCGGCGCTCGCGGTCGGCGACACGGTGGCGTTCGCGCCCTACCTGGAGGACGGCACCACGGGACCCGCGAGGGACCTTGAGGTCGTCGGGATCATGGAGGTCGGCGGCTCGCCGATGTTCACCTGGCAGGACGTGCTCGTCGTCGACGAGTCGCTGCTGCGTGATCTGGAGCCCCAGCTGGTCTACTCACTCGTCAGCATCGACCTGCCCGGTACTGACGAGGCAGCCGCGCGCGCGACGATCGACCAGGCCGCGCCCGGTGTCGAGGTCATGACCGGGCCTGAGGCAGCTGCCCTGCTCGTCGCCCAGACGACCGGAGGCATGGACCTCCTGGGGCCGGTGCTGCTCGGCTTCGGCGCTGTCGCCGTGGCCACCAGTGCTCTCGTCATCGCCAACACGTTCGCCATCGTGCTGGCCCAGCGGACCCGTGAGCTCGCGCTGCTGCGCTGCGTCGGTGCGACGCGCTCCCAGGTGCGGCGGACCGTGCTCACCGAGGCGGTCCTGCTGGGAATGGCGGCGGCGACCGCAGGCGTGCTGCTGGCGGTCGGGATCAGCTGGACCGCGGCCGCTCTGCTGGGCGAGGTGAACCTCGGCATCGAGGTCACGCTGCGCCCGGTCCTGGAGCCTGCCTCGCTGCTGGTGCCCTGGGCGGTCGGCATCGCGGTCACACTGGCTGCCGCCTGGTGGCCGACCCGGCGGGCGACGGGCATCGCGCCGATGGCTGCGCTGCAGCCGGCGAGCGCCCCCGTCGCAGCGTCCCGCCCCGGCCTCCTCCGGATTGTCCTGTCGGTGCTGCTGCTCGGCGGCGGTGCCGCCGGGCTCTTCCTGGCCGTGACGCGCCACGACGTCATCGTGGGCGTGGCCGCCGGTCTGCTGAGCTTCGTCGGCGTGCTGGTTGCCGCCGTGTTCTTCGTCCCGGCCGGGATCCGGCTCCTGGGCTCGGCGTCCCGCGGCGTGCCCTCCCGGCTGGCGGTCGGCAACTCGGTCGCCAACCCGGCGCGTGCGGCGGCCACCAGTGCCGCGCTGCTCATCGGCGTCACCCTCATCACGATGACCTCGGTGGGTGCCGCCTCCGCGGAGCGGACCGCACAGGACGAGATCGACCGGCAGTATCCCGCCGACGTCATGGTGTTCCCCCAGTTCGACGTGGTCGAGAGCGGCTGGGCCGAGGGCGGTGAGCGGATGGTCGCGCAGCCGTTGGCCAGCTCGGTGACCAGCGCGGTGGCGAGCCTCGACGGCGTGGCGGAGTCCGTGCCGTTCCCCGCCGGCTGGCTCAGGCTGGAGTCGCCCGACGGCACCTGGCAGACCGAGGGCCAGGTCTACGGGGTCGACGCGGAGAGGGTCAGCCCGGCCTTGCGGGACACGGAGTCGGTGCGGGCGCTCACGCCCGGCACGGTGGGGCTGTCCGAGGACTACCTCGAGGCGAGCGGGCTGCAGGAGGGATCCACGGTCACGGTCAGCGGTCCGGACGGGAGCCACGACGCCACGGTGGTGGAGCTCGGCCTGGGGGAGATCGTGTTGCCCGCCGACGACCTGGCCGCGCTCGACGGCAGCGCGGAGGAGGCGGGTCTGCTGATCCGGCTCACCGAGGACGCCGACGTCGGGGCGGTGGTCTCGGAGATCCGCCGGGTCGTCGACAGCGGCGCCTGGGTGGACGGAGGCGCCGCGGCACGGCTGGAGCTCTCCAACGTGCTCAACGTCCTGGTGCTGGTGACCACCGGACTGCTCGGCGTGGCCGTGCTCATCGCCGTCGTCGGCATCGCCAACACCCTGGCGCTGTCGGTGCTGGAACGCACTCGGGAGAACGCACTGCTGCGGGCGCTCGGGCTGTCCCGCTCACAGCTGCGCGGCATGCTGACCGTGGAGGGGGTCCTCCTCGCGGTCGTCAGCGCACTGCTCGGCATCGCGCTCGGCGTCACCTACGCCTGGTTCGGGGTGCGGACCCTCCTGCCGGAGGGGACCGACATGGCACTGGCGTTCCCGCTGACCGAGCTCGCCGTCATACTCACGGTTGCCGTCGTGGCCGGACTGCTGGCCTCGGTGCTGCCCGCCCGCCGGGCCGCACGGGTCGCCCCGGCGGTCGGGTTGGCAGCGGTTTGATCAGGCGGAGCGGCGGGTCATCGTGGAGGCGTAGCCGCCGCCACCGGGGTAGACCCAGGCCCCGTCGAGGACGGTGCCGTCCGGCAAGAACTTGCCACGGAAGTAGGCCGGTCCGCCGGGCTCACCGGCCCAGATGGTGAGCTCGTCACCGGCGAGCTCGTAGACGTAGTCCAGGGTGTTGCCCTGGTTGTCGTAGAACCGCGAGTGGACGTGCTCGGAGGGCGGCTCCATGAACGGCCGCAGCTGACCGATGACCTCGATCCCGGTCGTCTGCTGCCCGTACTGCTCCAGCGCGACGCGCTGCAGCAGGAAGTAGCCGCCCTCCAGCCACTCGTAGGTGACGGTGCCCACGGCCTCGCCGGTCACGTCCCAGTGCCCGACCAGCCGGTCCAGCGCCGCGACCGACTCGCTCACCGGGTGCTGGGTCATCTCGATCTCGCTCATGAGGTGCTCCTGTCTCAGGGGTGTGGTGCAGGTGCGGGGTGCGCCTGCATCGGGGACGTCGGAGCCGTCGCGGTGGGCTCGACATCTGCTCAGGTGTCGCGTGGCGGCTGCCTCACTAGGCTGAGCTGACCGGCCCCGTGGTCGCGCACTGTCGAAGCTGGGGCAGCGGCTCCGACGTCACCTGTGTGGGCCCAACCGGGCCCCGGTTCCCCGAGGAGGGGCCATGAAGTACATCTTGTTGGCCTACGGCACCCAGGCCGACTGGGACCAGGGTGCGGACTACCAGAGAGAGCACCCGGAGCAGGAGTACGGACCGGCGGACGGCTTCGCCCGGGAGCTCATCGAGTCGGGCGAGTTCGTGTATGCCGGAGGGCTGGCCGACCCGAGCCACAGCCAGACGGTGGAGCTGCGCGAGGGACTCCCGGTCGTCACCGACGGACCGTATCTGGAGGCCAAGGAGTTCCTGGTGAGCTTCGGGATCGTGGACGTCGCCGGCCACGACCGGGCGGTGGAGATCGCCGCGATGATGAGCCAGGCGTTCGGCAGGGTCGAGCTGCGGCCGCTGGATGACGACGGTGGCGCCCCCGAGTGAGCCCCCCCGCACCGAGGCGCTGCTGCGGCAGCTGGCCTCGCAGGTCCTCGGCGCGCTCGTGCGTCGCTACGGTCACTTCGACCTGGCCGAGGACGCGGTGCAGGAGGCGCTGCTCGCGGGCGCGACGCAGTGGCCGGACCAGGGGATCCCGGACAACCCGCGGGCGTGGCTCATCACCGTCGCGTCCCGGAGACTCACTGACCTCCTCCGCGCCGAACAGGCCCGACGTCGCCGGGAGGACCAGGACGCTGCTCGGGTGCTGCCGGAGGACTACCTCGCTCCGGCGGCGGACAGGGTGCGGCACGAGGAGGACGACACGCTCGTCCTCTTCCTGCTGTGCTGCCACCCCGAGCTGACGGCGCCGTCTCAGGTCGCGCTGACGTTGCGCGCGGTCGGCGGTCTCACGACGGCCGAGATCGCCCGGGCGTTCCTCGTGCCGGAGTCGACGATGGGCCAGCGCATCAGCCGGGCCAAGCAGCGGATCAGGGACTCCGGAGCCCGGTTCCGGATGCCACCGCGCGAGGAGCTCCACGACCGGCTCGCCGCCGTGCAGCACGTCCTCTACCTGATCTTCAACGAGGGCTACACCTCGACTTCGGCGAGCACGGTGCACCGGGCAGAGCTCGCGGGCGAGGCGGTGCGGCTGGCGTGGCTCCTGCAGCGGACGCTGCCGGACGACCCGGAGGTGATGGGGCTGCTCGCGCTGATGCTCCTCACCGAGGCGCGGACGCCGGCACGGATCGGTGCGGACGACGAGCTCATCCCGCTGGCGGAGCAGGACCGCAGCCTGTGGGACGCGGACCTGGTCGCCGCGGGAACCGGGCTGGTGACGGCCGCCCTGGCTCACCGCCGGCCCGGCCCCTACCAGCTGCAGGCAGCGATCGCCGCGGTCCACGACGAGGCCGGTTCTGCCGAGGACACGGACTGGCCGCAGATCCTGGCCCTCTACGACCTTCTCGAGCGGCTGTCCGACAACCCCGTCGTCCGGCTCAACCGGGCGGTCGCCACGGCG
>DATGRS010000156.1:0-22057 GCA_035303365.1 Ornithinicoccus sp.
CCGATGGGTGACTACTCGCTCGGTGCCCACGCCGCGACGCTGCGCGACCTGCTGGACCACCTCGAGATCGAGCGGGTCACCCTCGTCGGGCACTCGCTCGGCGGCGGCATCACGATGCAGTTCCACTACCTCTTCCCGGAGCGCGTGGACCGCGTGGTGCTGATCGCCAGCGGTGGGCTGGGTCGCGAGGTGAATCCCCTGCTGCGGTCGGCCACCCTTCCCGGCGCCGACCCGGTGCTGCGGATCGCGGCATCGACCGCCGTGACCTCGCGCGCCATCGCGTTGAGCAACGGGATGAGCAAGGTGGGCTGGCGGCCGGGCTCGGACATCAACGCGATCTGGCGCGGCTTCACCGCACTGGCGGACAGCGAGAGCAGGCGCGCCTTCCTCGCCACCACGCGGGCCGTCATCGACGCGGGAGGCCAGAGCATCACGGCCGTCGGCCGGATGGACCCCGAGAACGCCGTTCCGACTCTGGTCGTGTGGGGGTCGCATGACCGGATCATCCCCGCGTGGCACGCCCTGAGCGCGCAGAAGGCCATCCCCGACTGCCGGGTGGAGGTGTTCGAGAACGCCGGTCACTTCCCCCACCTGGAGGACCCTGACCGGTTCGCCGAGCTGCTGCGGGAGTTCATCGCGGAGGACTCCTCGCCCTGACGAGTGCCCGATCGCGGCTCTGGGACGCGCTCGGACGCGTCGCTAGAGTCAGGTCATGCGCGCTGCCACGAACACCGCATACGGTCCGCCGGAGGTCGTCAAAGTCGCTGAAGTTGCCGTTCCCACGCCGGGGGCCGGCGAGCTGCTCGTCAGGGTGGACGCGACGACCGTCAACCGCACCGACTGTGCTTATCGCGCCTCGCGCCCGTTCTTCATGAGGGCCCTCACCGGCCTGCGCCGGCCCCGTCGCACCATCCTGGGCACCGAGTTCGCCGGAGAGGTGGTCGGCACCGGAGGCGAGGTGGACCGGTTTGCGGTGGGTGACCGGGTCTTCGGCTACCTCGAGGGCCGTTTCGGGACCCATGCGGAGTATGCCGTGGTGCCGCAGAGCGGATCGGTCGCCACCGTTCCTCCCGGGGTCAGCATGCAGGAGGCCGCCGCCTCGACCGAGGGGTTCCACTACGCCCGCTCGGCGATCCGGCGAAGCGGCGTGCGTCCCGGTGACCAGGTGCTGGTCAACGGCGCCACCGGCGGCATCGGCTCGGCCGCGGTGCAGCAGCTCGCCGCGATGGGCGTGACCGTGACGGCCGTGTGCTCCGCCGAGCACGCGGAGCTGGTCCGCGGACTCGGGGCCGAGCACGTCGTGGACTACACGACCGTGGACTTCACCGACAGCGGGCAGAAGTTCCACGTGGTGATCGACGCCGTGGGCAAGAGCACCTTCGGACGCTGCCGGCGGATCCTGCGGCCGGACGGTGTGTACGTATCCTCCGAGCTGGGCCCGGGCTGGCAGAACCTGCCGCTCTCACTCGTCGGTCAGCTGCGGCGCGGACACCAGCGGGTCGTGTTCCCGTTCCCCGAGGACAGCCAGGCGGTCGTCGAGGAGATCGCCGACCACCTGGCCAACGGGTCGTTCCGGCCGGTGATCGACCGCCGCTACCCGTTGGAGGACATTACCTCTGCATACCGCTATGTGGAGACCGGGCAGAAGGTCGGCAACGTGGTGATCACCGTCGCCGCCACGGGGCCCGAAGGGAGCTGAGCCCCGGCACCCGCCCGCCCCGGTGGCACGTGATGCGCTGCGGCCGTAGCGTCGAGAGCGTCGGGGCCGCATCCGACAGGCCCCTGGAACGACTCAGGAAGGGAGAGACGTCATGGCGGTCTGCGAGGTCTGCGGCAACGACTACGACAAGAGCTTTGAGGTGACCGCGGCGGGAGCCACCCACACCTTCGACAGCTTTGAGTGCGCGGTGCACCTGATGGCACCGGTCTGCGAGCACTGCGGCTGCAAGGTGATCGGCCACGGCACCGAGGTGCAGGGCAGGTTCTACTGCTGTGCTCACTGTGCCAAGCAGGCCGAGGGTGATGTGGCGGTCGACGACCGCGCCGGCTGACTCCCTACCGCCTCAACCCAACCCGCGAGGAGGCGCGCGAAAAATCGGTTCACCGAATCCGCCCCACGGGAGCGCGGATCCGGTCTAGATTGTCCCAGGTAAGCCACCGGTGCGAGGAGGCATGGTGTACCTGGACATCCACGGGGCTCGGGGTTCGATGCCAGTCGGGACCGCCGAGTTCGCTCGGTATGGCGGTGACACCACCAGCTACTCCCTGCATCACGACGACGACAGCCTGATCACGGTGATCGACGCCGGCACCGGTCTGCGCCTGCTCGTGCCGCAGATCTCCACCCCGGGGACGACCGTGACCGTCGTCCTGACCCACTACCACTGGGACCACATCCAGGGCCTGTCGATGTTGGCGCCGATGTGGCAGGGCGACATCTCGCTGTGCATCATCGGGCCGGGTGACGTCGCCAAGGCCGTGTCGGAGGCCATCAGCCCGCCCTGGTTCCCGGTGCCCATCGCCGACATGAAGATCGAGTTCATCAGCGCCCCCAAGTCCTTCCGGCTGGGTGAGATCGAGGTCACCACCTTCCCGCTGAACCACCCGCAGGGCGGCCTGGGCTACCGCTTCGAGCACGACGGGCGCAGCATCGTGGTGGCCACGGACCACGAGGCGGGCACCGACGCCGACGACTCGCTGGTCCGCCACTCCGAGGGTGCCGACCTCCTGGTCCACGACGCGCAGTACCTGCCGAGCGAGATCGAGGCGAAGCGCGGATGGGGGCACAGCACGTGGGAGGACGCCGCCCGCATCTCCAAGCAGGCGAGCGTCGGGCGGCTGCTCATGGCTAGCCACGACCCCTCGCGGTCCGACGCCGCGGTCGACGCCCTCGTCGGTGAAGCTGCCTCGGTCTTCCCCGAGTCGGCGGCCGCGAGCTGCGCGGACCACTTCGTCATACCGTGACGGCACCATGACCACCGCCGGACTGGAGCCCGCGACCGAGCCAGACGCGGTGGACCGGCTCCAGCCCTACCTGCCCAGGCTGGTGCGCTACTGGGACGCTGAGACGCCGGGCCGACTGCACCAGGCCGTCCGGGGCTCCATGGTCCTGATGGACATCTCCGGTTTCACGAAGATGTCCGAGCGGCTGGCCCGGCACGGTGACGTCGGCGCCGAGGAGGTCACCGAGGTCATCGGCACGACGTTCGGCAGACTGCTGCCGGCCGCCTACGCCTACGGCGCCAACCTGCTGAAGTTCGGTGGAGACGCCCAGCTGCTCATGTTCACCGGTGAGGGCCATGAGCTGCGAGCGGCGGCTGCGGCGCACGAGATGCGCGCCGAACTGCGCCGGATCGGCGGCTTCCAGACCGCCGCCGGCAAGGTCGTCCTGCGCATGTCGATCGGGGTGCACACCGGCAGCTTCGACTTCTTCCTGGTGGGCCGTTCGCACCGGGAGCTCATCGTGGCCGGTCCGGCTGCCACCCGCACCGTGCAGATGGAGGCCGCGGCCTCGACCGCCCAGATCCTGCTCAGCCCCGAGACGGCGCGGTTGCTGCCCAGGTCCTGCATCGGGGCCGGCCTCGGGCCGGGCTGCCTGCTGCGTCGGGCACCGGAGGTCGAGCAGTCCGGATTCCGAGCCGCGCAGAGTCCGCCGGTGAACCTCGAACAGTTCATCCCCCGTGGACTACGGCAGACGTTGTCGAGCGGCGACATCAACCCCGAGCACCGCCCGGCAGCCATCACGTTCATCCACTTCCACGGGTTCGACCGACTGGTCACGGCTGACCCGGAACGCGCCGCCGAGGTCCTCGACGGCCTGGTCACCACGGTGCAGACGTATGCCGACACGCACGGCGTCACGTTCCTCGCCACCGACATCGCCCTGGACGGCGGCAAGATCATCCTCACTGCGGGCGTGCCTGACACGGCCGGGAACAACGAGGAGCAGATGCTGCTGACTGCTCGGGACATCCGCAACCACGCCCCGCCCGAGCTGCCGCTCCAGATCGGGATCAACTGGGGCTACGTGTTCTCCGGCTCGGTGGGCCCGACCTACCGCCGGACCTACACGATCATGGGTGACGCGGTAAACCTGTCCGCGCGCGTCATGGCCAAGGCCCCCGCGGGTGAGGTCTACGCCACCAGGGAGGTGCTGGACGGGTCGCGCACCACCTTCGACGTCGTCGCTCCCGAGCCGTTCCTCGTGAAGGGCAAGCGTGCCCCGATCCAGGCCTTCTCGGTGGGCGAGCCCCAGGGCAGCCGAGACCGCAAGGACGCCTCCACGACGCCACTCATCGGCCGTGACGCGGAGCTGAGTCTCCTCACCTCGGCGTGGGCCGACGCGGCGTCCAGCCGCGGCAGGGTGGTCGAGATCGCGGCGGAGATCGGCATGGGCAAGTCCCGTCTGCTTCAGGAGCTGCTCGACGTCTCGCAACCCACGCGAGTGGTCAGGGCCGAGTGCCGGCTCTACCAGACGGCGACCCCCTACTTCCCGTTCCGTGCCCTCCTCCGCGCCGCCTGGGGCATGGACGACACCGATCCCACGGCGAGCGCAGCCAGGCTTTCCGAACTGGTGCGCACCGCCGCACCGGAGCTGACCCCGTGGCTGGCGCTGCTCGGCATACCCCTTGGTCTGACCCTGGAGGAGTCCCCCGAGGTCGCCCAGCTGGACGACCAGTTCCGCCCGGCTCGCATCCTCGCAGCCGTGACCACCCTGCTGCAGGCCACCAGCGCCGAACCCACCCTCTTCCTCATCGAGGACACGCAGTGGATGGACGAGGCCTCCCGCGACCTGCTGGCCGGACTCATCGCCGACGTCGAGGAGCAGCCGTGGCTGATCCTGCTCAGCCGCCAGCCAGGTGACCAGGGCTTCGTGGCACCAGAACTCCCGGCCGTCACGCGCCTCGAGCTGCAGCCACTCGGACCGGACGACGCGAGGGAGCTCCTGCAGGCGGCGACGGCCGGGTCTCCGCTGCTCCCCGGCCAGCTGGACACGCTCACCGCGCGTGCCGACGGCAGCCCGCTCTTCCTCCTCGAGCTGCTCCACGCGCTGCAGGGAAGCGCCGCGGTCGAGCACCTCCCGCACTCGGTCGAGGGCCTGATCGCCGCCCGCATCGACAAGCTTCCGCCCGGGGACCGCAACCTCCTGCGGCGGCTCGCGGTCCTGGGCGCCGGCTTCCAGCAGGAGCACACGGCCGCGGTGCTCGGCAGCGCCGCGGCCGACCGCCGCGGCCAGCTGGCGACGCTGCGTCGGCTGGGGGCGTTCCTCGCCGTCGACAAGAACGGCTGGGTGCAGTTTCAGCACACCCTGATCCGGGACGTCGCCTACGGAGGCCTGCCGTTCCGCACCCGCCGAGAGCTGCACGCCAAGGTCGGTGACGCCATCTGCGTCGCTGCCGGTGACAATCCCGACCTGCAGGCCGAGCTGCTCTCGATCCACTACTCGCAGGCGAACCGCTGGCGCGGGGCGTGGAAGTACTCCCGCATCGCCGGAGACAGCGCCCGGGAGATCTATGCCAACGTCGCGGCGGCCACGTTCTACCGGCGGGCCCTGAACGCCTCGCGCCACATCAACGATCTCGCCCCCACGTCCGTGGCGGAGGTCTCGGAGGCACTGGGTGACGTGCTCGAGCAGGCGGGGCTCTTCGCGGAGTCCTTGAGCGCCTTCCGCCGAGCCAGCCAGCTGGTCAGCGAGGACCCCATCCGGCACGCCGACCTGCTCCGCAAGCGTGCCCGCGCCCGGGCGCGCATGGGCGCCTACTCCACCGCCTACCGCGAGCTCTCGATCGGCCGGCGGATCGTCACCGAGGTCGACAGCAAGGAGGCACTCGGCGCCACCGCGAGGCTGAACGCCCTCAACGCGCAGATCCGCCAGCTCCAGGAGCACCCCCGCACCGCCCTGCGGCTGGCTACCGAGGCGATGGCCGAGGCTGAGGCGTCCGGCGAGCAGGAGGCGCTGGCGCGGTCCTACCAGGTGCTCGACGCGGCATACAACATGCTGGGCCAGCCGGCCAAGGCCGTCTACAGCGAGCGTGCTCTGGCGATCTACGAGGAGCTCGGTGATCTGCCCGGGACCGCGATCGTCACCAACAACCTGGGCGGGCAGGCCTACTTCGAGGGACGTTGGGAGGATGCGCTCGGCTTCTACTCCCGCGCCCAGGACGCGTTCGTCCGGGCCGGCAACGAGGCCGAGGCAGCCACCTGCGGCGCAAACATCGGCGAGGTCCTGGTCAGTCAGGGGCGCTACGACGAGGCCGAGTCCGTGCTGGTCGGCGCCGTCCGCGTCCTGCGCGCCCACGGGTTGGTAGACGCTGCGATCTTCGCCGAGATCCAGCTGGCTCGGCTCGGCCTGCTCCGCGGCGAGGAAGGGGCGATGGAGACGCTGAAGTCGCTGCGGGCCGAGGCGACTCAGACCGGTCAGGTGCAGTCAGCGATCGAGGCGGCCATCCTCATCGGGTGGGGTCTGGTGCGGGCGAAGAGACCGCAGGAGGCGCTCGACCTGGTCGACGAGATTGAGCACGGGACCGGCGGTGAGGCAGAGCTCTACGGCAGCGCTCTTGCGCGGACCAAGGCCCAGGCACTGGCCGCGCTCGGCCGCACCGACGAGGCCCGCGCAGAGGTGGAGGCCGGACTCGTCCAGGCCCGCGAGCAGGGGCTGGCCTATGAGGTGGCGCTGCTGTGCATTATCCAGGCCGAGCTCACGACCGACCCGCACCGCAAGCGGGAGCTGCTGGAGGAGTCCGAGGGATTCCTCCAGCAGCTCGGGGTCGTGCGAACCGGCTGACCGTCAACGGAACTTGGGGTCGCCGATCCCCACGACGGTCCACGCCGTGCGGGTCTCGGTCTCGGACACGATCGACGTGGTCGCCGACACGATGCACCACGTGTCGCCACCCGGGATCACCTCGGTGTTGATCGAGCCCGGGGCGTCGGGGGTGTCGAACGGATCACCGGCGCACCACGGCATGTCCTCGAAGCCGAGCGGTCCGTCGTCGTCCTGGTCGTACTCCAGGTGGCTGTCAAACGGGTTCTCGGCCAGCGTCGGCGCAAACATCAGCAGGCCCTGGTAGGCCGCGGGCTGCGGTGCACCCTCGTTGTCGTGCGGCACGAAACTGAGGGTCTGCGCCTCCGTGTCGACGTCGATGTTGTAGGGCTTCAGGACACAGTCAGAACCGTCCGTGTTCTGCAACCGGTTGATCTCACCGAAGACGGTGCCTTCCTCGATGGTCACCGTGTTGTTCGACTCGTCGCAGCCGAGCTCGCCGTCGTAGTCCACCAGCGTGAAGACGGTCTGCATGGTGGTGCCGCTGCCGTAGTCACCGCCTCCCTCCAGCGACATCTCACCAGTGATCGGTTGGAACTTCACCGTGTCGAAGGCGCCCGTGGGGAGGATGGTGAGGTAGCAGTTGTCGTTGGCTCCCGAGTCGGGCCCGGAGTCGGAGGCGTTGCGACAGTTGGCGATCGGCGCACTCGTTGTCGCCGTAGCGGTGTATGGCGCTGTCGTGCTGCCGTCAACCCCTTCGCCCGCCTTGACCCCCCCGCCGGCGCGCACTTCGAACGTGCCCACCACGGTGCCACCGTTCGACAGCGTGATCTTCGTGCGGACATCGCCCTTGAGCTCCAGGTCAAGTGCGATCTGCGCAGCGTCAGGCACACCCATCAGGCTGAGGGTCAGATCCTCAGTGGAGTCGATCCGTGCGCACGGGACCCCTTGGGAGCCACCGGACTTGACGCCGATCGACCCGTCCTTCAGACCCGGCCCCTTGTCGCTGCCGCTGAGGGCAACCAGCGGGCCGTTCACGGTGATCTGGCAGTTCTTCGGCGCGCCGATCTTCTGCTGGATGGGGGCACCGTTGTTGCTGTACTCGAAGTAGGTGCCGTCGGTGCCCAGATGAAGTGTGACGGTCTCCGGACCCGGGGGGCCATCGTCGCTCAGGGCCGGGATCGACCCCAACCCCAGCAGCACCGCAGCTGCCAACAGCGCCATGCGTGGAAAAGTCAGAACCTTGTTCATGATGCGCCTCCTCGCGCCCGGGTGGACGTAAGGCACCAATCGCCCCTAGGAGAGCAATGGGGAAAGCCTCTTTGGGAGTGTCACGGGAACTCCCCAGTCCACGCAGGTCATGCTAGCGACGATCAGACCCGCGCGGTAGAGGAAATCCGCAATATGCGGCAATCATCTGGGTTGTCGCCTACCCGACACGTTCAGGGTCCGTGCGGACCCATGGGTTGGCTGCGATACTGCCGCCATGGCGTGGCGCAGACCGCTCCATGCTCGGGAGGATCTGCTCAGGACTGCGCGGCGGCTGCTGGCCCAAGGCAGCACGAGAGTTCTGACACTGACGGGTCTTCCCGGTGTGGGCACGACCAGCATGGCCAGGGCGCTGGTGGCAGGTGCCCCGCAGCAGCAGGAGGTGCCCTTCGTCGACGGTCGTCGGGCGACCGAGCCGGGCGCGCTGTCCCGCATGGCGCTGGAGGCTGCTGTGGCCTCGGACCTGGTCGTCGTCGATGATGCGGACCGTTCGCCCGATGCCGCCAATGAGCTCGCGTCGGTGCTCGAGGCCAACCCGCAGCTGCGGCTCCTCGTCACCTCCGGCTCTCCCCTGCACCTGTCGGGCGAGACCGTCGTCCGCGTCCCGCCACTGCCAGAGCCTGACCTTACTGCCGACCCTGAGGCGTATGCCGGGCAGCCGGCGGTCCGCGTGTTCCGGGACGCCGCCGAGCGCAGCGGTGCGATCCTCCCGGGAGACCACGACACGATGCGCGACGTGGCCCACATCTGCGCCGCGCTGGGCGGCAACCCGGGCGCGATTGTCATGGCCGCGGCACGCACACCGACGCTGCCGCCCGCCCAGCTGCGAGAACTGCTCACGACATCGTCGCCCTCGACGGTGATCGCCAGCCCGTCGGATGCCGACCGCGACATCTTCACCGCCATCGCGTGGAGTGCGTCCCTGCTGAGCGAGGACTCCCGCGCCGTCCTGCGAGACCTGGCGGTGTTCACCTCCCTGGTCCCCCTCGAGGCCATCGAGGCAGTCACCGGACGCCACCACCTGGTCGACCCGCTGTCGACGCTGGTCGACGCGCACCTTGTCGAGCCGGTCCACGCCGTGACGGAGAGCCACTACCGCCTCCACCCGCTGGTGCGCGAGAGAGCTACGGCCCTGCTGTCGCGCAATCCGGACCACCTCGCCGAGCTGGAGCACCGACATACCGAGTGGGCGGCGGGGGTGGCGTCCGAGGCGCTCCGGCTGGCACGGTCCGGGCAGCCCACCGCGTCCCTGGCCCTGGTGGGTGCGGTGGAGCCAGAGATCCTGGTCGCCCTCCAGCGCACCACGCAGGCCGGCGACGCCGTGCTCGCGGCTCAGCTGCTGCTCGGGATCGCGCAGTGCTGGTTCAACCGGGGGCCGACGGCCACGGAGCAGCAGTGGATCGAGCGGGTCACCGCGCTGGCCGAGAACCACCCGGTCGGGTCCGGCGTGATGGCGATGCTGCTGGCCTGGCGCGGTGCCGTGGGCGTCGATCTCGCCCGGGATGCCGAGGGCGTCGCTGCCGCCCTGCCCGACCTGCACTCCGCCCTGGCCCGCGCGGAGCCGGGTTGGGTGCGCACGCGGATCCTGATCCTGGCGGTCCAGGCCGCCCGAGCCATGGATGACCGGTCGGCGATCGAGCCGTTGTGCCGGGAGGGCATCGCGGAGGCGCAGGAGCTCGATGACCAGGCCTCCCTAGCGACCTTCGAGTCGTTCGCGGCCATGCTGGCCCACCAGCGGGACGCGATCCCGGAGGCCGTGCACTGGGGGCGCCAGGCGTTCGAGCGTGCGCTGCGGGTGGACGACCCCCAGGTGGTGCTCACTGCGGCCGGTCTGCTGCGCACCCTCCCGCCGGGCACTCCCCTGCACGATGGCTCCGACGAGGACGTCACAGCAGGCGTGCCGAGCTTCGAACAGCTGCTGGACATCGCGCGGCGCACCGGAGACCTACGGGCGGTTGCGTGGCTGCTGCCGGCGGCCGCGGTGGTCGCCCTGCACCGCGGCAACATCGAGCGGTCGCTGGGCTTCAGCCGGGAGGCACTGCGCCGGGCCCGGGTCTCCGGCAGCCCGCTGCGCAGCCTCACGCCTCTCCTGGGCGTGATCGTCACAGCGCAGCAGCGCGGCGACCACGGTGTGGCCGCGCAGCTTCAGGAGGCGGTCCGTCCGTTCCGGGACGTGCTGAAGCCGTCGTTGCCACCGTGGGTCGCCCGCGAGTATGGCGACCAGCTCTTCGACGGCTCGCCCGTCAGCTCAGACGCCCACGCACTCGACGGCATCGCGGTGAACAGCCGGTTGGCCGCGGTGCAGCTTGCGGCCGAGGTGGCCTACGACTACGTCAGGGCCACCAGCGACGCACCGGTGATCCGGCTGGCAGAGTCACTGGTGGATGCCGGTCATCTGGCCACGAACCCGCAGGAGCTGACCGACCGTGAGCACGAGGTACTCAGGGCGCTGGCCTCCGGCGCGTCCAACAAGGAGGTGGCCGTAGTGCTGGGCATCCGACCCAAGACAGTCATGCACCACACCTCGAGCATCTACCGCAAGCTCGGGGTGCGTGGTCGCTCCGAGGCGGTGGCGTGGACGCTGCGTGGCGGGTGGGCAGAAGGCCCTCAGGGCGAGCTGTTCGGCTGAGTTGGCCGGCGAGGAGATGACTCCCGTCCCAGAACAGGCACCGGTTCAGTAGTCCACCGGGTCCCGCGAGATCGGGCAGGTCATGCAGTGGCCGCCGCCGCGGCCTCTGCCGAGCTCGGCGCCCCGGATCGGGATAACCTCGATGCCGGCTTCGCGGAGCAGGGTGTTGGTGTAGGTGTTGCGGTCGTAGGTGAAGACGACCCCGGGCTCCACAGCCACCGCGTTGTTCCCGCTGTCCCACTGCTGCCGCTCGCCGGCGTACCACCCACCGCCGGGCTCCACCGCGCGCAGGGCGGGCAGGCCGAGGGCGTTCGCGACGACGTCGATGAAACCGGAGGTCTCCTCGGTGACGTCGAGCCCCCCGTCGTCGGCGGGACGCAACGAGATCGCCCTGATCCGGTCGACGATGTCGGGGTAGTACGTCACGACATCACGGTCGGCGAACGTGAAGACGGTGTCCAGGTGCATGGCGGCGCGCAGCTTCGGCATCGCAGCGACGACGACCCTGGTCGCTGCCTCCGCCTCGAACAGCCTGGCGGCGACCTGGGTGATCGCCTGTCGCGAGGTGCGCTCGCTCATCCCGACCAGGACCACCCCATTGCCGATCGGCATCACATCCCCGCCCTCGAAGGTGGACTGCCCCCAGTCCTGCTCCGGGTCGCCCCACCAGATGGTGCTGCCCGTGAAGTCGGGATGGAACGCATAGATCGCCTTCATCAGCAGCGTCTCATCGTGCCGCGCCGGCCAGTACAGCGGGTTGAGGGTCAGTCCGCCATAGATCCAGCAGGTGGTGTCCCGCGTGTAGATCGTGTTCGGCAGAGGCGGCATGAGGTACTCGGACAGCCCTTCTGAGCAGCGGGCCAGTGCCAGGTGACCGGTCCGGAACTCCTCGGGCAGCTCCCGGGTCGACAGCCCGCCGATCAGGTACTCGGTGAGAGCAGGGTGCTCCAGCGTGTCCAGGAAGGCGCGGGTGTCATCCACCAGTCCCATCCCGACGTCGTTGTCGGTGAGCTTGCGGTCCAGCAACCACTGCCGCGCACCCGGCACGGCCAGGGTCTCGGTGAGCAGCTCGTGCAGCTCGACCACCTCGACGCCCCGGGACCGCAGGTTGTCCACGAAGTCCTGGTGGTCGCGCTGGGCGCTCTCCACCCAGAGCACGTCGTCGAAGAGCAGGTCGTCGTTGTTGCTCGGGGTCAGCCGCTCGTGACTCAGGCCGGGTCGGCAGACAAGCACCTTGTTGAGCTTGCCGACCTCGGAGTGGACACCGTGGGTGGGTGACGGCATGGCGTTTCCTTCCTGGGTTAGATCTGGACGGCACCGGTCGCCAGCAACACAATGCCGACGACGGCGAAGACGAGGACCACGCAGAACGTCGCGAGCCCGGCGGAGGTGAAGACCCGTTCCTCCTGCTCTCGGCGCGCCATGACATACAGGACGGTGGCCGGTGCCAGCAGGATGCAGGCAAGGAAGAGGAACGTGTAGCCCGCGGCCCAGATCAGGAACAGGGTGTAGATGGTGGACAGCACCGCCACGAGCAGCTCCTTGCTCCGTTCCCCGGGAGCATCACCCTGGTAGCCCTCCCCGGCCAGTGCCACCTTCACGGCATACCCGCTGGCCAACGCGAACGGCGCCAGGGCGAGGGCGGCCGTCAGGTCCAGGGTGAAGTCGAGGGCCTCGCTGACGAACTGGACGGCGAACAGGATGCCGGTGACGAAGATCGAGGTCCAGAGCACGGCAGTCTCGGGGACGTCGTGCCGGTTCAACCGGCCCATCCGCTCCGGGAGGTCGTTGTCCTTGGCCGCGGCATAGACCACGTCGGCCGCCAACAGCTGCCAGGCCAGGTAGGCGCCCAGCACGGAGACGATGAGGCCGACGCGGATGAAGGCACCACCCCACGGGCCGACCGCGGCCTCCAGGACGCCCCCGACGGAGGGCTGCTGCAGCGCAGCGATCTCGTCCCTCGGCACGATGCCGTAGGACAGGACCGAGATCGAGGCGAACAACGCGAGCACTGACAAGAACCCCAGGACGGTCGCCCGCCCGACGTCCTTGCGGCGCCTGGCGTAGCGGGAGTAGACGCTGGCGCCCTCGATGCCGAGGAACACGAAGACGGTGACCAGCATGGTGCCCTGGACCTGCTTGAAGAGCGACTCCCCGCCCGGCAGGTCGTAGCCGCCGGTGAGGTTGTCCGCGAACGTCTGCGCGTCGAAGAAGAAGATCGCCAGCACCACGAACAGCACCAGGGGCACGATCTTGGCGACCGTCACGATCGCGTTGATGCCGGCGGCCTCCTTGACACCGCGACGGATCAGCAGGAAGAAGGCCCAGACCGCGGCCGCCGAGACGAAGAACGCGGGCCAGGTATCGCCCTGGCCGAGGAGCGGCTCCAGGTCGGGGAACAGCTGGGACAGGGTCGACATGATCAGGACCCAGTAGAAGGCGTTGCCCGCGCAGGTGGAGGCCCAGAAGCCGATGGCCGACAGGAAGCCGGGGTAGAGGCCGAACCCGGCGCGCGCGTAGACGTAGACCCCGTTGTCGAGCTCAGGCTTGCGGATGGCGAGGTTCTGGAAGACGAACGCGAGCATAAGCATGCCGAGCCCGGCGATGGTCCAGGCGATGAGGGCGCCGTACACGCCGGTCTCGGCGGCGAACCGGGCAGGCAGCTGGAACACGCCCGCGCCGACCATGGAGCCGACCACCATCGCGGTCAGGGTGGGTACCGACATACCGCCGTTGGTGATCTTCTCGTCCGTGGACGGCGTGGTGGTGCTCATGGACTGCTCCTCTCAACCGGTGCTGCGTCAGGCGTCGGCTCCACCTTGTCGATCGTGAACCCGGTGAACCCGTAGATGACCGACAACACGGGGCTTGCCCAGTTGAAGACGGCGTAGGGCGCGTAGGCCAGCGCAGGCACCCCGAGGGTCGCGGACATGAAGGCACCACAGCTGTTCCAGGGCACCAGCGCCGATGTCACGGTCCCGGAGTCGGCCGCGAGCCGGGACAGGTTGGTCGCGGCCAGCCCTCGCTTGGCGAACTCGGCGCGGAACACGCGGGTCGGCAGCACCAGGGCGATGTACTGGTCACCGGCGACGATGTTGAGGCCGAAGGCACTGAGGAAGACGGTGAAGAACAGCTGGCCCGTGCTCTTGGCGGCTCCGATCATCGGGTTCACGAGGCGGGCGATGAGGCCGAACTGGTCCAGGATCGTGCCGAAGGTCACGGCGCCGATGATCAGCCAGAGCGTCATCAGCATGCTGTCCATGCCACCACGCGAGAGGAGAGTGTCGATGTCGCTGATGCCGGAGTTCTTGGAGAAGCCGGTGGCGGCAGCGCTCCAGATCGCCTTGAGGGCCACCACCGGGTAGGCGCCCTCACCGCCGAAGGTCCGCACGACCTCGGGTTGCAGGATGGCGCCGACCAGACCGGCGAAGAGGGCCGAGGTCATCAGCGCCAGTGACGCCGGGACCTTCTTGAGGGACAGGAGGACCAGCAGGAGCAGCGGCAGCAGGTTCAACGGTGTGATCCAGTAGATGTCCCCCAGCGCTGCCAGCTCCACGTTGGTGGCCTCACTGGTGTCGGAGACGTCGGCGGTGAAGCCCAGCACGAGGAAGACGATGCAGGCGATCAGGAAGGCGGGGACCGAGGTCCAGATCTGGCGCTTGATGTGGTCATAGATGTCGACCCCCACCAGCTGCGCGCTGAGGATCGTGGTCTCCGACAGCGGTGAGGTCTTGTCGCCGAGGTAGGCGCCGGAGATGACCGCCCCTGCGGTGATAGCCGGCGACACCCCGAGCAGCACGGCGATGCCGACCAGGCCGACCCCGATCGTCCCGGCGGTGGTCCACGAGCTGCCGATGCTCAGCGCGACCACCCCGCAGATCAGTGCGGTGGCGACGTAGTACCAGGTGGGGTCCAGGACCTGGAGACCGTAGTAGACCAGCGTGGGGATCGTGCCCGACATGTTCCAGGTGCCGATCAGCGCGCCGACCGCGAGAAGGATGAACAAGGCGCTGGTGATCGATGAGAGCGCCGACTGTCCCGCAGCCTGGACCGCCGTCCACGGATGGCCCAGCTGCAGGGCGACGAGCGCGGCCACCATGCAGCACACCACCAGGGCCGCCTGGATCGGACCGTCCAGGGCGTCGAGGCCGAAGAGTGCGAGCGCCCCTCCGATCAGAAGGATCAGGCTGAGCAGCGGGATGAGTGCATGAACCAGCCGGGGCGGGCGAGGCGCCTCCGCCGTCGTCGGGTCGCGGAGAACGGGCGTTCCGTCCGGTGCGTCCGGATCTACGCTGCCGACGACGTCCTCCTCTCATCCGGTGTGACGGTCAGACGTGGCGCAGAGTCCGGGTCTGCTGGACCCTGGGGGCCCGCATCGTGAGCACCCCGCAGACCTAAGTCGCTCCCCGGGCGGCACTGCCCGTGTCACTGGAACGCCGACCCATCGGTCGCACCGCACAGCGGCTGTACGCCGATGATCGCGGCTCCCGGGCGGTGCGGGCATTACCCGCAGCGGGTGATCTTCGACCGGGTCCCGGATGGCGCGTCGGTCTGCCCTCGCTATCCGGGCAGCAGGTCCAGGCGGCGCGCTGCTCGCGCCGCATCCCGTCTGGTCGAGACTCCGAGCTTGCGGTGCACCGCCTTCAGGTGCCGCTTGACCGTGTTGACCGAGATGCCGAGCTCGGCGGCGATCTCGGCATTGGAGCTCATCGTCGGCAGGAAGGCCAGGACCGCGAGCTCCCGCTCGGTCAGCGGCTCGACGAGCGGAGCGGGGGATGCAGTCATGTCTCCTGCATCGTCGCGTGGGAGCGTAGTGAGCAGGGCACGCACGAAGTCTGGGTGGGACCCGACCAGCTGCTCGTGCCGCCGGAGCAGCACACTCAGCTCAGGCCCGGCGTGCCGGAACGGGAGAACCTCACGGTGTGGCGCGGCGGCGTCGACTGCGTGAGCCAGGGCCTCAGCGGCCAGGGCATCGTGTCGGAGCTTGTGGTGCGCCACAGCCGCGGCCAGCCAGGCCGCCGCCGGGGCTTCTCCGGTCGACGCGACCTCGCGCGCCACCACCTCGAGTGCCGCCTCGGCTCGGCCGGTAGCCAGCAGCACGCGGGCACGGCTCGCCACCGTCGGATCGGGTGCCTCTGGCGCACCGTCGACCCTGGCCCGCTCCGCATCGAAGGCGCTCAGGAGATCTCGCGCCACGCTCGGCGTCCCGGCCACGAGCGCGCACTCCACCCCGAGGATCGGGCGCAGCCGCACGGCATACGTCATCTGCGGGTGCCGGCGCAGGTCGCCATCCACCTCGGTCAGCAGCCTGCGCGCCTCGCGGACGTTGCCGGTCAGCAGGGCAAGCTGCACCGCCGCGAGACGCAGGCAGGTGGCGACGCACGCGTCGTGCCACGCCTGAGCGGCCACGCGCTCTCCGGCAGCGATAGCGGCACGAGCTCCGTCAGCGTCCCCCTGGTGCGCCCGGGCGATGGCCAGCGCGCACCAGGCGGCAGTGGCCTCGTGCAACCTCGGCCGCCCGGCGCCCTCGGTCTGCCGCAGCGCGGCCAACGCCCGATCCCGTGCCGGCTCGAACTCGCCGGCCAGCGCCAGGGCGAGAGCAACGTAGCCAGTGACATAGATCCCGGGTATGCCCGGTGGCGGTGGGTAGGCATCCTCGGCGTGCACACTCTGCAGGATGGACAGCGCGGTCCGTGGGTGCCCGGCCCACATCTCGGCGATACCGCGCATCACCGAGGGCACGTCGCGGAACGCGGCCCAGCCAGGTGCCTGGTCCGCGGTGACGGAGCGGGCCAGCTCCTCCGCGTCGCGGGCCGCTCCCACGGCAGCCTGGACGTCCCCGGCCCGGCCCGCTCCGATGGTCATCATGACGCGGAGGCAGAGGAGAGCCACCGACCGACGCGGCTCCGGAAGCCGACGCACACCTTCCTCGGCGCCCGTCAGGAACTCCCAGGCGGCGTTGTCCTGTCCCCAGATCAGGGACTGGACGGCGAGCGCGACCTGCAGCTCCGGGTCCTGCGGTGCGGAGGTCCGGGAGATGCGGTCTATCAGGACGGGCAGCACGGCCCAGTCCTCGGTGAACATCCCGACCGCCCCCGACCGCAGCACCGCCTGGACGGCCAGGCTGTGGTTGCCGGACTCGATCGCGTGCTCGAGCGCGGACAGCCACTCACCATGGCCCTCCAGCCACGTGGAGGCGTGTTGATGCAGCTCGGGCTCGAGGTCGGGCTGCTCCAGGCGCAACCGTGCCTGGAGGGTCTGCTGCAGCAGCGGGTGGTAGCGGTACCACCCGCTGCCGTCCAGCTCGACCATCATCTGGTCGCCGTGGAACAGCTCGGCGAGGACCTCTCCGGCGCTCGGATCCCCGGTCAGCGCCGTGGCGAGGGGTGCGCAGATCCGACCTGGGACACCGGTGCGGAGGAGGAAGTCCTGCCGCTGCGGTGACAGGTTGCCCAGCACCTCCTCGGCCAGATAGCTGGCAACCATCGGTTGGTCCCCGCTGAAGTGGCGTCCGGCGACGATCGGGTCGTCTGCTGCCTGCATCATGATGACGGCGAGGCGCAGCAGGGCCGGCCACCCGTCGCTGGTCTCCACCAGCGTGGCGACGACGTCGTCTGGCACGGCCAGGCTGCTGGCTCGGAGCAGGATCCTGACCTCCCCCGCCGTGAACGCCAGGTCGGCGGCCCGCAGCTCGGCTAACCGGCCAGCCACGCGATGTCGGTTCAGGGCGAGAGGCGGGTCATAACGGCTCACGAGGACCACCCGGAGCCCGGTCGGTGGCATTCGCAGCACGTGGTCGAGGTCGGCCAGCACCTCGCCGTCCAGCTCGTGCACGTCGTCCAGGACGAGCACGACCTCGCGCCCGTCCAGCAGCGCGGCCACCTCGGCCACCACGTCCTCCCTGCCGAGGTCGACGCGGCGCGGGGAGCCGTTCGTCGGTGGGTCCAGAGCGGAGACAAGGGCCACACTGACCGCGGACCAGAAGCGCCTGGGCGTGCTCAGGAGCGGGTCGATCGACACCCAGGCCACCGGTCTGGAGCCGTCGCCATCGCGGACCCATGACGCGACAGCGAGGGTCTTGCCGGTGCCGGGACCGCCGGAGACAACCGTGATGGGGTGTTTTGTGGCGCTGTCCAACAGCCTGCAGATCCTCGGGCGTGGAACGAGCCCTGAGGATGGCAGTGGAACTGTGAGCCGCGCGTCCGCGAGGGGCGCAATCGGCCGTGTCTGCGTCATGCGGCGTTCTCCCCACAGCACTGTCAGCTCAGCGTAGCGCTGCCACCCATCCCGTGAACAGGGCGAACACGGAGCTCGAGCACGTGCAGTGCCCTTGAGTTGAGTGTCATCAGCAGTTCCTCGAGGGCATGCTCCTCGTCCAGCTCGACCTCGATAGTCGTGGACGCCGAGACCTCGCTCATCACTTCGGCGTCTGGCATCTGCCGCAGGTGTCCCGCGATCCTGCCAGCCAGCTGAATGCGTGCGAGGAACGCTCCCTGCGGACGGGCGCGGCCGGACGGACCACCGGGGCCCGTGACACAGGCGGTGGGGATGCGCTCCAGGTCCCGGACGCTCACCCCCGCGCGGATGAGCCGGGTGAGAACTCCGAGCAGGGCGGCCTCGTCCGGCACCGTCCCGAGGAGGACCAGTTCGTCCATCTCAGCGCTCGCATCGAAGCCCGGAAGCTCCAGCCGGTCGGCCTGACCGAGTTCGCCCCGGGCTCGGATACGCACCGTGAACGGCACCACGCCACAACGCTCCCCCTGACGGTCGCCCACCGGATCACCCGCTGCGGGTCATCCGCTCAGCCAGGCGTCACGGCACGCTGAGGACAGCACGCCGACGTGCTGCCCGGCGCCTGGCCGGAGCACCCGTTCGAGAGGAACCCCACACCATGTCCGAGCTCATCATCATCGGTTACGAGGACCATGCCACCGCGGAGCGGGCCGCCAACAAGGTCATGGACCTGCAGCGGGACTTCATCGTCGAGCTGAGCGGGCTGGCAACGGTCCGCGTCGACGACAACGGCAAGAAGCACGTCGACCTCCCCCACAAGATTGTCGGCGCCTCTGCCAGCGCAGGTGCGTTGTGGGGGGTGCTCATCGGGTTGCTCTTCCTCGCGCCCGGCCTGGGCATGCTGCTCGGAGGAGCCGTCGGAGCGCTGAGCGGGAAGCTCAGCAAGGCGGGAATCAACCGGGGCTTCCAGGACCGCGTCGAGAACCTGCTCGAGCCCGGCCACGCGGCAGTGGTGATCATGGCGCGCAAGATCACGGAGGACAAGTTCAACGCGGGGATGTCGGAGTTCGGCGGCTCGGTCCTGCAGACCTCCCTGTCCGAGGAGGACGAGGCGGAGCTGGCGGCCGACCTGGCCGGGACCGACGCCTGAAGGTCGCGCCCCTCAGACGCGGGCAGCCGGTCAGGATCACGCTGCTTGGGAGACCTCCCGCTCGACCTGCCACACGTGGGCCCTCGGCGCTAGATTGGACGATCGGCGACGCTCGCCGCGTTGCCCGCCACCACCAAGGAGGTTGGACGATGTCCAAAGAGGTCCACTGCCGCGATCTGGGCTTCGAGTGCGACGGTGTCGTGAGCGCGGAGACGGAGGAGGACGTGCTCGCGAAGGCAACCGAGCACGCACAGCAGGTGCACGGTATGACGGACGCCGAGGTGAGTGCCGACGGTTTCGTGACGATGGCGCGGAGCAACGTCCACGAGGGCGCGTAGCCCGCCGCACTACCTGGGCCTCCGCCTGACGACCTATCGGTCGACGACGGTGCTGTAGTAGTCCCTGTCGAGGATCATCGTGGAGTAGTAGAACCGGCGGTCGATCTCGTCAGAGATGACCTGCTGGTAGTCGTCCGGCACGTCGATGCCTTCGTTGGCCGTGAACTCTCGCGTGACGCTGTTGTAGCGCCCCTTGTCCGTGATGAAGCTGCGGTTGTTGAAGATCACGAGGGGATCCGCGTCCGAGAAGACGTCCCTGCCCATGAGCAACCGGGAGTCGAACTCGAGCCCCATCAGGTTCGAGATGGTCGGGATGATGTCGAGGCTGGACACCGGCTGGTCCACGGTCTCGGGCTGCATGCCCTTGGCATAGATGATCAGGCTGCTCTTGTGCAGCTCGAAGTTCTCCTCCACCTCGTGCCCGGCCAGGTCATCGAGGTCCGGCTTCTCGAGCCCGTAGGGATAGTGGTCCGCGCTCAGGACGATGAGCGTCCGGTCGGCGACGCCGGCCCCCTCCAGTCGCTCCATGAGCAGCTCCAGCGCACGGTCCAGCTCGATCTGGGTGGCCATGTAGGCCTTCCCGGCTTCGCCGTAGGGAAGGTCCTGCACCAGGTCGCGGTTCTTGACGGCGATGAAGTTGCCGCCGAAGTTGTAAAGAAGGTGGCCGCTCACGGTCATGTAGTACGCATGGAACGGCTCGTCGTGGACGAACTCCTCGGTGGTCACGTCGATCATCTCGATGTCGGACTCCGGCCAGGTCTTGGTGACCTCCAGCCCGTTGCCTAGCCCCTTGTAGTCGTAACCGAGGTTCGGGTGGGAGACGTCGCGTCTGTAGTAGTCAAAGGTGTGGTTGTGATAGGCCATCGTCTTGTAGCCCAGCCGGCCCAGCTGGTTCCCCATGGCGAACGGCATGGCGTTGGAGCCGGACTTGAACATGCTCCATACGCCGCTCTTGGGGATGAGGCCGGTGGTGGCAACGTACTCTCCGTCTGAGGTGCTGACTCCCCAGATCGGGTTGTAGAAGCTGGTGAAGGTGAAGCCTTCGTGGGTCATCTTGTGGAGCGTGGGCGTCACCTCCTCGTCCACCGCATAGTGCGAGTAGCCCTCAGCGGTGATGAACACCAGGTTGTACCCCTCGAACATCCCTGTGTGCTCGTTCTCCTGCGTGGCCTCTCGCGTGCTGAAGTAGAGGTGCATGTTGCGAAGCTCTTCGCTCTCCGCCTCGGCCATGAGCTTGTCGAAGTCAATGTCCATGACGTTGTCCTCATAGACCACCGGCTCCGGGTCCGGGACGTCCGACTCCCCGGCCGGCGTGTCGGGCGGTTCCAGGGAAGGACCCTCTGACGGAGCCTCCACCGGGTCGTCCGGATCGGGCTCGGGCGCAACAACGACGGGGGGCGGAGCGAGCTCCGGCTCGAATCCGAGCACGGTGCGCTGCAGGTCGAGCCTCATGCTGGTCATCAGACCCAGAGCGTTCACCGACGCCACCGGGTCGTTGTTCCTGTAGTACATGTCGTAGGCACTGGCATGCTCCTTCTCCCCCACGTTGATCCCCAGGATCGCCGCGCCGAAGAGACCGATCATGAGCACGGCTGCAACGCCTCGCTCAAGCCACTTGAAGCGGTGCCGCGCCCAGGTGCCCCGCCTGAGCAGCACGAAGAACAGGATCATCGGGACGGCGAGAAGGAGGAGCCACAAGGAGTTTTCGCGGATCTTGACCAGGATGACGCCCATGAACTCGGTCAGCTGCCCGCCGTTCATGGCCGAGAACACTGAGTAGAACGTCCTGAAGGTGTCGTAGTAGAGGAACTGGGACATGAAGATGACGGTCATGGCCCCGAGCAGCAGGCCCACCACGATGGTCCGCCCCGCTCCTCTGAGGAAGCTCGCGATCAAGAAGATCACGAAGGATGTCGCACCGGCGAAGAGTGTCGTGTAGAGGAGCCCGTCGCCGACAAGCTGGGAGTCAGTCTGGATCCTGAGGACGATCTCGAGATAGATCATCGAGGCCACCAGGAAGAGCAGGAGGCTAAGCCCCGCGACTCGGCGGCGTCCCTCCAAGCGGTCGCTCGGTGCACCGGTCGAGTCGCTCACCGGGGGCTCGCTCCCGGTGAGCCGACGGCGTCCGCCCGTCTGCAACTGGTCCATAGTGCCCACCCCACTGTTGTACCGCGCGCACCGCCAGGACACATAAGGCGCGCGCGTCCGCCGCCACACGCCCCGCACTCAGTCGCGAGGCAGGTTGCGCGGCGGGCCGTCAGGTCGCCTAACCACTGTCGTGCTCCCGCCCAGGGTCGTTCGTCAGCTAGCTACCACTGTCGCGGCATTAAAGAAGTCCGTAGGAAGCGGGTGCTGGAGCCTCCACGTGAAGGCAACGGGTCGTTCGCCCTGGTGGCTCACGTAGCGGCCCGGGCCCAGGAAGAGATACGGACTCGTGCCGAACTCGTCGCTCTGCTGCTCGCGGGCGAAGATCAGGACGTTGCTGCTGCCTTGGATGTATCTCTGGCCGGTAGGCGACGCCTCGGAGGTCGTCGACTGCGACTCCCAGTGGAACAACGTGGGGCTGATGGGATAGTCGCGATACATCGTCGTCGGCGAGTAGTCGGCCTCAGACTTCTTAAGCGTCACGAAGAAGGCGTCCACGTTAAGAGAACGCTCGTAGAGGACACCCTCGC
>DATGRS010000157.1:0-4364 GCA_035303365.1 Ornithinicoccus sp.
TCGCCAGGTGGGCGTCGACCTGCTGCTGCTCCTCCGGGGTGAAGCCCCGACCCTCCGACTTGACTCGCTCCGCGATCTCACGGGCGGCCTGGAGGGCGGCCTCACGCTGCTGCTTGAGGTTCATCCTCAGTTCCTTTCCTGTATGGAAATGACCGCCAGGTACGCGTCGACGGGCGAGGTCGCGGGCGGCTCCTCGGACGCGACGGACGACTTACCCGCGGGGGCCTCGTCGCTGGCCGGGTCCTTGGCCGCAGGCGGCTCGCTGGCCTGCTGCTCCTGGCCGCTGCCACCCGGACGGGTGGACTTGCCGTCCTCCGCGTCGGACAGCGACGCGAGGACGGAGTCAATGGCGTCACGCGCTTCACGCAGCGCGTCCTCAGCCTTGGTCGGCAGCAGGCGTCCCGCCTTCACCTGCCGAGCAAGACCAGTCATGGCGGACTTCACCGCCAGCAGTTCCGTCTCCTGGTTCGCCCCGATCGGGGTCGGGCCGACCTCGTACAGCCGCAGCTTCCGCAGCTCGTAGAACTCCTGGTCGTCACGCTTCGCCCAGCCGCCCTCGTCCACGTCGTACGCGAACGAGAACTGGGTGATGCGCCGACCCTTGAGCAGGCGGTGAACCTGCGGCGCCTTGCTGCCGGGGACGGGCGCGTCGATATCCAGCTGGGCCTTCACCCACAGCCCGCCCAGATCCTTGAGGTCGTCCGGCAGGCGCGGGTCACCGGGCAGCAGCTCAGCCGCCTCTACGACGTGCCCGATGTTGAAGTCGGGGTCGTCCATCCGGTGCGAGTAGTAGACGGGGATCGGGTTACCCGACGACTCCCACTCGGCCAGGGTGTCCTTGAACGCGCCAGGCATGACCACGTCGCCGTAGGAATCGACGTTGCCGAACACCGACACGATCGCCTCGAACTGCCCCTCGGGCAGGCCGTCCTGTTCGCCGGCAGCCTTGACCCGCGCAGGGCATGACTTCATCAGCATGTTTTCGCCCTCCTTGGGCAGTGAGGTGTGGGTGGGCTTGGGAATCAGGGGATGGTGATCTCGACGCTGCACATGCAGCCGGCCACCTCGCCCACGTCGGACCCCATCGCTCCGGGCCACGGCAGGCCGTTGCTGAACACGTCGTCGATGCCGACCGTCTCTCCATCCATCGCCGCGTGAGACGGCCTGGGGTTACCGGAGTTGACACGCCACGTCTTCGTCGCCCGCCCGCCCGCCTGCTGCTTCGCGGCCTCGACCGTGCCGAACCCAGAAGCGAACGTCACCACCGACGCCGCCGCCTCAGCCGCCCGTGCCTCCTCGGCCACCTCGAACACGTGCCCGACAGCGTCGACCGGGGTCGTGTCCGGGTTGCCGATGGCGTCCGCGAGCGCAGCAGCGACGGCGTCCCGGGTGGTCTTGTTGATGTGCTCGGCTGACACCCGCGCCGCCTCACGCAGGTACGCGACCGTACGCGGCTCGTCGTAGTCGTCCGGGTTCACCCCGAGCCTGGACAGGGTGCGCCGCCCCGCCTCCGTGGCGGTGAGCAGGTACAGCCCCGCGATCGTGTCCGCGAGCTCGCCGTCCCAACGGTCCTCGTCCCACCAGTCCGGTCGGCCCGCGCCGATCAGCGACCGGACCGAGCGACCCTGCCGGTTGAAGAACTGGGCGAGCACCTGCTGCGCCCGCTCGTCGAACGTCCCCGGAGTGCGCGCCTTGAATGGGACGCCCGCCTTGCGCCGGATCTCGGCCGCGACCTTGAGCGCCTCGGCGATCTCCTCGTCCGGGTTCTCGCCCGCCTGCGGCTTCTGCACCGTGACCGGCAGCAGGCCCAGGTGCTCGATCGGGTCCAGCCCGACAGCGAGAAGCGAGGACTCCGGGTCGAAACCGGACCGGATGAGTGTGGCCGCCGCTCCCACCAGCTTGACGATGTCGTCCGGGGTGAGCCCGCCGACCGTCTGCTGCTCCGGCTCGGCCGGCAGGTCGGGCAGCGAACCGCCGCCGCGACCCTCGGTGACACCATCACGCGGGGACGACTGCCCACCAATGAGGACGTTGAGCGGGGTGACCAGCGACGCAGCGTCCCCACCCAGCGCGGGCATGTTGAACCGGGCACGCGCCTCGTCCGCCGTCATCCACGGGCGACCCACCGATGAGGAGATAACCGCGGCCTGCTCCTCGAAGTTGCCCTGCAGCTTCTCCGCGATGTTGAACTCGACGTAGAACCGCTCCGGCTCCAACCCCATCCGCGGGACCAGGAACGTGTTGATCCGCCCCTCGATCTGCGACAGGATCGGCCCCAACGTCTCCCCGTACAGCATCTTGCGGAACTCCCGCACGTTGCTGTAGTTCGCGCCCTCGTTGTGCCCCAGCATCGTCGGGTTCACGTGGAACGCCGACGCGACCGTCGTCAGCGACAGCTTCGCCGCCTCGACGTACTGCTGCTCCTGAGCGGAGAAGTCGATCCGCTTCAGCTGCATCCCGTCCTCGAGGATCGGGGTGCCACCAGCCCGCGGGCCGTTGCCGGTGAAGTTCGCGTACCAGTCCTCACGGAAACGGTCACGCGCCTCGGGCGACCACTGCGGCGCCTCGACCGGACGCTCCAGCACAGCCGACACCCGACCGCCGCGCTTCCACACCTGCGCCCGGTACTTCGCCGCCTCGACCTGCTCCCGCAGCGTGTCCCGCAACGCGTCAACCGTCGGGGACGACCCGTGCATCTTCCCCGGGTGGTAACCGGGGAACGCCAAGACAGCGTCAGCCGGGATCGTCACGGACCCGCCGTCGGACTTGATAAAAGCCCGGTACTCCTTGACCTCCCACGGGTTCGCCTTCACCGGCTCAACCCAGTTCGGCGGGAGACGGCGAATCATCCACCCAGACGGCATCTCGTTCGACGGCGCCGCCCACCAGTAAGCCCGGTCGTACAGGGCCAGGTCACCCACCAGGGCGAACACCAGCTCGAACGTCGTCATGGTCCCGTCCACGTCCCGCAGCGACCGCGCCAGGACCGACGAGCGGTCCCGCCTGCGCCCGTCGTCCTCCGTCCGCTCGAACACGTGCAACCCGAGCTGGGCGACGTTACGAGCCAGGAACGTGACAACGGTGCGGAAGTGCGGCTGGGTAGACCACATCTGCGCCACCGTCATCTTCGACGGGTCAGCCCACAGGGCGAACTCGTCCGGCGACAGGTAGGTCACGTTGGGGGTGAACACGGCCGAACCGGGGCCGTTACGCCCGAACGAGCCGAGCAGGTTGCTCCAAAAGCCCACGCGCCGTCACACCCCTTTCACACAGTCAGGACGCCACGGTCCTCGTAGGCCGACACCGCCGGCTCCTCGACATTTGTCAGTCCCCACGCCGCCCCGATAACGGCCTTGAGCGGCGCCGCGTCGGCTGCCGACTTCCGCAGATCCAGCACCCACGACTCACCCATCGGCTTGGTCGTAGCGGTGGCAACGGCAACCTCGAGGATCGGCTGCGCCCGGTGACGGAACACCCCCGCCGCGCCCAACGCAACCCCGTCGTAGAACGACCCGTGAGCCTTCGCCAGGTCTGAACCGCCCCACGCCGTGACCGGGATCTTGGCCCGCTCCAGGTCCTCGATCAGCGACGACTCCGGTGCCCCACGCTGCTGCACCACCAGCGACTCGAACGGTGGGGCATCGTCAGACTTCAACCAGTCGATCACCCAGTCCGTACCGGGCCGGGACGCCGCGATGCCGATGTGGATGCGACCGTCCTCACGCTGGCCGGCGATAGCCACATGCGTACGACCCCGGTCCCACGCTGTTGTAACGCACGCGATGATCCGCTCTCCCGGGTTGACCTTCGACCCTGGGTCGACCTGCGCCTCCCATGCACCAGGCGGGAACAGCCCTTCAAGGGAGCCGTCCGACCACTGACACAGGCACTCGGTACGGAAGACCCACTCCGGGTCCCCCTTCGCGTCCCCCGCAAGAGTGCGCTCACTGATCCCGTAGCCCAGCGACGGGTTGGCCATCGCCCACCCGTTGCGGTCCATCACGTCACACCCGGGCGGGGCGGACCACTCGAACAGGCCGAGAGTGTCCTCGTCGTCTTCGTCCTCGAAGTCCGCCGCGGTCAGGTCAGGCCCGTCCGCGTCGGCCAGGTCTGCGAGGTCCTCCAACTCCTCATCGGTCGGCAGCAGCGAGGACGGGTCGTCCTTGGCGTTGATCCCATCCGGGTCGCCAAGAACCTCATGCGCCCGCTTGCGCAAGTACCGGAGTACCACGCTCGTCGCGTCACCAGCGTTCGACAGCGCCCAGATCTGCGCCGCGGGGCGAGCCATCGTGGTCTTAGTGATCGCACCCCATGCGTCCCACGACTGGTGTTCACGAAGCTCGTCCAGCAGGATCAGGTCGCCG
>DATGRS010000158.1:0-25412 GCA_035303365.1 Ornithinicoccus sp.
CGAGCCGCGGGAAGACATAGAGCGCACCCTCGGGCTTGACGCAGCTGACTCCCTCCATCGAGTTGAGCATCGACCAGGCAAGATCACGCTGCTCGAGCAGCCGTCCCCCGGGAAGGATCAGCTCCTCGATGCTCTGCCGACCGGACACCGCCACCTGGATGGCGTGCTGCGCCGGGACGTTGGGGCACAGGCGGGTCGAAGCCAGCAGCTCGATCCCCTCCAGGAACCCCGTGGCGTGCGACTTCGGACCGCTGATCACCAGCCAGCCGGCCCGGTAGCCAGCCACCCGGTAGGTCTTGGAGAGCCCGTTGAACGTCACGACCAGCAGATCCGGCGCCACGACGGCGATGCTCGTGTGCTTGGCCCCGTCATACAGGATCCGGTCATAGATCTCGTCGGCCAGGATGAGCAGCGAGTGCTCACGGGCCACCTGCGCCAGCTCCTCCAGCACCTCCCGCGAGTAGACGGCTCCCGTCGGGTTGTTCGGGTTGATCACCACCAGGGCCTTGGTCCGGTCGGTGATCTTGGACCGGATGTCCTCGATGTCCGGGGCCCATCCAGCCGCCTCGTCGCAGACATAGTGGACGGGCGTGCCGCCGGCCAGGCTCGTGGCCGCCGTCCACAAGGGGTAGTCGGGTGCCGGGATCAGCACCTCGTCGCCATCGTCCAGCAGCGCCTGCTGGACCATCATGATCAGCTCGGAAACCCCGTTGCCGAGGTAGACGTCGTCGACATCGATCCGGGGAAAGCCCGGCTCACCCTCGTAGCGGGCGACCACCGCCCTGCGCGCGGAGAGGATGCCCTTGGACTCCGAGTAGCCCTGGGCCGTCGGGAGGGCAGCGATCATGTCCTGCAGGATCGTGTCCGGGGCGTCGTACCCGAACGGTGCCGGGTTGCCGATGTTGAGCTTGAGGATGCGGTGGCCCTCTGCCTCCAGCTGCGCGGCGCGGGCGGCGACCGGGCCACGGATCTCGTACAGGACGTTCTGTAGCTTGCTCGACTGGCGGAGGGGCCGAAGCGGCCCCTCGTATGCTGACGCGTTCACTTCCCTATCGTGTCATCCGGTAACTTTCTTTCCGGCACCGGCGCACCGTCGGTGCTCTCACCCAGGAGGCAGTGGTGACCCGTCGGCTTCAGGACCTTGGTCTCGTCCTGCTCGCCGCGGCGACCGCCGGCCTGGTCTTCCTGGCCTTCAGCAATGTCGGGGACGGAGTGCGGTCCCTCCCGCCCGGGGCGGGTGCCAGCCACATCGGCGGTGCACCCGCGGCGCCGACGGCGCCGGCCGACACCGACCAGGCCACGACGGCGGCACCCGACAGCGCGCGGGAGACCTCGGCGGCCGATCCTGCCCTCGCCGAGGCCCGTGAGGCGCTGGCCTCGGCCGACCCGGTCGTCATGAGTGTCCTCGGCGACTCGACCAGCAACGCCCGCCAGGAGTGGGTCCACCGGTGGGCCCTGGAACTCTCACGCGACCGCCCCGTCACCATCTCGCACTGGGACGAGGCCGCCCAGGGCGGGTTCGTGCCACCGGACGTGCTCTCCGAGGAGGGGGAGGGCTCCCCGCTGACCATCTGGTCCGGCAGCCAGAGCGGGGCCAACGCGGCATACCCCGTGCAGGTCCTGTCGCTGATCGTGCCGGAGACGCCGGACCTGGTGCTGCTCAACTTCGGTCACGCCGACACGAGCGAGAGCGCTGCGCAGAACTTCGCGATGCTGCTGGATGCGGTCCGCGAGGGCTACGGGGACGTTCCGGTCGTCGTCGTGCTCCAGCAGCCGCAGGTGGACGATGCCAACGCCGACGTGCGGGACCAGATCCGCACCTGGGCGGAGGGGGAGGGCCTGGACACCATCGACGTCGCGCAGGCATTCCGGGACAGCGGCGACGTCGCGGCACTGCTCCAGGACGACGTGCATCCCAACGACGCCGGGTCGCGGTTGTGGGCCGAGACCGTCGACCAGGCGCTCGGCCGCTGACCCAGACCTCGCGCGGGAGGGAATCCGGAGCACCGGATCGCTGTTGACCACCCCTGAGAGCGCCGTCCCGGGCGCTCGACCAGGAGGAGGTTGTATGACGGTCGCGTACCTGGCCGCCCCCGACACCGGCGCGAGGGTCTCGGGCCCCGTGAGGTTCGGTGGGTTCGGAGCATCCGTTGAGCCAGCAGGTCTATCGTGGACACCGATGACTAGCCAAGATCAGACTGCGGAAGAGCACAACCCGGACCACGAGGTGGATGTCGCCACGGAGTCCGACGCCGAGCGTGCTGCACGCTTCGAGCGGGAGGCCATGCCCCTTCTGGACCAGCTCTACAGCGCCGCCCTGCGCACGACCCGCAACCCCACGGATGCCGAGGACCTGGTGCAGGAGACCTACGCCAAGGCGTTCGCGGCGTTCCACCAGTACCGGCCCGGCACGAATCTCAAGGCCTGGATGTACCGCATCCTGACCAACACCTACATCAACACCTACCGCAAGAAGCAGCGGCAGCCCCTGGAGTCAGATGCGGCCGAGGTCGAGGACTACCAGCTCGCCCGGGCAGCGCAGCACACCTCCACGGGTCTGCGGTCGGCCGAGGCCGAGGCCCTGGACCATCTGGCCGACTCTGACGTCAAGCGTGCGCTGGCCTCGATCGGGGAGGACTTCCGCCTGGCGGTCTACCTGGCCGATGTCGAGGGCTACTCCTACAAGGAGATCGCCGAGATCATGGAGACGCCGATCGGGACGGTCATGTCGAGGCTGCACCGCGGCCGCCGCCAGCTGCGGGATCTGCTGACCGACTACGCGCTGGAGCGCGGATTCATCAACGAGGCAACGGTGAGGTCATGAGTGAGTTGCGACCCGAGAGCGAGACGGACTGCGCGGAGGTCGTCCTTCGGCTGTTCGAGTACGTCGACCATGAGGCAGCCGAGGAGGAGGGCCGGCGCATCCGTGAGCACCTGGATGCCTGCGGCTCCTGCCTGCGCGAGTACGAGCGCGACCTGCTCCTGAAGGAGATGGTCCGACGGGCCTGCAACCGCGAGGCGGCACCCGAGACCCTCCGGACCCAGATCCTGGCCCGCATCAGCACGATCTCGGTGACGACTCACGCGGTGTCTCGCGAGACCGACTGACGAGCCGAATCGGCCCGTGGCGGGCCGAGCACGGTCCACACCGCAGAAGGACCCCGTTGCCCATCAGGGCTACGGGGTCCTCCGCGTCCGGGCCGACGCTCAGGCGTTCGGCTTGCGGCCGTGGTTGGCCGCCTTCTTCTTGCGGTCGCGGCGCTTGCGGGCTCGCTTGCTCATGGCATCTCCTAGCGGTCGAGGCTGTTCGGCGGTGGCCAGCTTGGGCCGGACCACCGTCCGGTCGGTCATTCTCGCACAACAGAGGCGCGGCACGGTGCGTCGAAGTGGTGGATGCTCTTGCCGTGGCAGGCCGGTCGCCAGCAGCAAGGATCCGACCACGGAGCGTTCCTGCAGGTCGCGAGTAAAGTTTCGTTAAAGAATGTTGCGTTTCCGTCCCGAGGGCTACTTCCTCTCTCGCGCATGTGAGAGCCTGACACCACGCCCGCGTTCAAACATCCTGGCAGGTGGGATGACGTGCGCGTATGTTTCGGCCCCGGAAGGACTGACACACATGTTCGCTGCGATCTTCGATTTTCTCGCCGCCGGCTCAGCGATGGACGCACTCAGCGCGTTTATCGACGTCGTGAGCTGGGAGGACTGACTGACCGGTCCTCGCCGCGTTGAGCTTCTGAGCGGCGTCGATGCCTGAGCGTGACCTGGCATCGGCGCCGCTCATCTCTGCCCCGGACCGGTCCCACCGGCCGCCGGAGGGCACCACCTGGCCGGTCGGTGTCTACGTCGCCCTGGTGTGCACCGCGGCACTGCTGCTCGCAGTGACCGGATGGCGCATCGTCGGCCCTCCACCGGAATGGAGCGCGGTCGCGGTCCTGACGGTCCTCGGGGTCATCGGCTCGTCCATGCGTGAGCGCGACCTCGGCCCGCACGTCGGGGTCTCCGTAGCGACCGTCATCCTGGCCGCCGCCCTCCCGCTGACCGGACCGGCTGGAGCGGTGATCGTGGGGCTGCTGTCCTACCTCGGTGGCCTGCGCGCACAACGCCTACGCACACGGCTGTTCAACGCCGGGATGACCGGCGTGCTGGGGGGAGTCGGCGGTCTCGTGTACTTCTTCGCGGGAGGCAAGCTGCCGCCCGCAGACGAGCTGCTGCCGCTCCAGCTCCTGGTCAGCGTCGCCATCCCGCTCGTCCTGGCCTACGTCGCGATGACGATGCTCAACATCCTGCTGATCGGGGGCATGGCCCGGGTCACGAGCGGCGCCAAGGCACTGGACGTGGCGCTGCGCACGTTCCGGCGCCTCGGCGGTGGCTACCTCACGCACGCCCTCATCGCCTTCCTGTTCGTCGTGCTGTGGGCCCCGGTGGGCATCGGCACGTTCAGCGCGGTCCTGATCCTGGGCCCCATGTTCATCGCCCAGTGGACCCTCACCCGTGACTCGGTGGAGCGCCGGTCCCACGTGCGTACCGTGAAGACCATCGTGGCGGCACTGGAGGAGGCCAACCCCTACTCGGTGGGCCACAGCGCACGGGTCGCCGAGCTGTGCGAGCGGATCGCGCCGCGGGTGGGCATCGACGCCGAGGACGCCGAGATGCTGCACTACGCGGCACTCCTGCATGACATCGGTCTGATCGCGACGACACCGCAGATGCCGCGCGTCACCGGCCCGGTGGACGTCGACTACCTGGTGGCGATCACGACGCACCCGGATGCAGGGGTCCGCATGCTGCAGGGCATCGACTTCCTGGGCGGCGCCGTGCCGGGGATCCTGCACCACCACGAGCGGGTCGACGGTCGCGGGTACCCCGCTGGGCTTGCCGGGGACGACATCCCGCTCTTCGCCCGGGTGATCGCCGTGGCCGACGCCTTCGACTCCCTGACCACGACCCGGTCCTACCGTGACGCGCTGGACCAGGACCGAGCCTTGGAGGCGCTGCGGGAGCGGGTCGGCACCCACCTGGATGGCCAGGTGGTCGCTGCGCTCGGTAGCGCGCTGGAGGCCCGCCGGTGGTGGCCGACCGTGATCGAGGAGGACGTCCGGTCCGTCGCCGGCGACGCCCACGACCATGACGACCCGATGGTGAGCGACCTCTACGCCGAGTGGTCACCGGACACGGAGCCGGTCCTGTGAGGCTGGGCCCGCACCGGCACCCGTCGAGACGGTCCCAGGCTCTCCTGGCGACGGCCGGGCTGACCGCCGCCGCCGCAGTCGTCCACGCGGCTCTCAACGTGCGGGAGGTGTCCCCGGTGGGCTGGGGGGTTGCGGTGGTCTACGCCGTCACCATCGTGGTGGGCGAGCTGTGGCGCGTCAACGTGCTGGGGACCCGCGACTTCACCCCGATCGCGCTGGCTGCGGGTCTCGCCATGCCGATGACCACCCAGCTGCCAGGCGGCGAGTTCACGAACTACTCCGTCGGCTACGTCGTGGTCGTGGTCGGGCTCGCGACCCTGTTCGGGCAGTGGCTGCGCCAGCTGTACTCGATGGGTCACCTCGTCATCGGGCAGGTGGCGTCCCGGGTCATCGTCGTCGCGCTCGCCGCGGTGCTCTATCGCGGCCTCCCGGTCGCCGGGCAGCCGCTTGCGGACTGGGCGGTCGACTGGCCCCTCCGCTGGCTGACCGCGCTCGCGATGATTGCGGTCGCCCTCGTCGCGATGTTCGTCAAGCTCCTGCTGATGGCGGTGCAGCACTCGATCAACAAGCACGCCCTCCTGTGGCAGTCACTGGTCGACGAGGTCGGTGCGGTCGGGCCGCTGGCCCTGGCCACGGCGTCCACGGCAGCTGTCATCGCGCTGGCGGTCAGTGCCCTGGGGCAGATCGCCATCCCGCTCTTCCTGGCGCCGCTGCTCCTGCTGCAGCTGGCCGTCGGTCGACAGTCGGCCGTGCGGGACGCACAGCGCCAGACCATCCGGTCACTGTCCAGGCTCACCGACCAGGGTGGATTCACGACGCCGGGGCACGGTGCGCGGGTCGCCGACCTCGCCCTTGCCATGGGCCGGGACCTCGGGCTGTCCGAACGCGACCTGGTGGACCTCGAGTACGCCGCCCTCCTGCACGACCTTGGTCAGGTGGCCCTGCGGCGCCCGATCCCCGGTGGTGCCACCACGACCACCGCCCCCCTGGATCAGCGCCGGATCGCGCACACCGGTGCCTCGATCCTGGCGCGCACCGCCGAGCTGAGCCGGCTGTCCCAGGTCGTCGCCGCACAGTCCGTGCCCTACCACTACGGTCGCGACGTGGTGGACCTCCCGCTCCAGTGCCGCATCCTGAAGGTCAGCAACGCTTTCGATGACCTTGCCGGACCGACCGGCAGGGGTCAGACGGCGCGGCGAGCCCTCGACCGCATCCGCCTGAACCTTGGCTATGAGTACGACCCGCTGGTGGTGCGCTCCCTCAGCCGGGTGCTGGTGCGCGATGGACGGGTCACCCCGGCTGACATCGTGCAGCTCGACCTGTGAGCCGTCGGTCGCCCACAGGTCGCTGGTGGGGACGCAGGTAGCAGCCTCCTCGGGTGGCGTCGCCGATTCCCGGGAGCCCGCTCCAGGCACGTAGCCTGGGACGGTGCTGCTCGCGCTAGACACCGCCACCGGATCCATCGGCGCTGCCCTCCTCGAGGACGGCAGCGTCCTGTCCGAGGTGACCCACCACGACTCCCGCCGCCACGGCGAGCTGCTCGCGCCGGCCATCGATGAGGCCATCACCCGGGCGGGGGCGACCGTCGCCGACCTGACCTCCATCGTGGTCGGCGTCGGCCCCGGCCCCTTCACCGGCCTGCGGGTCGGTATCGTCACCGGGCTCGTGCTGGGCCATGTGCGAGACATCCCGGTGCACGGCGTCTGCTCCCTGGACGCCCTCGCGGAACAGGCGGTCGCCGACGGGATCGTCGGCGAACCGTTCCTGGTCGCCACCGACGCGCGCCGCAAGGAGGTCTACTGGGCCGCCTATGCCGTGGAGCAGGGGCTGCCGGTCAGGGTCGGTGGCCCGGGCGTAGATCACGCAGATGACCTGCCCGACGACCTGCGCTCGCGGCCCACGGTCGGTCGTGGGCCCCTGTTGTACGCCAGCCTTCGTGGTGTGGGCGGACCGGTCGACGTCCGACCCGGCTACCTCGGTCTGGTGGCCCACCGTGCCCTGACCAACCGCGCCGACGCCCCCGTCGACAACGGCGTGCTGCTGCCGCCGGAGCCGCTCTATCTGCGCCGCCCCGACGCCGCGGAGCCCGGTCCGGCCAAGGTGGTGCCGTGACGGCGACGCAGGTGCGGGCGATGCGGTGGCAGGACCTGGCGGAGGTGCACCGCATCGAGGAGGACGCCTTCCCGCAGGACGCCTGGTCACTCGCCGCGTGGTGGAGCGAGCTCGCCGCGCGGCCTCGGCGCGACTATGTCGTGCTCCAGGAGAGCGGGCTGCCGGGGGAGCGTGGCGCAGCTGGGCTGGTCGGCTACGGAGGTCTCGACCTGGCGGGCGAGACGGCCGATGTCATGACCGTCGCCGTGGACCCCGCACGTCGGGGTCAGGGACACGGGGTCACTCTCCTGGAGGAGCTGCTGGACCGTGCCACCCGGTCAGGGGCCGCCGCGGTCATGCTCGAGGTGCGGGCGGACAACGAGGCGGCCCTCGGCCTCTACTCCCGGCACGGCTTCCATGAGGTGCACCGTCGGCGCGGTTACTACCAGCCCGGCGCGGTCGACGCGCTGGTCATGCGGAAAGAGGTGGGTGCCCGTGGCTGAGCCACTCGTGCTCGGTGTCGAGAGCAGCTGCGACGAGACGGGGATCGGCCTGGTCCGCGGGCACACGCTGCTGGCGAACGCGGTCGCGAGCAGCGTGGACCAGCACGCCAGGTTCGGTGGGGTGGTCCCCGAGGTGGCGAGCCGCGCGCACCTGGAGGCGATGCTGCCGACCATCGAGCGTGCCTGCTCCGATGCAGACGTGCGCCTGAGCGAGGTAGATGCTGTCGCGGTCACGGCCGGACCCGGTCTGGTGGGGGCCCTGCTGGTCGGTGTCGCCGCGGCGAAGAGCCTGGCGCTCGGCCTGGGCGTGCCCCTCTACGGTGTCAACCACCTCGTCGCTCACGTCGCCGTCGACGTGCTCGACCACGGACCACTGCCCGAGCCGATGATGGCGCTGCTGGTCTCCGGCGGTCACACCAACCTGCTGCACGTGCCGGACATCACCAGCGACATCCGTTCCCTGGGGGAGACGATCGACGACGCTGCCGGTGAGGCCTTCGACAAGGTGGCTCGGGTCCTCGGCCTGCCCTACCCCGGTGGGCCGGAGATCGACCGCGCTGCTCGTGAGGGTGATCCGACCGCGATCCGCTTCCCGCGGGGGCTGACGTCCGGCCGGGACCTGCAGCGGCACCGTTACGACTTCTCCTTCAGCGGGCTGAAGTCGGCCGTCGTGCGATGGGTCCAGGCCCGGGAGCGGGCCGGGGAGGCGGTGCCCGTGGCCGACGTCGCGGCGTCGTTCCAGGAGGCGGTCGTCGACGTGCTCACCCGCAAGGCTGTGCTGGCCTGCACCGAGCACGGCGTGATGGACCTGCAGCTCGGCGGAGGGGTGGCCGCCAACGGGCGACTCCGCGAGCTGCTGGAGGAGCGGTGTGCCGATGCCGGGATCCGGCTTCGCGTCCCACGTCGCGACCTCTGCACCGACAACGGTGCCATGGTCGCGGCCCTGGGCTCGCTGCTGGTGGCCAAGGGGCTCGAGCCCTCACCCCTGACGATCCCGGCGGACAGCTCGCAGCCGGTCGCGCAGATCCGGGCCCTCGCACAGGCCGCGTCGTGAGCCCCTTCCGTGGCGCCGGCCTGCCCAGTGCCGCGCCACGGTTTCTCCCGCGACGGGGGTTGACCGGGCTCGGCCCGCGGCGTGCCGCGCCGCGGCGACTGCTCATCGGTGCGACGGCAGCCGCGCTCCTGCTCGCCGGCTGCAGCGGCGGTGGGCAGCTCGCGGAACCGACCGTGGGCACCACCGAGGTCTCCAGCACGTCCGCCGGCACCCGGACCGGAGATCAGGACGGCACGATGACGTCCGCTCCGGTTCTGACCTCCAGCCCATCCGCCAGCGGCGAGGAGCCGAGTTCGCCGGCCGCCCCATCGGGAGATGCGGGCATCGGCCTTCCCTCGGCGCAGGAACTGGATCGTGCCCGCCGCGATGTCTCGGACCTCACCGACCGGCAGCTCGTCGGTCAACTGGTCGTGGCGGCATACTCCGGCACTGACGCGCAGACTGGTGCTGCCCTGGTGCGTGACCACCACCTCGGCGGGCTCATCACGCTCGGCGGCAATGTCCCGGAGTCGGTGGACGCCCGCGTGCCACAGCTGACGGCGCTCACGACGGCAGTCCAGGAGGCGGTCACGGCAGACGGTCGGGACTGGCCCGCGTTCCTTGCCATCGACCAGGAAGGTGGCCCGATCACGCGGGTCTCAGCACCACTGGACCACTGGCCCGCTGCCATGGCTCTGGGGGCAGCCGACGACCCGGAGCTCGTTCGGGAGGTCACCAGGGCCTCGGGGGAGCAGCTCCGAGCCCTCGGCTACACGGTCGTGCTGGCACCGGTCGCTGATGTCACGATCGGCCCGCAGGACCCCACCATCGGTGCTCGGTCGCCGGGGAGTGACCCACAGCTCGTTGCCGAGACGGTGCTGGCGCAGGTTACCGGCTTCTCCGAGGCAAGCATCCTGCCGGTGGTCAAGCACTTTCCGGGGCACGGCACGCTCACCGCAGACAGCCACCTGGGAACTGCCCTCCAGGCAGCGGACCGCGAGCTGCTCGAGGAGCGTGACCTGGTGCCGTTCCGGGTGGCGGTCGACGCCGGCGCGCCGGCCATCATGCCTGGCCACATCACTGTCGAGGTCCTCGATCCGGGCGTCCCGGCGACTTTCTCGGACGACGTCCTTGGTGGGCTGCTGCGCAACGAGATGGGATTCACCGGCGTGGTGGTGACCGATGCACTGAACATGGGCGCAGTCACGGACGGCACGAGCGGCGAGCACCCCGCCGTGGCGGCGCTGCTCGCCGGGGTCGACGTGCTGCTGATGCCGCCGGATCCGGCCGGTGCCATCGACGCCGTGGTCTTCGCGCTGGGGGACGGCACGCTCACGCGCGAGCGGCTGGAGGAGTCCGCGGCGCGGACCGTTGCGGCGCTGCGGCACCAGCAGGCGGGGGAGTCGGTGCCGGACCTGTCCGTGATCGGCTCGGAGCACGAGCTGTCAGTGCGCGCGGCGTTGGCCGGTATCACCCAGCTGTCCGGCCCCTGTGGGGGGCGGTTGGTCGGTGACTCGATCCGCATCTCCGGGGGCAGCGAGGTGGACCGGGCAAACCTCACCACCGCTGCCCGGGCGGCGGGTCTGGATACGGGCTCAGGCGACAGTGTGGTGCTCGTGGGCGGCACGACGTACCAGGCAGGTGGGGGGCCCGGGGGACCCGGCACCGGGTCGGGCGACGTGGTGGTCACCACCGACCGCCCCTACCCGCTGGCGGACAGTCGCGCCACCACCGCCCTTGTCGCGGCCTTCGGGCGGGACAGTGCCACGATGGAGGCGCTGGTCCAGGTGCTGCTCGGTGAGGCGATGGCACCTGGCGCGCTGCCGACCTCGGTGGGTGACTACCCGGTCGGCTCGGGCTGCGGCTGAGGTTCCACCTCGATCAGCATCGAGCGTCCCCCGAGCTGGCTGAGCACCACGACCGCCTCCCGGCTGCCGCTCAGGTGAAGGTCATGGCGGAGCCGGTCGGGATCCAGCGCCACCCCGCGCTTCTTGATGGTCAGCCGCCCCAGGTCGCGCTCCCTGGCCCACCGCCGCAGCGGCTTGGTGCGGATCGGGTGCACCGACAGCACGCGGAACCGCCGCGCCCACGGGATATCTGTCTTCTTCGTGGTGGTCACGTAGCCGGCGCCGGGAGCAGTCTCTGTCCCGGTCACCGTGCGCGCCAGCACCCCTGTGAGGCCCGCCTGGAGTACTGCGCGGTCCGGTTCGTAGAGCCAGTCCCCGACGTCGTCTGCGCCGCTGGTCGTCCGGGCCGGCCCACCGCCGTCGTCCTCGACCTCAACCCACGGGCCGGCCGCGCCCGTAGGGCCGACGTGCACCTGGGCGGTGCGACCAGCGTGGTGGACCAGATCCCCCCACCAGAGGGTGCACTCGAGGGCCTCGCCACCGAACGAAGCCCACTGGGCCTCGACGCCGCCCGGCACGGCCGCGTGCGGGAATGCCGGCGCCAGCTTGGCGCCGACCGGGCCCACGCGTGCGGCGACCGACTGGACCTGCTCCCAGGTCGGAGAGAGCTGGTCCAGCGCGAGTGTGCGGATCGCACGTCCGGAGCCGTCCCTGCGCCCCGACAGCCGCCGGCCGGGATCCAGCCAGGCGCCCGTGCCCGGCGCAGCGGCCAGGTCCAGGTCCTCGATCCGGGCGGTCCGCACGCGGGCGCGGGGCACGTCCCGCACGTTGACTGCGGCGACCGCTGCGGTGGCCGGGTCGGCGTCGACCAGCTCGACGCTCAGCCCGGCGTCGGCCAGGGCGAGCGCGTCGCCGCCCAGACCGCACCCGAGGTCCCACACCACCTCGACGCCCGCCGCGGCAAACCGCTGGGCGTGCCTCGCCGCCAGCTGCCATCGCGTGGCCTGCTCCACGCCGTCCGGGGTGAGCAGCATCTCGTCCACGCGGTCGCCGAACTTGGTGCGGCCCTTCGCGCGGAGCCGGGACTGGGTGAGCAGGGCCGCCACGAGGGCCGGCTCATAGCCCTCGGCGCGTAGTCGGGTGCCCAGCGCGAGCGCCGAGTCCTCGTCGTACTCCGGCAGTGACTGCAGCAGCGACCAGGCCCGCGGCGCGCTCAGGGAGGCGACGGTCTGGGGGTCCACCCACACATCCTCCCCGATGCGGGACGTCGCGGCCGCGGCCGCGCGGGAACCCGAGTGGTACAGCACCTTTCGTGACAAACGGCTGGAGGCGGTGGCGGACTGACCGGATAGATTCGTCCACATGAGCCTACGACGCAAGGAGCTGGGGCGCCGGACCCGGCGGATTCTGCTCGCCGCCGGTGTGGCCACCGTCGCGACTCCGATCGGACTGGCGGTGGCGCTCACCGGAGCCGATGCCGTGCGCAAGCGCCGCACGACGGACGAGCGGTCCGTGCCGCCCCACGAGCCTCTGCCGGCGGAGGTCGACGGGAACGAGCTGACCACGTACACCTACGGCGAACACCTCTTCGAGGACATGCTCGCCGCAATCGACGAGGCCAATGACTACGTGTACCTGGTGACCTATATCTGGAAGGCCGACGACGTTGGTCGGCGGTTCAAGGATGCTGTCATCCGCGCTGCGGACCGTGGCGTGACGGTGTGCGTCGTGTTCGACGGGTTCGCCAACCTGGTCGTCCCGTCGGAGTTCAAGAAGTTCCCCGACAACGTGCAGCTGCTGAAGTTCCCGACCATCCGGTCCGGACTGGTCGTCAACGTGCGTCGCACCGGTCGCGACCACCGCAAGGTGCTCGTCGTCGACGGGAAGGTCGGGTTCGTCGGCGGCTACAACATCGGCGCCATGTATGAGAACAAGTGGCGGGACACGCACGTGCGGGTTCGGGGCGTCGCGGTCTGGGAGCTCCAGAACACCTTCGTGGACTTCTGGAACCGGCACTCCAAGCGTCACCAGCAGCCTCTGGAGGACACCGGGTCGCCCGTCTGGAACTCGCGGATCCTGGCCGCCCGCAACGAGCCGAGCCGTCTGGTCTTCCCGGTGCGGGGTATCTACCTCGAGGCGATCGACCGGGCGATGCACCACATCTGGATCACCCAGGGCTACTTCATCCCGGACCGGGAGATCCTCTCCGGGCTCCTGGCCGCCGCCAAGCGCGGCGTCGACATCCGGGTCCTGATGCCGGAGGCGTCCAACCACGTGGTGGCCGACTGGGTGGCCCGGTCGCACTTCGGGACGCTGCTCCGAGGCGGGGTACGGATCTTCCTCTACCAGGACGTCATGGTGCACGCCAAGACCGCGACGGTCGACGGCACCTGGACCACGGTGGGGACCGCCAACATCGACCGCCTATCGCTGATCGGCAACTACGAGGTCAACCTCGAGATCCACGACCGCGGTCAGGCAGCCCAGATGGAACGCATCTTCGAGCGCGACCTGACCAACGCCCGCGAGCTCACGCTTGACGAGTGGGAGGAGCGTGGCGTCTTCTCGCGCATGGCGGAGTGGATCCTGGAGCCGTTGCACCCCCTGCTGTGACGGGCGGCTCGCCGCTCTGAGCGAACTTCTGGCACTCGGCTTGACCGAGTGCTAATCGGATGCATAGATTCAGGGTTGGCACTCTGCACCTGCAAGTGCCAATGCCCGGCACGAGTCGACCCCCGCGACGGCGGCCCGCGCTGGACACTGACATCGACAGCTACATACTCGCGAAGGGAAGGTCCCACCGTGTCGGTTTCCATCAAGCCGCTCGAAGACCGGATCGTTATCAAGGCCCTCGAGGCCGAGCAGACCACCGCCTCCGGCCTGGTCATCCCGGACACCGCCAAGGAGAAGCCCCAGGAGGGCGAGGTCCTGGCCGTGGGCCCGGGCCGCTGGAACGAGGATGGCGACGAGCGGATCCCGCTAGACATCTCCGTGGGTGACCGCGTCATCTACAGCAAGTACGGCGGCACCGAGATCAAGCACGGCGGGGAGGAGTACCTCATCCTCTCGGCGCGCGACGTGCTCGCCGTCGTCGGCACCAACTGACCCCGCAGACGCCCCGGACCCCCGCATCACGCGGGGGTCGCGGGGCGTTGCCCGCTGACCCACCGCAACGGAAGGACTGGCCCTGATGGCCAAGCAGCTGGAATTCAACGACAACGCCCGCAAGGCGCTGGAGCGGGGCGTCGACGCCCTGGCCAACGCCGTGAAGGTGACCCTGGGCCCCAAGGGTCGCAACGTCGTGCTGGACAAGAAGTGGGGCGCCCCGACTATCACCAACGACGGCGTGACGATCGCCCGTGAGGTCGAGCTGGAGGACCCCTACGAGAACCTGGGCGCCCAGCTGGCCAAGGAGGTCGCCACCAAGACCAACGACGTCGCCGGTGACGGCACCACGACCGCGACCGTGCTGGCCCAGGCGATGGTCCGCGAAGGGCTGCGCAACGTCGCGGCCGGCGCGGGTCCCGCAGGGCTCAAGCGCGGTATCGACGCGGCTGTCAACGCGATCTCCGACCGGCTCCTGGAGAACGCGCGCGAGCTCGAGGGGCGGGATGAGATCGCCCAGGTGGCGGGTCTGTCCGCCCAGGACCCGAGCATCGGTGAGCTGATTGCCGAGGCGTTCGACAAGGTCGGCAAGGACGGTGTCATCACCGTCGAGGAGTCCTCGACGACCGCGATGGAGCTTGACTTCACCGAGGGCATGCAGTTCGACAAGGGCTACCTGTCTCCCTACTTCGTCACCGACACCGAGCGCATGGAGGCCGTCCTGGAGGACGCCTACATCCTCTTCCACCAGGGCAAGATCTCGGCGGTCGCCGACCTGCTCCCGCTGCTGGAGAAGGTCGTCGGCGAGAGCAAGCCGCTGCTGATCGTCGCCGAGGACGTCGAGGGGGAGGCGCTGTCCACCCTGGTCGTCAACAAGATCCGCGGCACGTTCAACGCAGTGGCCGTCAAGGCGCCGGGCTTCGGTGACCGACGCAAGGCGATGCTGCAGGACATGGCCGTGCTGACCGGCGGCCAGGTCGTCGCCGAGGAGGTCGGCCTCAAGCTCGACCAGGTCGGCATCGAGGTGCTCGGCCGGGCCCGCCGCATTGTGTCCACCAAGGACTCCACGGTCATCGTGGACGGCGACGGTGCGTCCGAGGAGGTGCAGGCTCGGGTGGACCAGATCACCTCCGAGATCGCCAACACCGACTCGGACTGGGACCGGGAGAAGCTGCAGGAGCGTCTGGCCAAGCTGTCCGGCGGTGTCTGCGTGATCAAGGTCGGCGCGCACACCGAGGTCGAGCTCAAGGAGAAGAAGCACCGGATCGAGGATGCTGTCTCCGCGACCCGTGCCGCCATCGAGGAGGGCATCGTCGCCGGTGGTGGCTCGGCGCTCATCCACGCCGCGACCGCGGTGGACGATCTCTCGCTGGAGGGTGATGAGGCGGTCGGTGCGTCGATCGTGCGCAAGGCAGCGCACGAGCCGCTGCGGTGGATCGCCGAGAACGCCGGCATCCAGGGCTATGTGGCCACCACCAGGGTCGCCGAGCTCGCGCCTGGCCAGGGCCTCAACGCGGCCACCGGCGAGTACGGCGACCTGTTCGGCGCCGGTGTCATCGACCCGGTGAAGGTGACACGCTCCGCGCTGCGCAACGCCGCCTCAATCGCTGCGATGGTGCTGACGACTGACACCCTGGTCGTCGAGAAGCCGGAGAAGACGGACGAGGGTCACGGCCACAGCCACAGCCACAGCCACTGACCACGTCCGCCCGGTCGGGAGCTCCCGGCCGGGCGACAGGCACCGGGCGAGCCCGGTCGTAGCCGGCCTCAGGCCGTGTTGCGGCCGGGCTCACCCGTCCGTGCTGCTGGTCGGCGCGGCGGCTTGATGTCGGCCTCGGCCAGCACGGCTGCGCGCTCCTCCTCGGTCATCGCGCCCCACACCCCGTAGGGCTCACGGGCCCGGAGGGCGTGCGAGCGGCACTGCTCCAGCACGGGGCACTCGAGGCAGAGCTTCTTGGCACGTTCGTCGCGCCGGCGCCTGGCCGAACCGCGTTCGCCCTCGGGATGGAAGAACAGCTCCGGACTGACCGTTCGGCACAGTCCTTCGAACTGCCAGTCCCATTGCTCGGCAACCGGACTCGGTCCGGCAGTCATATCAGCCACCAGCGCCACCTCACATCGCTTCTGGCACATCGTGTGCCTGGTCGTGTTTCAGAGTCGCCGTCCGTCAGGTACCCGGCCGGGTTGGTTCGTTCGGTCTCTGGCACTGTAACCCCAGTCGGCGCCCGTCCGGTGAAATATGGGAGAACCTTTACTTTCCCGGCTTCCTCACTGCGGCAAGGTATTCCGATGGGGATGGCCTCGCGCCGGAAGCGCGGTCCGTGGGTATGTCGCCCGGCACCTAGGATGGGTCGCATGAGTGTGGCCGACACCGAACACGCCGTGCCCGATCCGTTCCGCGCCCTTGGCCTGACGTATGACGACGTCCTGCTGCTGCCCGGCGCGACGGACCTCGTGCCCGAGGAGATCGACACCACCAGCCGGCTCACCAGGGAGCTCAGCCTGAGGCTGCCGCTGGTCTCGGCCGCCATGGACACCGTCACCGAGGGCCGCATGGCGATCGCGATGGCCCGGCAGGGTGGCATCGGGATCCTGCACCGCAACCTGTCCATCGCTGACCAGGCTTACCAGGTGGACCTGGTCAAGCGCACCCAGACCGGACGGATCACCAACCCGGTCACCATCGGTGCAGACGCCACCCTCGAGGAGCTCGACCGGGTCTGTGGCCAGTACCGCGTCTCAGGCCTACCCGTGGTCGATGACGAGGGCCGCCTTCTCGGCATCTGCACCAACCGGGACCTGCGCTTCACCCCCGTCGCCGAGTGGGAGCAGACGCTGGTCCGCGACGTGATGACGGCGACCCCGCTGGTCACTGCACCCGCGGACGTCAGTCGGGAGGACGCCACCGCGATCCTGAGGGCTCACAAGCGCGAGCGGCTCCCACTGGTGGACGACGAGGGCCGGTTGGCCGGGCTCATCACGGTCAAGGACTTCGTGAAGTCCGAACAGTTCCCGCACGCCAGCAAGGACGGTCAGGGGCGGCTCCTGGTCGGCGCGGCCATCGGCTACTTCGGCGACGCCTGGGAGCGGGCCACCACTCTGGTCGATGCTGGCGTCGACGTGCTCGTGGCCGACACCGCACACGGCCACGTGCGGCTCCTGATCGAGATGGTGGAGCGGCTCAAGTCCGATCCGGCCACCAAGCACGTCCAGGTCGTCGGCGGCAACGTGGCGACCGGAGCCGGGGCCCGAGCCTTTGTCGAGGCCGGCGCCGACGCGGTCAAGGTGGGCGTCGGTCCCGGGGCGATCTGCACGACCCGGGTAGTCACCGGCATCGGCGCGCCGCAGCTGACCGCCGTCTACGAGGCCGCGCAGGCTGCTCGCGAGGCCAACGTCCCCGTGATCGCCGACGGTGGCATGAAGTACTCCGGAGACATCGCCAAGGCTCTCGTAGCGGGCGCGGAGTCGGTGATGATGGGCTCGATGCTGGCCGGGTGCGAGGAGTGCCCGGGTGAGCTCATCTTCATCAACGGCAAGCAGTACAAGTCCTACCGCGGCATGGGGTCCCTCGGCGCCATGAGCTCTCGGGGCAAGAAGTCCTACTCCAGGGACCGCTACTTCCAGGCCGAGGTGAGCAGCGACGACCAGATCGTCCCCGAGGGTGTCGAGGGCCGGGTTGCCTACAAGGGCGCGCTGTCCAACGTGGTCCACCAGATGTCCGGCGGTCTGCGTCAGGCGATGTTCTATGTGGGCGCCCGCACGGTCCCCGAGCTTCAGGCCAAGGGACAGTTCGTCCGGATCACTCAGGCCAGCCTGCAGGAGTCCCACCCGCACGACATCCAGATGACAGTCGAGGCACCCAACTACAGCGTGGGTTGACCGGCTGGCCAGCACGCCAGGAGTGCGGCCCAGAGCAGGGGAGCGCGACGCACCTCAGCCGAACTGCCAGGAACGCTTCGACAGGCCGTACCAGAACCCCTCGACCGCCACCTCGTTGTCCAGCCCGCCGCTCGCATCTGCGACGCCGAGGGTGACGTAGAGCGGGGCCCAGTGCTCCGTGCGCGGATGCGCCTCGCGAGCTCCCGGTGCTCGGTTCTGGAAGTCGAGCACCGCATCGACGTCCTGCCGCGCGATCGCCTCGGCGGCCCACTGGTCGAACTCTCGCGACACCTCGGGCGGCGGATCGTCGGCCGGGTTCCGCGGGTTGAACCAGCGCAGGTTGTGTGTGGTGAAGCCCGATCCGACGATGAGCGTCCCCTGGTCGCGCAACGGCGCCAGCCGGCGGCCGATCTCGAACAGCTCGCGCGGGTCCAGGGTCGGCATCGACATCTGCAGCACCGGGACGTCGGCCCCGGGAAACAGCTCGACGAGGGGCACGTAGGCACCGTGGTCCAGGCCACGCCCCTCGTCGTGGTGCACATTGTCCGGACCGAGGAGGGCCGCGATGTCGTCCGCGAGGTCCGGGGCAGTCGGGGCGGGGTACTCGACCTCGAAGTACTTCTGCGGGAAGCCCCAGAAGTCGTAGACCAGCGGCACCCGCTGCCGACTGGCGCCGACCGTCAGTGGCGCGCTCTCCCAGTGCGCCGAGACCATCAGGATGTTCTTCGGACGGGGCAGCTGGTCCGACCAGTCATGCAGCTGGCTGGTCCAGGTCACGTCATCAGCGAGCGGGGGAGCGCCGTGACTGAGGTAGAGCACCGGTTGACGCTCGGTCGGTGCCGGGCTGTTGGGCTGCTCCACAGGGCGCCTCCGACGTCTGGTGGTCCACGTGCCGGGCGGCGTGCGCCGAGCAGGGTGGAGGTGGTTCGGCTGGACCACAGTACGGCGGGCGGCACCCGGTCCGCCACCGGTCGGCCACCGGTCGGCAACGGGCTTGTAGCCTGACCGGGTGAACGAGATCGAGATCGGTCGTGGCAAGCGCGGACGACGCGCCTACTCCTTTGACGACATCGCGGTGGTCCCCTCCCGACGCACCAGGGACCCGGAGGACGTCTCGATCAGCTGGCAGATCGATGCCTATCACTTCGAGCTTCCGGTCATCGCGGCGCCGATGGACTCGGTGGTCTCGCCCGAGACCGCCGTCGCCATGGGGCGCTTCGGCGGTCTCGGGGTTCTGGACCTCGAGGGGCTGTGGACGCGCTACGACGACCCCACCCAGCTGCTGGCCGAGATTGCGGGACTGGACCAGTCGGAGAGCACGAGCCGTCTGCGCGAGCTGTATGCCGCGCCGATCCGACCCGACCTGATCAGCCAGCGGCTGCGGGAGATCCGCGAGGCCGGGGTGACTGTCGCCGGCTCGCTCTCCCCGCAGCGCACGCAGCAGTTCTGGCGCACCGTCGTCGAGGCAGGGGTCGACCTGTTCGTCATCCGCGGCACCACGGTGTCGGCCGAGCACGTCTCGAGCAACACCGAGCCGCTCAACCTGAAGCGCTTTATCTACGAGCTCGACGTGCCCGTGGTCGTCGGTGGGGCCAGCACCTACACCGCGGCCCTGCACCTGATGCGCACCGGCGCCGCGGGTGTGCTGGTCGGCTTCGGCGGTGGCGCCACGCACACCACGCGGACCACCCTCGGCATCCACGCCCCGATGGCGACCGCGATCGCCGATGTCGCGGCAGCGCGCCGGGACTACCTCGACGAGTCCGGCGGTCGCTACGTCCACGTGATCGCCGACGGCGGCATGGGGCAGTCCGGTGACATCGTCAAGGCGGTCGCCTGCGGTGCCGACGCCGTGATGATCGGCGCAGCGCTCGCACGGGCGCAGGAAGCACCTGGCCGCGGCTTTCACTGGGGCTCGGAGGCGCACCACGCGTTCCTCCCCCGCGGCGAGCGCGTGCGCGTGGGCACCGTCGGCACCCTGGAGGAGATCCTGAACGGTCCCGGCCGGGACGCGACAGGAACGACCAACCTGATGGGAGCCCTGCGTCGGGCGATGGCCACGACCGGCTACACCGACGTCAAGGAGTTCCAGCGGGTGGAGGTCGTGATCGCGCCCTACCAGCCCCACTGACCGGTCGGCCGGCAACGCGTCCGAGTGGGTGCGGTCCGACATACTCCGTGGTCCCGGAGCCCGAGATCGGCCGCAGCGGCGCGCGTGACCAGGATTTTGGCTCACTGACCGTACCCTGGTGACGGTTTGTCGGGCGATCGGGGCGCGGAGACGAGCGTCGCCGTCCCGGTGAGGAGTGAGTCATGCACGTGCGCCAAGAGGCGAGGTACCGACGTCGTCGTGCCGTCATCGGTGGTGTGGCGGCACTCGCGCTCGCCGGCTCGCTCACCGCGTGCCTGTCGCTCGGTGGTGACGAGGAGGCGGCCGACCAGGTGCCCGGGGCGGTCGCACCCGCGCAGGACGACGACGACGCCGCGGACGCGACGGGCACGGTCCAGGAGGGTTTCGCGGGGGCGACCGGAGGCGGGGCCGACGAGGACGCCGCCACCGAGACTCCGGAGGGGCCGGTGGCCGGCCCGCCGCCGATTCCCTCGGACGAGTCGTTCATGGAGCGGGTCGACTACATCACGGGCACGGCCGAGAACCCCATCACCCCCAAGTCTGTCGTGGCCTCCGGCGCCGGCCTGGTCGTCGCCAACAACATGATGTACAGCCACACCTCGACGTTCTATGACGCCGTCAGCCGCGAGGTCGTGGCCACGCTCTCCGACGAGATCGTGCCGGAGGAGTTCGGCATCGAGGGGCACCCCGGCACCGCCAAGGGCTCACCGGTGGAGGCGGCGTGGACCGACGACGGGAAGTTCGCCTACGTCTCGCAGTACACGATGTACGGCCAGAACTTCGGCAGGGACGGGTTCGACAACTGCACCCCGGACAGCGGCGTGGGTCCCTCGTTCCTCTACCGCTTCAACGCCGAGCTGATGGAGTGGGACCAGGTCATCAAGGTCGGCGCGGTGCCCAAGTACGTCGACCTCACCCCCGACCAGAGCAAGATCCTGGTCAGCAACTGGTGCGACTCGACGCTCTCCGTCGTGGACCGGGAGTCCGGCCTGGAGGAGAAGACCATCCCCATCGCCGCAGCGCCGCGAGGGATCGAGGTGCTGCCGGACAACCGGACGGCATACGTCGCAGCGATGTACGCCGACAAGCTGTTCAAGGTCGACCTGGAGACCGGCGAGTCCGAGGTCATGATGGAGACCGGGCGCAAGCCGCGACACCTGAACCTCTCGGCGGACGGCAAGTACCTGTTCATGGCGGTCTCGGGGTCGGACACGATCTACAAGATCGACACCGAGACGGAGGAGATCGTGGACCAGGTCGTCTCCGGCCGCGAACCCCGGTCGATGATCCTGTCCTCGGACGGCACGGCGCTCTACGTCGTCAACTACTACGAGCCCTCGGTCGCCAAGATCAGCACCGACGACATGGAGCTCCTGCAGAAGGAGCCCACCGACGCCAACCCGATCGGCATCACCTACGAGCCGATCACGCACACCGTCTGGGTGGCTTGCTACGGCGGGAGCATCTACGTCTTCGACGACACCCTCACGTCCGACCCCGACGCCTGAGTCGCATACCCTGGCAGGGTGTTGCGCACCCTGTTCACGCCGCGCTGGCTGACCCTCCTGGGGGTCGTCATCGCGGTCTGTGTTGCCTTCGGCTACCTGGGCGCGTGGCAGTTGTCGGTGGCGCAGCACGATGCCATCCGGGAGCTGCAGGCCGAGCAGGAGGCGCTCACCGAGCGCCCGCTTCACGAGGTGCTCACCCCGCACGCGCCCTTCACCGGGGACCTCGCGGGACAACCCGTCGTGGTTGAGGGCTCGTATGACGCCGCGCGCCAGTTCCTGGTCCCTCACCGCGTCCTGGACGGGCAGGAGGGCTACTGGGTGGTGACCCCGCTGATGGTGGGGGACGGCGGGTCCGTCCTCACCGTGCTGCGCGGCTTCGTCACCGACCCAGAGCTGGCGGACCAGCCGCCGGCCGCGCCCGTCACCGTGCGCGGCGAGCTCGCTCCTGGCGAGTCACCGTACTTCGGGGAGGAGCCGGTGCCCGACGGCCAGCGGGGGACCATCGACCTGTCCGCGCTGGCGAACGAGTGGCCGGAGCGGTTCTACAACGCCTTCCTGTTCAGCACGTCCGAGTCGCCGCAGGTGACGGCCGACGCCGTCGACCACGTCCCGCCGCCGCGGCTTGCCATCGGCGATGTCGACTGGCGGAACCTCGGGTATGCGCTGCAGTGGTGGGTCTTTGCAGCCTTCGCGGTGTTCATGTACTGGAAGATGTTGCGCGACGCCTCTGGCGCCCGGCCCGAGGTGTCCGCCCCGGACGGCAGCGAGCCTGAGCACTCAGGTCAGCGGCCTACAGTGGATGCCGCACACACCGACGAGAGGATCGAGCCACACCATGTCTGACCGCGCCAAGCTGAAGTTCTTCCAGGTGATGGCGTTCGTCGTCGGTGTCGCACTGCTGGTCCTGACCACGCACATGGTGCTCCGATACGGATTCGGGAACCACGCCCTCGACTGGTGGGCGATGCCGCACGGGTTCCTCTACATGGCCTACCTCGTGTCCGTGGCCATGCTTGGCTTCGCGCTCCGCTGGGAGCTTGGCCCCATGGTCCTCGTCATGCTTGCCGGGTGTGTGCCCTTCCTCTCCTTCTGGGTGGAGCACCGGGTGAGCCGCACGGCTCTCGCCGAGATCGAGGCCAAGGAGACCGCTGCGACCGGCGTCCCGTCATACTGACCGGCAGGTCGGGGCACGGCGCCGATCCGGATAACCTGTGCGGGTGACTGACGCCCTGCAGCAGCGCCCCGTCCTCGTCGTCGACTTCGGTGCGCAGTACGCCCAACTCATCGCCCGCCGAGTCCGTGAGGCCTCGGTCTACAGCGAGATCGTGCCCCACGACCTGCCCGCGGCTGAGATGCTCGCCAAGAACCCAGCCGCCCTGATCCTGTCCGGCGGCCCCGCCTCTGTGTATGCGGAGCAGGCACCCTCTCTGGACCCGGACCTGCTGACCGCGGGCGTGCCGGTGCTCGGCATCTGCTACGGCTTCCAGACGATGGCGGCCACCCTGGGGGGAACCGTGGAGAAGACCGGGCTCCGCGAGTACGGCGAGACGCGCGCGCGCATCACCGACACAGCGAGCACGCTCTTTGACGGGCAGCCCGCGGAGCAGCCGGTGTGGATGTCCCACGGCGACTCGGTCGTGGAGGCGCCCGACGGCATGCGGGTCACGGCGACGACGGCGGGTGCAACGGTAGCCGCGTTCGAGGATGACGAGACGAGGCGATACGGCGTCCAGTGGCACCCCGAGGTGCTGCACTCCAGCTTCGGACAGCGCGTCCTGGAGAACTTCCTGCTCCGAGGCGCTGGCATCGAGCCGACCTGGACCAGTGAGAACGTCGTCGAGGACCTGGTGGCCTCGATCCGGGACGAGGTCGGCGACGCGCACGTCATCTGCGGACTCTCCGGGGGCGTCGACTCCTCGGTGGCGGCCGCTCTGGTGAACCGTGCCGTGGGGGACCAGCTGACCTGTGTCTTCGTGGACCACGGCTTGCTGCGTGAGGGGGAGGCCGAACAGGTCGAGGAGGACTTTGTCGCCGCGACCGGTGTCGACCTCGTGGTCGTCGATGCCCAACAGCGGTTCCTGGATGCGCTGGCCGGCGTGACCGACCCGGAGGACAAGCGCAAGATCATCGGTCGGGAGTTCATCCGCGTCTTCGAGCAGGCGGCCCGCGACGTGGTCGGTCACGCCGACGCCGAGGGTCACCCGGTCAAGTTCCTGGTGCAGGGCACGCTCTACCCAGACGTCGTGGAGTCGGGCGGCGGCAGCGGCACGGCGAACATCAAGAGCCACCACAACGTGGGAGGGCTCCCCGACGACCTGCAGTTCAGCCTCATCGAGCCGTTGCGCGCACTCTTCAAGGACGAGGTGCGCCAGGTCGGCCTTGAGCTCGGCGTCCCCGAGGGCATCGTGTGGCGTCAGCCGTTCCCCGGCCCCGGGCTCGGCATCCGGATCATCGGTGCGGTCGACGCCGAGCGGCTGGCGATCCTGCGGCGCGCCGACGCGATCGCCCGGGAGGAGCTGACGAGGGCGGGCCTGGATCGGGACATCTGGCAGTGCCCCGTGGTGCTCCTGGCCGACGTCCGTTCCGTCGGGGTCCAGGGAGACGGCCGCACCTACGGTCACCCCATCGTGCTGCGTCCGGTCTCGAGCGAGGACGCGATGACCGCTGACTGGAGCCGCCTGCCGTATGACGTGCTGGCCGGAATATCCACCCGGATCACCAACGAGGTTCCCGAGGTCAACCGGGTGGTTCTCGACGTGACGAGCAAGCCACCGGGCACCATCGAGTGGGAGTGAGACGGCCTCTCGTGCGTGGAGTGTGAGCCAGTAGACACGCCGAAACGGCCGAACAGGCTTTTCTCTGACGATGCGTAGTACTACACTCCGTAGTGGAGATCGAGAACGAGCTCCGGACAGAATCATCCGAAAGGCATCGTCATGAGCGCTATCCACACCACCCACAAGGACGACGTTGTTGTTGACCGCGCGGTGCGCGGTGACGGTACCGTCTTCCAGACCGACATCATCCACTCCGGCTTCCTGCGCAAGCTGCTCGCTGCCATGCGCATCCTCATCGGCTGGACCTTCATGTGGCCCTTCTTCGACAAGCTGTTCGGCCTGGGCTACGGCACCGAGGCAGCCCGCTCCGTCGTCGAGGGCGGCGCCCCCGCCCAGGGCTACATGATCAACGCCACCTCCGGCCCGTTCAAGGAGGTCTTCGTCTGGATGGCCGAGACCTTCGGGTCGTTCGCGGACTTCCTCTTCATGTTCGGCCTCTTCGGCATCGGCCTGGCCATGCTGACCGGCGCCGGCCTGAAGATCGCGGCCTGGGGCGGCGCGCTGCTGATGGCCTTCATGTACCTCGCCGCGCTGCCGATCGGCCAGGCGAACATGGGCTTCACCAACCCGATCACGGACTCCCACTGGATCGAGGCCTTCGTCCTCCTGGTCTGCGCCTACAGCCTCTCGGGCGACACCTGGGGCCTGGGCCGCTGGTGGGGCGAGAAGGTCGGCAACAGCTGGCTCCGCTGAGCCACACCGGCTAGTCACAGCCTGCCCGTCATACTCCTCGAGTATGGCGGGCGGTTCTGTGTGCCCGGGCGGTTAGAGTGGCGCGCGTGATGCGCTCCTCCCTCGCGATCGCTGCCGGCAAGCTCGCCCGGGGTGTCTCCCGTCTCCGCGGGGGCGGGTCCGCCCTTCCCGGCCTGGTGACTGAGCAGATCGACCCGGGCATCCTCACCACCGCTCTCTCCGGCCTGCCCGGTGGCGTGGTGGTGGTCTCGGGCACCAACGGCAAGACCACCACGACGAAGATGCTCGTCGCGGTGCTTCGGGCCCACGGACAACGCGTCTTCACGAACCCGACCGGCAGCAACTTCACGCGCGGGGTCATCTCGGCGATGCTCGCCGAGATCCCGCTCAGCGGTCGGCTCGACGCGGACTGGGCGGTGCTCGAGCTCGACGAGGCGCACGCGCTGCACTTCGCGCGGGCCGTGGCGCCGACCCACACGCTGCTGCTCAACGTCGCGAGGGACCAGCTGGACCGCTTCGCCGAGATCGACCAGACGGCGCAGCTGCTGACCCGGCTGGCGGAGCAGACCACCCGGTCGGTGGTGCTCAATGTCGACGAC
>DATGRS010000159.1:0-5670 GCA_035303365.1 Ornithinicoccus sp.
GCACCTGCCTCGATTTCGGTCAGGCAGCCTGCCGGTGATATTGTTCTGCGTCGCGCGCCTATAGCTCAATTGGCAGAGCAGCTGACTCTTAATCAGCGGGTTCGGGGTTCGAGTCCCTGTGGGCGCACCATCAGGTCCCCGCCCGGGCATCGTCCGGCGGGGACCGTTTTCTGTGCGTATGCCGGGTCGCAGACCGCGCGTACGAACAGCAGCCTCGGCTCAGCGTGAGCGCCAGCCGAGCCATCCCAGGGCCGCTGCTCCGAGGGCGGTGGCGACCGCGATCGCCACCAGCAGGCCGGAGTTCGTGCCGCTGGGCGCGCTGGTCGACTCACTCTCAGCCACCGCCGTGGGGGTCGTGGGTGCCGCCGCCGCTCGACTCTGCGTCACCGTCTCGCTCACCACGTCCGTCGGCGTGCTCGTGACCGGGGCCAGGTCGGAGACGAGCTCGTCCACCGTGCCCAGGGTGATGCCGACCCCGGCCAGTCCGCGGCCCAGCATCAGGCCACGCTCCGGGATCGGGATCTTGACCGGCTCGGCCTCAACCGGTGCTGCTGGAGCCACCGGCTCCGTCGTCGGCTCCGGGGCGGGCGCGGTGGTCGGCTCCGGCGCACGCGTGGGCGGCGGTGGGCTGGTCGTCGGAGCCGGGCTCGTCGGAGCCGGGCTCGTCGGAGCGACCGTGGGGGCCGGGGCCGTGGTGGGGGGCGGCACGGTCGGCGCCGGACCGGTGGGCTGCGGGCCGGTTGGTTGCGGCTCGGTGGGGTCGGGCCCGGTGAAGGTCGGGTTTGGAGGGGTAGGTGCGGGTGCCGTGGGGCTGGTGCCCCAGACGGATGCGACGGCCACGCCCCAGCCGGCGGCAGCGGGCAGCGCCAGGCCGAGGACGAGTGCCAGCAGCACCAGCACGGTGCTCAGCGCTGGTCGTCGACGGGCGGTCTGGGGGCGGCGCACGCCCGCCATTGTCCCCCACGCGGTCCAGGGGAGGGGAGGTACCCAGACAGGTTCCTGACGGCATACCTCCTCACCCGGCACACGAGGCGGACGTTTGACAGACTGACAAGCCGGATCCGATCAAGGAGGTTCTCGGTGAGCACCCGACAGGAAGACCGGTTCGAGGCGCGCAGGGACGACATGGCCGACAGCCCGACCGACATGGGCAAGGCCGACTGGAAGACCGCCCTCAAGCGGACGGGGTCGGAGTTCATCGCTGACAAGTGCACCGATCTCGCCGCCGCGCTGACCTACTACGCGGTCCTGTCGTTGTTCCCGGCACTGATCGCGGTGACCTCGCTGCTGCCGCTCCTGGGTGGCGGCAAGGACACCACCCAGAAGTTCCTGGAGGTCTTCCAGGGTCTCGGCGTTGGCGGGGACACGCTCACCACGATCGAGGAGTACATCAACCAGATGCAGACGGTGTCCGGCGCGGGTATCGGTCTGGTCGTCGGTCTGGTGGGTGCCCTGTGGGCCGCGTCGAACTATGTCAATGCCTTCTCCCGGGCGATGAACGAGATCTACGAGGTGGAGGAGGGGCGGCCCATCTGGAAGCTGCGCCCGGTGATGCTCCTGATCACCATCGTCATCGTGATCCTGGTGATGCTGGTCATCGCCGCCCTGGTCCTCAGCGGTGGTGTGGCGGAGCAGGTCGGTGGCCTCATCGGACTGAGCAGCACCGCGACGACCGCCTGGAACATCGCCAAGTGGCCGGTCGTGATCGCGATCGTCATCGTGATCATTGCGCTCCTCTACTGGGCGACACCCAACGTCCAGCAGCCCAGGTTCCGTTGGATCAGCCCCGGCGCGGTCCTTGCCCTGCTCGTCTCTGTCGTGGCGACCGCGGGCTTCGGCTTCTACGTCGCCAACTTCGGCAGCTACAACGCCACCTACGGCGCGCTGGCCGGTGTGATCGTCGGTCTGCTGTGGATGTGGCTGATGAACATGTCGCTGCTGTTCGGTGCCGAGTTCGACGCCGAGCTGGAGCGGGTGCGGCAGCTGCAGGCCGGGCTGCCCGCCGAGCAGGCGCTCCAGCTGCCTCCGCGCGATGACCGCAACGTGATCAAGAAGGCCGACAAGCACCGCCGGATCGTCGAGGAGAACCGGCGGATCCGCATCGAGGCTGCCAGAGACGCCGACCGCACCTGACACGGGCGTGCTGCCGGGGGCTATCCCGGTCCGGCGGTCGTCGTGGCCAGCAGGTGGTTTCCGCCGTCGGGGAGCACCGCTGCACCGGTCGCGGTGATCTGTTGCGGCACGACGATGCGTCCGGTGGCCTCTGCAGACCACACCTGCGCGACGGCCCCGGTCATCACGTTGTGAGCCCGGACGGCGTCGCCCTCCCGGAGGTACAGGAAGACACCGCCCAGTGCGGCGATGCTGGTGCGCTCGGCCACGGTCAGTGACCACAGCTCGTTGCCGGACGGGTCCTGGGCGTGCAGCCCCTCGGTGTCGAGGATGACTCGGGTGCCCGTGGTGGGGTCCACCGCCGTGTCGATGACATCGGTCCTGGCGACGGAGCCGTCCCTGAGGTCGAGCAGCGCCCCGCCGGAGGGGGACGTCTCAAGCAGGGTGAGTGGCGCTGTCTCGGCTCCCGAGGCGGCGGTGATGCCCGTGCCCTTCTGCGCAGCGGCGATCGTGCGCTCGTCAGCGGCACGGATGGACGCACCGTCCCAGCCGTGCTCAGCAAGAGGCACCCGCCAGAGCTGCTCTCCGTCGCCCGTGTCCTGGGCGAGCAGGGCGGCGTCGTCGACGAGCAGCAGCGTGTTGCCGTAGGTGCCCACGATGCGAGGGTCGTCGGCGCCGGCTCGGGCGGCGACGCGTCCTGAGGTCGGGTCAAGGGCGACGGTCTCCGCCGGGTCTCCCGAGGGGGCGGACGGCGTGCTGAAGACCAGGCCCGGGCCGAGGAGGGTGCCGGATACGGTGACCGGTCCCCACGCCTGTTCGCCGGAGGTGAGGTCGTATGCCGTCACGCTGGCCTGATCCGGGGAGCTGTCGGCCGGGGCGTCGGTCAGGACAGCAAGGGCTCGGCCCTGTGCGTCGTGGGTGAGCGCGAAGCCAGGGTGGACCGAGGGACGCTCAACCGCCCACAGTGCGTCTCCGTGCTGGTTCACCGCGGTGTACTCGAGCACGCCATCTTCCTGCCGCGTCGCTCCGAGGAAGATGCCGTCCAGCTGCTGCGGCATCGTGTCCCAGCCGGGATCCACGATCTTCATCTCCTGGATCGACATGGGCAGCCACAGCTCCGTGGTCTCCGCCTGAGGCAGGGATCCCGAGACGGGGTGCGGGTCGCGGTCGATGACCGGCTCTGCGTCGCCGCAGGCCGCAAGGACCAGCAGAGCGGCGACCAGCAGACCGGGGAGCCCGAGCAGGCGGGCCCACCAGCCAGGCGCTGCGCATCCGCAACCCTGCCGGCGAACCCGTCGACCCACCACGGGTGGCCTCAGCGGCGTGCGGGCCGGGCGGCTCATGGGCTGTCTGCCCGGTGGCGGACCGACGGGTCGGTGGAGCGATCTCTGACGGTGTTACGCCGCAGCGCCCAGCCGACCAGGACTACGGCCGCGAGCGCCACGACGACGATGACGTCCAGGATCGGGTTGTTGAGAGCGCCCGCCCGCTCCTGGAGCCAGGCCTGCGACTCCAGCGGCAGCAGCTCCGGTGCGCCGACCAGGCCGTTGGTCGTCCAGAACAGCACACCCACGCCGATGATCAGCAGGCCCGTGGCTACCGAGGTCGTGTGCAGCTCACGCCCCGCCACCGTGAACGTGCGCCCGCGCAACAGGCTCCGACCTCCTTCACCCAGGCGCCGCCACAGTGTCGCGAGCAGCAGGAGCGGTAGCACCATCCCGGCGCCGTAGACGGCGAGCAGCACCCCCGCTGCCAGGGCGTCCCCTCTGGCGGCCGCCAGGGTGAGGACGGCTCCGAGGATGGGGCCGGCGCAGAAGCCGGCGATCCCGCTCGTGGCACCCAGGAGCAGGGTCTTGACGATCCCGGTCCGCGTCGCGGCCTGCGACTGCAGCTGGCTCCCACCCGGCAGGAGCCGGGCAGGGTCAAAGCCCAGACCCAGCAGCTGGGCGAGGCCGAGCAGCACCAGGACGACCGACGCGACGACGATGATCGCAGCGCGATGGGTCACGAACAGTGCGCCGGCAGCGCCGGCACCGACGCCGAGCGGCACCAGCACGAGGAGCAGGCCGACATAGAAGACCGAGCCGTGCAGCAGCAACCGTGGCCCCGAGCCGACCGTGGACGCGAAGAACGCCGGGAGCAGCAGGGCGGCGCACGGGCTGAGGAGCGCCAGGGCCCCGCCGAGGAACGCGCTGAGGAGTCCGATGTCCATGGGCGACTACTTCGCTGCCGCCAGGGCGCTGTCGAGAGCGTCGACGAAGACCTGGGTCGGCTGCGCCCCCACGATCGGCTGGCCGCCGAGGATGAACGCCGGAGTGGAGTAGGCCCCCAGGTCGAGCCCGAGCTGACGGTTCTCCGCGATCTGGCGGGTGGTCTCCTCGGAGGTGAGGTCGCTGGCGAACCGTTCACGGTCCAGCCCGAGCTCCTCCGCCAGGCTGACCAGCGCGTCGTCGCGCAGCTCGCTCTGGGAGAGGGGCTCACCGTCGGGGAACAGGGCGTCGTGGTAGTCCCAGAACGCCCCCTGCTCGGCGGCGGCGTAGGACGCACGGGCGGCACGGTCCGACGCGTCGCCGAAGACGTTGACGTCTCGCCACTCGATGCGCAGGTCACCCGCCTCGGCGTGCTCCATCATCAGCGGCAGCGTCTCCTCGCTCCAGCGGGCGCAGAAGGGACACTGGTAGTCGGAGAAGACCACCAGGGCGACCGGCGCATCGACCGGGCCGGCGGCCAGCAGGTCCGACTCGTCGCGGCGCTCCACCTCGGTCAGGTCGGGTTGGACCGGGCCCTGCACCTCCGTGGGTCCAGCCGCTGCAGACGGCGTCGCGGCCGAAGGGTCGGCGGGGTTGCCGGACACCCGGTTGAAGCCCACCACGAACCCGATGAGCAGCGCGGCTGCCGCGATCACGACCGTCGGCACCACCCAGGGGCGACCGTGACGATCTTCAGGCGTGCGTGGCATGAGCTGACTCCTTGACGCGAGGATTCTGCGGGGGCGACGGCGAGCCGTCGACTAAGTTCGATAGTCGACTATGACAGATAGTCGATCTGCGACATAATGGCTCCATGCCTCTCGCGAGAACACCTGCGCCCGCAGCTGGCGCGGCCCGCATCTCTGGCTCGGGCCCGACGGCGTCGGCGTGCTCGACGATGTGCGTGGCCACCCCGTGAGCAGCCCGCACGTGCACCCCAGCGACTTGCCGCGGCTCGGCACCCTGGAGTGCGAGGTCATGGACGCACTCTGGGACCACGGCTCGGGGACCGTGCGGGAGGTCATCAACCGACTTCCGTCGCCGCTCGCCTACACCACGATCGCCACGGTGCTCGGCAACCTGACCCGCAAGGGCATGGTGACGGTCAGCCGTGCCGACCGGTCGACCCGGTATGCCGCGCGAGTCAGCCGCGAGGAGCATGCCGCGGAGCTGATGTCGCAGGTGCTGCAGACCAGCGGCGACCGGAGTGCCTCGATCCTGCACTTTGTCGAGTCGATCCCCGAGGCTGATCTCGACCTGTTGCGTGACTACCTGCACCGCCGCGAAGGTGGGCGCACGTCATGACCCC
>DATGRS010000160.1:0-4267 GCA_035303365.1 Ornithinicoccus sp.
GCCATCGTCATGGTGGTGAGCAGCATCAGCCCGAGCATCGTCTTGGCGAACCCGCCCAGGCGGTCCGACGCCCCGGCCCGCGGAAGCAGCGCGGACACGATGACGCCGACGATCCCGATCATCATCACCACCATCGCGAACTTCGCGAGCACGATGCCCATGGACACCAGCCCGAACACGGCGAACATGAACAGGGCGGACACGGCGTACCAGAACGCCACCGCCACCGAGCTGCCCGCCTTGTAGGAGTGGAGGGTGAGCATGAAGTCCTGCTCGGGGCCGCTGAGCTCGTTGTAGATCTTCTCCGGGTTGGCCTCCCAGTCGAACGCGGAGCGGCCGTCGTTGAAGCCGCCGCTGCCTGCCACGGCGCGTTCGCTCCACCAGCCGGCGCACCCCTGCCCGCCTGCGTTCTGGTTGGGGTACATGGACCCGTCGTCCTTGGAGGTGCCGGCGTGGTCGGCGGGGATGTCGTTGGCGACGAGGCTGTCGTTGGCGTACCGCCAGCGGCCGCTGTCGTAGTCGCACACCGCCCACCCGACGACGCTGACGTCGCGGGTGATGTCGTTGACAGGGGTGAACGCGATGCTGTTGGGGTAGGGGACCTCGGGGACGCCGGGGATGCGGGACATGATGGCGAGCACGGTGGAGCGGCCGTTGTCCTGGTACCACTTGGCGGCGCGCTGCTGCGCTGCGTCCTGCTGGAGGTTGCCGTCGTCGATGGGCCACACCCCCACAGGGACGTCAGCGAACTGGTCCATGAGCCGGCAGAACACCCGGTCGGCGTACTCGGACTGCCCGAACTGGGCGGTCTTCCACGCCTCCATGCCGGTCTGCTCCCAGATGGAGTTCAGCACGATCGGCATCGACGCGGCGCTGGACGTCAGGGAGCTGCGGTACCGCTGCTGGTATGCCTGCTTGAGCTCGGTGACGTACGCCTCGCAGCTGAGCGGGTCGGACTGGTCGCCGTCGGTCTCGGCCTGGGCGGTGAACAGGGCAGGGGCGGACCCGATGTCGGAGATGGTGTCGTTGGCGGTGGTGACCCACCAGCCGGGGGACCCGGCGCCGAAGGTGCCCCGGTCGGGGTTGGTGGCTTGCGCACCGGTCATCAGCGTGATGAGGAGGGCGACGGCACCGGCCTTGAGGCCCATCTGCTTCCAGTCGACGGCGCCGCGGCGGCGGTACCCGTTCCAGATGCCGAACCCGAACGCCCCGACGATGAGGGCGACGAGGTAGGGGGCGAGGCCACCGGAGACGAGGGACTTCATGAGGTCGCCGGCGGTGGCGTCGACGGCGGTTCCGGCGGTGTCGAGGATGCAGAACCGGGCGGCGAACAGGGTGATGTCGGAGGTGACGGCCCACAGGCCGTTGCCGATGGACATGAACATGCCGGCACCGACGTCACGCTGGACGGCGTTGAGGGCCCCGAGGACGCCGTCGGTGCGGGAGTGGAAGTTGTTCGTGGCGGGCGACCACCGGTTCACCGGCAGCAGGTCGTCGCCTGCGACCCGTGCCGCGGCTGAGGCGTCGGTGGTGGCGCACCGGGCGGAGTACGCGGCACCGGCCGGGTCGGGGGGTGCGGCCTGGGCGGTGGTGGCGTGCACGAGCAGCAGCGCGGCCGCGACCATGAGGGCCGCCAGCACGCGCAGCAGGACCCGCGTGGCGGGGCTCGTGCGACCGAGGGGTGCCATCAGTGTGTCTCCGTGGGTTCAGAGGTCGGCGTAGGTGTCGGGGGTGGTGCGCGTTGACGCGGTGCGGTGCCCGGGGCGGGTGGTGACGGGCCGGGTGGGGGTGTCCGTGCCGGCGGTCATGAGGGGTGCCGCGGGGTCGTCCTCGGCGCTGGGGGTGGTGAGCACCATCGACTGCAGCACCTGCACGTGCTCGGGTGGGCCGGCGAGGACGACCTGCCCGCACTGGACGAACTGGCCCAGGGTGCGCTTGGCGGCCCGACGGTCGAGGAGCGCCCGCCATGTGGTGAGCCGGAGCCCGGTGCGGGACTGGTGCAGCACGAGGTAGGACCACGCGCCGAGTACGGCCGCCCCGACGAGCAGACCGTAGGAGCCGATGAACAGGGCCGCGATCATGCCGATGACCGAGGAGGGCAGCACCCCGAGGAGTGTCAGGAGGAACGTCCTGCGGCGCATCTCGAACGACATCACGATCGTCTCCCGGTCGTCGTTGCGGCGACGGCCGGTGATGGTCGTGAGCGTGTAGACGCTGGGCACTGCCAGCTCCTGGTCGGTCATGGTGTCAGCGGCGGGCCCTGGTCAGCCGGCGAGGCGGCTGATGAGGTTGATGACCGGGTTGAGGACGATCTCGACGAGCCCGAGGAGGATCGGGATGATGACGTCCGGGCCGGCGAGGATGCCGCCGATGATGAGGGGCCAGATGAGGTTGCCGAGGCCACCGCCACCGCCGCGGCGCTTGTCCCAGAAGAACTTCACCAGGGCGAAGGCGATGATGGCGACGCCGATGACGGCGAGGATCGTGACGATCTCACCGCCCGCGGCAGCCTTGATGGGGCCCCAGAGGTCGTTCCAGGGCTTGCGGAGCTCGATCACGGTGGTTGCCTTTCGTTCGTGGAGGGCTCGGGGCCCTTCTTCCGGACCCCATACGCACCGCGAGGGTCCTGCCACTGGTGTGTGCGGGTGCGGGCAGTTCGGACGGGTGAACGTGGCGCCGGGTGGGGTTTCCCGCACAAGGGGGCGCGGGGTGCGTATGGGGTGGGGTCAGAACACCCCTTGGACCGGACGAGCGTGAGGACTGCCGTGGCGATCGAACGAGTGCGTGTGAAGCTGCCGGAGCGGTTCGACGAGCGGAAGCCGTCGCACACGGAGGCGGTGCTGGCGAAGCTGGCGGAGAAGCACGGGCCGGGCTGGGAGGTGGAGGCGGTCGACACCGAGGCGGGGTCGCTCATCGCCACCCGGCAGGCGGCGAACACCCAGGTCGCTGCGCAGGGTGACCAGATGGTGCTCGGGTTGGCCCGCGGCACGAAGCCGTCGGACGGGGACCGCATCGCCGCGAAGTTCGAGGACGCGAACCCTGGGTACACGCTCACCCTGTTCGACCCGTTCGTGGGGCGGGCGGTGATGACGAGGCTGACCGAGGACGAGGTCCGTTGCCGTGGGGCGGTCGCCACCGCCCTGGGTGTCAAGCCGTGGGAGGTGCAGGTCAAGCGGGCCGCCGACGGGTCGTTCAACATCCAGCTGCCGCGCACGTACACGCCGTCGAAGCACTACGACAAGCTGGTCGAGGTGGCTGAGGCTGTGGTGGGTGCACCCGGCTGGTACGTGCGGGCCGACGCGGCGAAGCTGACGGCGAGGATCATCCCGGGGGAGCGGCCCATGTTCGCGCCCGCCTACGCCTACCCGTTCCGGTCCAAGCCGGACGTGTTCCGCATCGGTATCGGGCAGACGCTGCCGGCGCCGGGGGAGCAGTCACGCACCCTGGCGGTGAACCTCGACGGCACGGTCGGTTTGCTGGTGCAGGGCCTGGCGGGGTCCGGAAAGTCGGTGTCGATCAACGGGTTCATCTACGGGGCGTTGGCCGTCGGCCACGAGGTAGCGGTGATCGACGTCCCGCACAAGAAGGCGGACTTCGAGTGGATGAAGCCGTACGTGCGTGACCACGGCTGGGGTTGCGACAGCCTCGAGCAGGCGTTGACGGTGGTCACCCTGGTCTACGAGGAGGGGCAGCGTCGGGGGAAGCTGTTCGACGAGCACGGCGCGAAGAAGTGGCAGGACCTGCCGGCGTCGGTGCGGGCGCAGAACCCGATCATCACCCTGGTCGTGGACGAGCTGTCGGGGCTGCTGACGAAGGACCCGATCCCGAAGTCGCTGCCGAAGGACCATCCGATGCGGGTCGAGGCGGAGATGCGGGCCGCCGCGCAGGACATGCTCGCGGTCACGCTGACGAAGATCCCCGCCGAGATGCGGGCCGCGGGTATCCGTCTGCTGTACGCCTCGCAGCAGGCGCAGTCGAACACGGGTATCCCGCCGGCGATCAAGCTGAACATCCCGAACCGTGTGCTGCTGGGTGCGAACCCGTCGAAGCAGCAGCGCGGGCACGCGTTCGCGAACCCGGAGAAGGCGCCGGAGGTGCCGGAGTACATCGCCGAGGACGAGAAGGCGTCCCGGGGTGTGGGGGTGGCGGAGTTCGAGGGTCAGGCGCCGGTGGTGTTCAAGTCGTACTTCGCGCCGGACGCCGACTTCGACCGTCACCTGCGGGACCTGGGGGTGCGGCGCACGACACGGCCGGAGCCGACAGCCGC
>DATGRS010000161.1:0-4169 GCA_035303365.1 Ornithinicoccus sp.
TGTCGTTGACCGCGGCCCTGGCCGCCGTCGCCTGGAGGGCAGCCGGTGGAGTCTTTGAGAGCGCGCACGAGGACGACGTCCTGAGTCTGGCCTACTTCGGCCTGCTGTGGGCCGTCGGTGGTGTGCTGTCCGCGCGGGCCCGTCAGGGGTGGCCGGTGCTGGCCGCCGTGACGCTCCTCGGTGCGGTCTATGCCGTCGCGGTCTCGGTGACGCTGGCGTGGGCCTGACAGCTCAAGGATCCGGCTGACACTGCCCGGAAAGGTCCTCCTCGGTACCCTCGTCATACCGGTCCGGGAGGAGGGCGCATGCGCGAGTACGCGCAAGACCTCCTGGTGAGGCTGAGGGGCGCGCTGATCAGCCTCGTGCCGATCGTGGCCATCGTCGCCGCGTTCCAGGTCCTCGTCATCGGGGAGGTCCCCGAGGACCTCGGCACGCTGGTCGTGGGGATGCTCGTCGTCGCACTGGGGATCGCGGTCTTCCTCCAGGGGCTCGACCTCAGCGTCTTCCCGCTCGGCAAGAGCCTGGCGTCGCAGTTCGCGAGGAAGCGCGCGCTGGCGCCGCTCCTGGCGTTCGGATTCCTCCTCGGGGCCGCCGCCGTGATCGCCGAGCCGGCGCTCCTCGCCGTGGCCGAGCAGGCCGAGGCGGTGAGCGGGGGGCAGATCGACGCCCTCACCCTCCGGCTCCTCATCGCCGCGTCCGTCGGCCTAGTCATCGTGCTGGGCATCGTGCGCGCCGTCGTGGGCTGGCGGATCCACTGGTTCGTCATCACCGGCTATGTCCTCGTCATCCTCGTGACGTATGCCGCGCCCCCCGAGATCGTGGGCCTCGCCTACGACTCTGGCGGGGTCACCACCAACATCGTCACGGTCCCACTGATCGCCGCGGTGGGACTGGGCCTGGCCGGAGCGCTCCGGGGACGGACCCTGCTGCTCCACGGCTTCGGGCTGGTCGCGCTCGCGGTGATGGTGCCGATGATCACCGTCCAGATCTACGGGATGCTCGTCTACCGCGGGGCCACGGACGCCAGCCGGGCCGAGGTCCGGGTCCGCACCGTCGAACCGGTCCAGATCGACGGTGTCGGCGATGTGCTCGCGGGGCTGGCCGGCATACTCAATGACGTCGCCCTCCTCGTGGTGGTCGTCCTCCTCTTCCAGCTCGTCGTCCTGCGGCGGGGCATCCCGCGGCCCGCCCGGACGACGCTGGGGTTCGTCCTCGTGGTCGTCGGGCTCTATGCGTTCGTCGTGGGCCTGAAGATGGGGCTGCTGCCCCTCGGGAGGCTGCTCGCGGAGCAGCTCATCGCCCGGGACCTGCCCGTCCTGATCCTGCTCTTCGCCTTCCTCGTCGGCTTTGCGACGACGCTGGCCGAGCCGGCGCTGATCGCCATCGGCGAACAGGCCGAGGAGGCCGCGCCGGGGCGGGTGAGCGCGGGGGTGCTCCGGCTCCTGGTCGCCCTCGGCGTCGGAGTCGGCATCACGCTCGGGTCCTACCGGATCCTCGCCGGCGACCCGCTCCACGTCTATGTGACCGCAGGCTACGCCGCCGTCATCGTCCTCACGCTCCTCGCCCCGCCGCGGATCGTCGCTCTCGCCTTCGACCTCGGGGGAGTGACCACCTCGGAGATCACGGTGCCGGTGGTGACCGCGCTCGGCATCGGGCTCGCCACCGGTGTGCCTGGGCGCGACCCGCTCATCGACGGCTTCGGCCTGATCGCCTTCGCCTCGATGTTCCCCGTCATCTCAGTGCTCAGCTACGCCATCATCCAGGAATCACGCCATAGGAGGAGAGTTCCATGAGATTTGTGGTCGTCGTCGCCATCACCCCGGAGGACATGGAGGACCAGGCCGTCCAACGGGCCCAGGCCGAGGGTGCCACCGGCGTCACCGTGCTGTCCGGCAAGGGGCTCAGCGCGGTCGCCCGCAAGAGCTTCTTCGGGCTGACGTTCGAGGGCTCCCAGAGCGTCCTGGTCATGGTTGTCGCCCGGGGTGTCGCCATGGGGATCCTCAAGGCGATGCGTGAGCTGCTCAACAAGAACGGCGACTCGCAGGGGCTGGCGTTCAGCCTCCCGGTCGAGCACGTGGCCGGGCTCGATATGCAACAAGTGCTCTCGTTCGACAAACGACTGCACGAGAAGGAAGGTTGAGAGCATGTTGATCGTCTCCGACGTCATGATCACCGACGTCTACCGCGTCTCTCCGTTCGCGACGCTGCGCGAGGCCCTCGTCATGATGGGCGAGCGGGGCGTCAAGAGCCTGGTCGTCGACCGCAGGGGGCCGCACGACGCGTTCGGCCTGCTGTCGTACTCCCACATCCTGCGGACCATCGTCGCGGAGGAAGGGGACATCGACCTGATCAACGTCTATGACGTCGCCCAGACTCCGACCCTCACGGTGCACCCGGAGCTGTCGGTGCGCAACGCGGCTGCGATCATGGACCGCTACGTCATCAACCGCCTCGCGGTGACCGACAAGAACGAGCTCGTCGGACTCGTCACGATGAACGACATCGTGGGGCGCATCATCGACGGTCTCGACAAGAGCCAGGACTCGCTCTCGCTGTGAGTGCGTGAGCGGAACAGTGCGTGCGAGCCGGGCGTTGCCTTGTCGAGCGACCCTGCGAGCCTCCCGGCAGGCTGTCGTGACGGAGCCAGCGGGGGACAGCACTGCGAGTGAGAGGAAGGCCCATGGGCGAGCCACCCCAGGCCGGTCTGGCGCGTGCCGCCCGGTTGTCGACCCTGCCGCTGGGCGCTGCCACTCGCGCCGTCCGCGGCATGGGCCGTCGGCTGTCCGGCCAGTCCGCGGAGGAGGTGCTCGCGCAGCGCCAGGCCGAGTCCGCCCGCCAGCTCTTCGAGGTGCTCGGTGGCCTCAAGGGTGGGGCGATGAAGGTGGGTCAGTTCCTCTCCCTGATGGAGTCGGGGATGCCGCCGGAGCAGGTCGCGCCCTACCGGGAGAGCCTGACGCGCCTGCAGTCCGCCGCGCCGGCACTGTCCGGCGAGGCCGTCTCGCGGGTCCTGGCCGACGAGCTGGGCGAGGACTGGCGCTCGCTCTTCGCCTCCTTCGACGAGTCCGCCGCCGCGGCGGCCTCGATCGGTCAGGTGCACCGAGGCGTATGGCGTGACGGTCGCCCGGTGGCGGTCAAGGTGCAGTACCCCGGCGCCGAGCAGGCGCTGATGGCCGACATCACCGCACTGAGCCGGTTCGCCCGGGTCAGCGCCGGACTGGTCCCCGGCATGGACATGGGCCCGATCCTGGAGGAGCTGCGGCGCCGGCTGGAGGAGGAGGTCGACTACCGGCTGGAGGGCGACGCGCAGGACCAGTTCGCCCAGTTCTACGCCGACGACCCGGTCTATGCGATCCCCGGCGTGGTGATGGCGGCCCAACGGGTGCTGGTGTCCGAGTGGATGGACGGGGTGCCCCTGTCCACCCTGATCGACCACGCACCTCAAGAAGAGCGCGACAGGGCGGGTGCGGCATACCTCCGTCTGTTGCTCGAGGCCCCGGCGCGGGCGGGCCTGCTGCACGCCGACCCGCACCCGGGCAACTTCCTGCTGACGCCGGACGGCCGGCTGGGGGTGCTCGACTACGGCGCGGTCAACCGGCTGCCGGACGGGCTGCCCGAGGGGCTGACCCGGGTGCTTGCCGCAGCCGCGTACGGCGACGCCGAGGAGCTGGTCGACGTGCTGCGCGAGGAGGGCTTCGTGCGCGGGTCGGTGTCGGTCGACGCCGAGGCGGTTCGCGGGTTCGTCGACCGGTTCCTCGGGCCCCTGCAGGCTGAGGAGTTCACCTTCAGCCGCGAGTGGATGCGCGAGATGTTCTCCGACCTGCAGGACCCCCGCACCGATGGATTCCGCGTGGGTGTGACGCTCAACCTGCCGCCGCAGTACGTCCTGATCCAGCGGGTCTGGCTGGGTGGGCTCGCGGTCCTGTCTCAGCTCGAGGCGACCGTGCCGATGCGCGAGATCGTCCGGACGGCGATGCCCGGCGCCCTGAGCTGAGCCGCTTGGTTATCACTTATGTCGACAAGTGATAACACGCCTCACTGGGGTGTGGGTTCCTGCCCGGTCACCACTCCGTCGGCGGGTCGCGGGTCGCCCTCAGCCCGACCAGTGAAGTCCTCCATCGTGTGATAGACGCCGATGACGTTGTCAGCGATGAAGTCGCGCACGCCGGTCG
>DATGRS010000162.1:0-9471 GCA_035303365.1 Ornithinicoccus sp.
GCGCCGACCGCTGCGGACGCTGTCCGGCGGGCAGCAGCAGCGGGTGGCCATCGGCTCGGTGCTCACGATGGGCCCGCGGGTGCTGGTGCTCGACGAGCCGACCTCCGCCCTGGACCCGACGGCTGCGGAGGACGCACTCGCTGCGATCACCCGGCTGGTCCACGACCTGGGCGTCACCGTCGTCGTGGCCGAGCACCGCATGGAGCGGGTCGTGCAGTATGCCGATCGCATGGTGCTCCTGCCCGGCGACGGTGTCGTGGTCTCGGGCATGCCGGGTGCGGTCCTCGAGACCTCCCCGGTGGCGCCCCCGGTGGTCGAGCTGGGTCGCATCGCCGGCTGGTCGCCGCTGCCGCTGTCCGTCCGCGACGCCCGGCGGATGGCGGGCCCGCTGCGCGCCGAGCTCGCCTCGCTGGCCGAGCTCGCGTCTCTTGCCGACGCCCCCTCCCGCGATGCAGCCGACTTGGGGCGCCTTGTGCCTCTTGGAGCCGGTTATAACCAGCCCCAAGAGACCGAACCTGCGGCAAGACGCCGTGGGGATGCCCCGCTCCCGGACGAGCGTGCCGATGCTCCGGTCCCGTACAAGAGCGCCGATGCCCCGCTCCCCGACGGCCCGATCCGAGAGGCGCTGGTCGCCCGCGGAGTCGTCGTGCGCTACGGCGACGTCATCGCGGTCCGCGGCGTCAACCTGACGCTGCAGCAGGGCAGCGTCACCGCCCTGATGGGCCGCAACGGCTCGGGCAAGTCCTCCCTGCTGTGGGCGCTGCAGGGGTCCGGGCCGCGCCAGTCGGGCATGGTCGACGTCCAGGGCAAGGACCCCGGCGCGGTCCCCGCCCGGGAGGCCCGCGAGCTCGTCGGACTCGTGCCGCAGTCCGCGTCGGACCTGCTCTACCTCGAGACCGTCGACGCCGAGTGCGCGGCGGCCGACCGCGAGTCCGAGCGCGAGGCGGGCGCCTGCCGTGCCCTGCTCGACCGGATCGCTCCCGGCATCGACGGCCAGCACCATCCGCGCGACCTGTCGGAGGGACAGCGGCTCAGCCTGGTGCTGGCGGTCCAGCTGGTGGCGGCCCCTGATGTGCTGATGCTCGACGAGCCGACGCGTGGCCTGGACTACCGCGCCAAGGCGGAGCTGGCCGGCATCGTCCGCGAGCTGGCTGCGTCGGGCAAGGCGGTTGTCGTGGCGACGCATGATGTGGAGTTCGTCGCGCACGTGGCGCAGCGCGTCGTCGTCATGGCCGAGGGGGAGGTCGTCGCCGACGGCCCGGCCGCCGAGGTGATCGGTGCGTCCCCGATGTTCGCCCCCCAGGTGGCCAAGGTGCTCGGCCCACCGTGGCTCACGGTGGAGCAGGTCGCGGCGGCGCGTGCCGGCATACCTGCTGGGGGTGCCGGATGAGTGGCCGCCGCGTCGACGCCGTCCGGCTCGGGCCCCGGTCCGCCCTGGCGATCACCCTGGTCTCCGTGGCCGGCCTGGCGATGTTCGCCTGGCCGCTGTTCGCCCACGCCGAGCCGGCCGTCGTGCAGCACACGGTCGACGCACCGTTCGTCTTCATGGCGGTGCTCCCGGCCCTCGTGCTCATCGTGCTCGCGGAGGTCAGCGAGGGCGGGATGGACTCGAAGGCCCTGGCGATGCTGGGTGTCCTGTCCGCGGTCAACGCCGCGCTCCGTCCACTGGGCGCCGGGACCGCCGGCATCGAGGTCGTCTTCTTCCTGACGGTGCTGGCCGGGCGGGTGTTCGGCCCCGGCTTCGGCTTCGTGCTCGGCTGCACCTCGATGTTCGCCTCCGCGCTGCTGACCGCGGGCGTGGGCCCGTGGCTGCCCTTCCAGATGCTCGTCTCCGCCTGGATCGGACTCTTCGCCGGGCTGCTGCCACGACGGGTCAGCGGGCGCTGGGAGATCGCCATGCTCGCCGGCTACGGCGTTCTCGCCGCCTATGCCTTCGGGGCGCTGATGACCCTGTGGTTCTGGCCGTTCGTCGGCGGCGTGCAGGTGGCTGGCGTCGAGGGTTCGCTCGCCTACCAGCCGGGGGCACCGGTGTTCGACAACCTGCACCGGTTCGTGGTCTTCACGTTCTTCACCTCGACGCTGGGCTGGGACACCGGACGCGCGATCACCAACGCGGTGCTCATCGTGCTGGTCGGGCCGGCCCTCCTCGCGACGCTCCGGAGGGCCAGCCGCAGGGCCTCGTTCGGCGTGCGGGGCAGCTTCGGCGCCAGACCGGCGGACGGTCCCGTCGTCGCAGAGGTTCAGCCGTCCAGCACCTCGCGGAGCCGCTCGGCGAACTCCCTCGGCCTGCCCGGGTAGCCGGTCTCCTCCCCGGCGAAGCCGCCGTGGTGGCTCGGGAAGACCACGGCCTCCTGCCCGAGCAGCTCGGCAGTGCCGATCGCCGTGCGGCCGGTGAAGGTGTCCCGTGACTCCTCGCCGACGCCGAGCACCACCCGGGTCGGTGCCGCCTTCAGCGCCTCGACGTCCAGTCGGTACTCGGCGATCGACGCGGAGTGGCCGGTCATCAGCGGGTCGTCGCGGGAGCCGTCGTCCTCGGTCGGCAGCCCGAACTGGGCGGGGTCGGGGGTGGGCTGGGCGAAGTACTCGTCGGTGAACTCGCCCCGCCACATGGTCATCGCCAGGAAGGACGCCATCCCCGCGCCCCATCCCTTGGCCTGGTAGGTCTCCTGGGTCGCCTGCGTCGCTCGCTGTGCCGCCTCGGCGTCGGGGAGGGTGTGCAGCAGCGGCGGCTCGTGCGCGACCAGCACCGCGACGTCACCTGGGTATGCCGTCACGAGCGCCAGCGCACTCACCGCACCCCCACTGCTGGCGAAGACCTCGACCGCGCCGGCGCCCAGGTCCCGGATCAGGGCGTGCAGGTCCTCGGCCTGCACCGTGGGTGAGTTGGTCACCTCGCCGTCGCTGCGGGTGCTGCGCCCGAACCCGCGCGGGTCGTAGGTGACCACCGTCCGGTCCGAGAAGTGCGCGGCCAGCGGGCGGAAGCCGCTGGCGTCCATCGGCTGCCCCACCATGAGCAGCACGGGTCTCCCGTCGGCCGGAGGGAGCGGTCCCTGCACGTCATACACGATGGTCGCCCCGTCGGTCTCGAGCATGCGCGTGTCCAGAGTGTCTGCGGTCATGTCCTACTGACCACGCGCAGCGGCAGAACTCATCGTCAGTCGGCCGCCTCGCCGGCCTGGACGAGCCCGGACTGGTAGGCCAGCACCGCGATCTGCAGGCGGTCGCGCAGGTCCAGCTTGGTCAGGATCCGTGAGACATAGGTCTTGACGGTCGCCTCGCTCAGGAACAGCCGCGCGCCGATCTCGGCGTTGGACAGGCCGCGGGCGACGAGCCGAGCCACCTCCATCTCGCGCGCGGTCAGGTCGGCCAGTGCGGGAGGCGGCGTCCCCGCACGAGGCCGCGAGGTGAACTGCTCCAGCAGCCGCGCGATCAGCGAGGGTGCCAGCATGGACTCCCCGCGGGCGACGACGTGGACGGCGTGCACCAGGTCCTCGGGCCGCACGTCCTTGAGCAGGAACCCTGAGGCGCCGGCGCGCACCGCCTGGTAGACGTACTCGTCAAGGTCGAAGGTCGTGAGCACCAACACCTTCGGCACCGGCGGGGTCAGCGCAACGATGCGTCGCGTCGCCTCGACCCCATCAAGGCGCGGCATCCGGATGTCCATCAGCACCACGTCGGGACGCAGCTCCCGGACGGCCTCGACGGCCTCGATCCCGTCGCCCGCCTCGCCCAGCACCTCAAGGCCGGCTCGTTCCAGGATCAGCCGGAAGCCCATCCGCACCAGCTCCTGGTCGTCGACGACGAGCACGGACGTCGCGTGGCCCGGCGCCGTGGCCGCTGCCGGAGGTGAGGACAGGGGCGAGCGGTCCGTCATACGCGCTCCAGCGGCAGCACGGCCCGCACCGTGAACCCGTCCTCGGAGGTGTCCGTCTCGACCTGCCCGCCGAAGAGCGCGACGCGCTCGCGCATCCCGAGCAGCCCGTGGCCCGGCGCCCGCTCCGCCGCCCGCGCCGGACCGCCGTCACTCACCCGGATCTCCAGCGCGCCGGGGAGGAAGTCCATCGTGACCTGCGCGCGGCTCGCCTCCGAATGGCGGCGCACGTTGGTCAGCGCCTCCTGGACGATGCGGTATGCCGTGAGGTCCAGTCCCGCTGGGAGGTGCGGTGGGTCGCCGCTCACCTCGAGGTCGACCTCGAGGCCGGAGTCCCGAGCGGACTCGACGAGGTCAGGGAGGGCGGCGATCCCGGGTTGCGGGGCCAGGTCCTGCCCGAGCTCGGGGTCACGCAGCATCGCGACCAGCCGACGCATCTCGTCGAGCGCAGCAGACCCGGTGGTGCGGATCGTCGACAGTGCCCGACGGGCGAACTCGGGGTCGTCCTCCACCACCTGCTCCGCCGCGCCAGCCTGGACGACCATGACGCCCACGGAGTGGGCCACGATGTCGTGCAGCTCGCGGGCGATGCGCGCGCGCTCGTCGGAGATCGCTCGGAGCGCGCCCTCGCGGGAGGTGGCCTCGGCCTGGTGCGCCCGCAACGCCTCCGCCGCAGCCCGGTCCGCGGCCACCCGCAGCCCGTGACCCGTCAACCAGGCCAGGGTCAGCGCACCCCAGTGGAAGATCAGCTCGTTCAGATCCTGCAGCAACGGCACGAAGAGATCGGCGAAGATGATGAAGAAGGCTGCGGCGGCCGTCCCGATCCAGCGGTAGGAGCCCTGGCCGTGCCGGGCGATGGAGTAGGTGAGGACCAGCAGAGGCACCAGCTGGCCGAAGAAGAGCAGGTGCATGTTGTCGGCGCCGCCGCTGGCCACCCCGAGGACGGGCCATACAAGCACGCCGGCGAGCGCTACCCACGGCCTTGCCCTGCGCTGGCTCAGGCAGACGGCGAAGACGACCAAGCCGATCGTGCTGACCACGTTCGACCCGTTGCCCCCCACCGAGTCCAAGGGCACCCAGACCTCGAGCAGCCCCACCGTCGTCAGCAGGACGGCGACCCCGATGTCGACCATCCACTGCCGCCTGCTCAGCCGTTGCACCGCCTCAATCTAGGCGCTGGTGTGCAGCCCCGTCATCATCCTTGAGTTGACTGCCCCATGGTCCGGTCGTGGACCCAGGCGGTGCCGCCCGTGCGACCTGCGGCGCTCTCGGCGGGACGACTGGCCGATCCGCGACGGTGCCGGCGTCTCCTAGCGTCGGGGCAGGTCGACCATCCGGGTCGTCCCGAACCGTGAGGAACGCATCATGAGTCCTGCCAAGCTCACCCGCTCCGCCGTCGCGATGTCTCTGGTGGCGTGCGCTGCACTCACCGTGGTCAGCCTGCTGCTGATGCCCGACTTCTCCGGGGGCACCGACGACGCGCTGGTGGCGATCGCCGCCGACCAGGGGGCCGCCACGGTCTCCGCCCTCGGGTTCACCGGGTCCCAGCTGTTCCTGGCAGTAGGGATCCTGGGTGTGGTTCACCTGCTGCGTGCACGGGTCCCGGTGCTGGCCGGCATCGGCGGAGTTCTGATAGTCCTGGGCGCTTTCGGGCATGCGGTCTATGGGGGCGTGAACCTCGTGATGCTCACCATGGCCGAGGACCTGGGCTCGCTGGAGACACACGCTGCCGTCCTCGCCCGCGGCGAGGAGGGCATCGCGATCCCGATCATGGCGGCCGGGCTGCTCGGCACGGTGCTCGGGTTCATCCTGCTGGGCGTGGCCGCCTGGCGTGGCGGGATAGGCCCTCGGTGGCTCGGGCCGGCCATGGTCCTCTGGGTCGTCGTCGAGTTCGCCGGTTCCAGCCTCTCTGAGTGGGCCCTCTACGCCTCCGTGGCGCTCTACGCCTTGGTGTTCGGGGCGCTGGCCGTCGCGGTGTGGCGCTCCTCGATCGGCCACTGGCAGACCGCCGCCGAGGTGCTGGGGAGCAGCGCGACGGCCGGGCATGCGGTGGGACAGACTGCCTGAGCGCACGAGCTGGTGGGCCTCGGCCGCGAATGGACACCCGTGGCCGCGACGCCCACCGCCGCTCAGCCCAGCAGCCCTCGCCGGGCGACCGCGAGCCCCAGCTGGAACCTCGTCTCGACCCCGTGCTCGTCCATCAGCGCTGACAGCCGTCGACGTACCGTCCGCAGCCCGAGGCCAAGGTGTCGGGCGATCGCCTCGTCCTTGAAGCCGAGCGCGAGCAGCTCCAGCAGCCGGAGGTCGCCCTGGGCTGCTCCGCCCTCGTGGACCGGGTCAGCGCGTCGCCAGAGCTCCTCGAAGAGCGAGGTGAAGATGCTCTGCAGGTTCGGGGACAGGACGAGGAGCATGTCGGAGTCGGTGCCGCTGGGGTCGTCCTCGTCGGTCAGCAGCACGCCGCCGTCGCCGAAGACGATGAAGTCCAGCGGCACCTCCTCCAGGTAGCGCTGGCGCTCGCCCGCGTCGGCCCGGATCGTCGCGAGCTGGCGCGACTCCGGATGGTCCAGCACCGACAGGGGGAAGACAGACCGCTGCTCACGGCCACCCGCCACCAGCTCTGCCCACAGGCGCCTGACCGACTCCAGGTGGCCGGGGCCCGTCGCCAACGTCGAGGTCACCTGACGCAGCACGCCTTGCGAGGTGAGCGCCAGCCGCTCGATCACTGTGGGGACGTCAGAGGCCGCGATGCGCTCCCACGGCGGGATCCGGGGGCCGGAGAGGAGCAGACCGCTGCGGAAGTCCGCCTCGAAGCTCACGATGCCTTGCCGGACCTCGAGGAGCTGCTGGCGTCGCGCCGCGAGGGTGCTCTCCTCGGCGTCAAGCAGCCGGCCCAGGCTGAGCCGGGGGTCCTCGGCGCGGATGACCGCCCCCTCGGTCAGGTGGATCAGGCGCAGCGACTCCAGCTCAGCCAACAGGCGGGCTGCCTTGGTCCTGGTCCACCCGAGGTCGGCGGCATGTTCTTCGATTGTTGTTGGGGCTCGCCGCAGGATGTGCCGGTAGAGTACCTGCGCCTCGTCGTCCAACTGGACCACTGAATGTTGAGGCTTCACAGATGGCAGGTTAGGGCCAGTGGCAACGTTGTGCCACGTTTGGCGGATATGTTGGGGCAAGATGTGACGAGTCAGGCGCAGCGTTTCGGGGACAACGAGCCTGACACACCGGGGGGACGCGGCCGGGGTCGCCGTCTACGGACGGTGGCCACCGGCCGCCTCCATGCCCGAGGCGGATGCCGGTCGCCCGCTCAGAGGCCGAGCTCGCGGGCCGCCTCGGTCGAGGAGTCGCGCAGGAAGGCGGCGCAGCGCTGCTGCTCGTCCACCTCGCCGATGCGTCCCGCCGCCTTGGAGAGGACCGCCAGCGCCCGCAGGAAGCCACGGTTCGGCGCATGGCTCCACGGGATCGGACCCTGGCCCTTCCAGCCGGACCGGCGCAGCGCGTCGAGCCCGCGGTGGTATCCGGTGCGCGCGAACGCATACGCCTCCAGGTCACCTCCCTCGGACAGGGCGTGCTCGCCCAGGACCGCCCACGCCATGCTCGAGGTGGTCTGTCCCGCGGCCACCTCGCGCGGGTCGATGCCCTGCTCGAGCCGCGCGGCCGCCCCGTCCTCGGGCAGGTGCGTCTCGGGGATGCCCAGGAGGTTGTCGCCGCCGCCCATGACTGCCCCGCTGCCCAGGGTCACTGGTGCTTCCCGGCCGAGCGGAGGTTCTCGCACGCCTCGACCACCCGGGCGGTCATGCTGGCCTCGGCCTCCTTGCCCCACGTGCGGGGGTCATACATCTTCTTGTTGCCCACCTCGCCGTCGATCTTCAGGACGCCGTCGTAGTTCTGCATCATGAAGCCGGCGACCGGGCGGGTGAACGCGTACTGCGTGTCGGTGTCGATGTTCATCTTGACCACCCCGTAGTCGACGGCATCGGAGATCTCCTGGGCGCTGGAGCCCGAGCCACCGTGGAAGACGAGGTCGAACGGTCGCTCGCCGTCGGAGAGCCCCAGCTCCTTGGCCGCTGCCTCCTGGGCGGCCTTGAGGATCTCCGGGCGCAGTTTGACGCCGCCGGGCTTGTAGACGCCGTGGACGTTGCCGAAGGTCAGCGCGGTCAGGTAGCGGGCCTTGTCGGCGCCACCGAGGGCCCTGATGGTGGCGATCGCGTCGTCCGGGGTGGTGTAGAGCTTCTCGTTGATCTCGTTGGCCACGCCGTCCTCCTCGCCACCCACGACCCCGATCTCGACCTCGAGGATCGTGCGGGCCTGGGCGGACAGCTCGAGCAGCTCCCCGGCGATCTGCAGGTTCTCCTCCAGCGGGGTGGCCGAGCCGTCCCACATGTGCGACTGGAAGTAGGGCAGGCCGCCGTTCTTGACCCGCTCGATCGAGGCGTCCAGCAGCGGGCGCACGAACCCGTCCAGCTTGTCCTTGGGGCAGTGGTCGGTGTGCAGCGCGATGTTGATGTCGTACTTCTTGGCGACCTCGTAGGCGAAGGCGCTGAAGGCGAGCGAGCCGGCAACCATGTCCTTCACACCCTGCCCCGAGAGGTACTCGGCGCCGCCGGTCGACACCTGGACGATGCCGTCGCTGCCGGCGTCGGCGAAGCCCTTGAGGGCGGCGTTGAGGGTCTGGCTCGAGGTGACGTTGATCGCCGGGTAGGCGAAGTTCTCGGCCTTCGCCCGGTCGATCATCTCGGCGTAGACCTCTGGGGTCGCGATGGGCATGGGGTCCTCCTCGGTGAGGGGTGCGGTGCGGGATCGGTCCTTGCGGCCCATCGTTCCACACCGCGTATGCCGCGGGGCAGGGTGATCTCGGGCCTCCCACTTGTCTCTGGCCATGAGGTTGACCGGCGCTCCGGGACGGTGGCCAGGAGTCGGCACCCCGAGCCGCAGCCGCAGCTGCGTGCGGAGCTCGGGGGCTGCGCAGGCCGGGTTGCGTGACCGCTCAGGCGTGCTGCAGCGCCCAGTGGTACATCACGATCGCGGCCGCGGCGCCGGCGTTGATCGACCGGGTCGACCCGTGCTGGGTGATCTCCAGCAGGGCGTGGCAGCTTGCCACGGCCTCGGGGCTCAGACCGGGCCCCTCCTGGCCGAACAGGAGCACGCACCGCTCCGGGAGCCGGTAGCTCTCGAGCGGGACCGCGCCCGGCACGTTGTCCAGGCCGATCACCGGGATGCCGGCACCGCCCTCCTGCGCGGCCGCCCAGTCGAGCAGGTGCTGGACGTCGGGGTGGTGGTGCTCGTGCTGGTAGCGGTCGGTGACCATCGCGCCCCGCCGGTTCCAGCGGCGGCGCCCGACGATATGGAACGCCGCGGCGTTGAACGCGTTGGCGGTGCGGATCACCGAGCCGATGTTGAAGTCGTGGCCCCAGTTCTCGACCGCGACGTGGAAGCCGTGCCGTCGGGTGTCCAGGTCGGCGACGATCGCCTCGTGCGTCCAGTAGCGGTAGCGGTCGACGACGTTGCGTCGGTCCCCGTGCGCGAGCAGCTCAGCGTCGTACTGCTCGCCCTCGGGCCAGGCGCCCGGCCACGGCCCCAGGCCCACCTCGTCGGGACCGTGCGGC
>DATGRS010000163.1:0-5230 GCA_035303365.1 Ornithinicoccus sp.
GAAGGCGTCGATGTCCTCCACGCCCACCTGCTCGGCGATGCCGATGAGGTCCTCGTCGGTCCAGCCCGCACCCTCCTCCGGCTGGTCGGCGTAGAGCGCCTGGTGGTAGGGCACGAACCGACCCTGGTCGTCGGCGCACATGGCGGCGTTCGCGCTGCGGATCGAGGAGTCGTTGCCCAGGTTGCCGTCCAGGAAGGACATCAGCGTAAAGGTCAGCTGGATCTCGCCGCGCTCGGCGGCCTCGATAAACGCCTCGCCGGAGGTCCGTTCGAGCAGTCCGCACCACGGGCACTGGAAGTCCTCGTAGATGTGGACCGCCGGGACGTCGTCCCCGCCGGTGCCCACCCGAATCCCACCGGCGCCCGGTAGTGCGCTCGGGGAGCTTGCCCCACCGCCGGTGATCGAGGCGCTGTCACCGTCGCCCACCGGGTCCGGTCGCACGGCGATGTAGACGGCCACCGCGATGATCGCGACAACGAGGGCCACCACGCCACCGATGAGCCCCATCGAGGGCCCCTTCTTCGGGGGCGGTGCGGTCTTGACGGTCGGACGGGGCATCAGGAGGCGCCTTTCGTGACGGACGATGAGGTATGCGGGGAGGCCGGGTCCGTGTCGGTCGGTGCCGGGGGCCGGCGGAACAGCAGGGTGTCGAGGGCAAACAGGGAGCGCGGGCGGACCACCAGCCACAGGCCGGCCGCGGCCAGCGCGGCGTCCCGCACGATCTCCTCCAGGTAGGCGGTGTCGTCGGGGTCCACGGGCCCACCGGTGCCGAAGCAGCCGCAGTCGATGGACAGGCCGCGCGCCCACGCGGACGCGATGCCGGCGATGAAGGCGAGCATCAGCAGGGCGCCGGCGAGTGCGCTCCACCGGGTCAGCAGACCCAGGATGAGGACGAGACCGAGAGCGACCTCGATGACCGGCAGCATCAGCCCGATCATCTCCGCCACCTGGTAGTCGAACAGGCGGTAGGCGACGACGGACTGGATCGACCCGGTGGGGTCCGTGACCTTCAGGAGGCCCGCGGCCAGGATGACCCCGCCCAGCGCCAGCCGGCAAACCAGCCCGACCAGGTCGAGCACCCGTTCGCGACTCATGCGGCACGCACTCCCTCGGCCAGCTGGGCGGTCAGCTCGCGGAGCGCGGTCGTGCCGTTGCCTGAGGCCACACCCTCCCCCAGCGCGCGCACCAGCGCAGAGCCGACAATCACACCGTCGGCGAACGAGGCCACCTCGGCGGCCTGCTCCCGGGTCGAGACGCCGAGGCCGACGCAGATCGGCAGGTCGGTGACGGCGCGGGTGCGCGCGACGAGGTCCCGGGCGCCGGAGCCGACGCTGGTGCGGGCGCCGGTCACGCCCATCGTGGAGGCTGCATAGACGAAGCCGCGGCAGGCGGCCGCCGTCAGCGCCAGCCGGGCGTCGGTGGAGCTGGGCGCCACCAGGAAGATCGACGCGACACCGTGGGCGTCGGCGGCGGCACGCCACTCCGCGGCCTCGTCGGGGATGAGGTCCGGGGTGATCAGTCCGGCGCCTCCGGCTGCCGCCAGGTCACGGGCGAATGCCTCAGGGCCGTAGCGCAGGATCGGGTTCCAGTAGCTCATGACCACCGGGACGGCGCCGGCCGAGGCGACGGCCTCGACGTTGCCGAGCAGGTCACGGACGTGGAAGCCGGCGGCCAGTGCGCGGTCGGCCGCATCCTGGATCACCGGTCCGTCCATCAGCGGGTCGGTGTAGGGAACGCCGACCTCGACGATGTCCGCACCGGACTCCACCAGTGCCGTCATCGCCTCCCTGGACGTCGTGTTGTCCGGGAAGCCGGCGGTGAAGTAGGTGACCAGTGCGGCACGGCCCTCGGCGCGGCATCCCGCGAAGACGTCAGCCAGCGCGCTCACGGCGTCTCCCGAGGAGAACCGTCACCGTCGACCAGGCCGAACCACGCCGCCGCCGTCTCCACGTCCTTGTCACCGCGTCCGGAGAGGTTCACCAGGATGATGGTGTCCGGTCCGGACTCCCGTCCCAGCCGCAGCGCGCCAGCGAGCGCATGCGCCGACTCGATGGCGGGCAGGATGCCCTCGGTGCGGGCGAGCAGCGAGAAGGCCTCCATGGCCTCCGCGTCGGTGACCGGCGCGTACTCCGCCCGGCCCGTGTCCCGCAGGTAGGCGTGCTCGGGTCCCACCGACGGGTAGTCCAGGCCGGCGGACACCGAGTGAGACTCGAGGGTCTGGCCGTCCTCGTCCTGCAGCACATAGGTCGCCGCGCCGTGCAGCACCCCGGGTAGGCCGCTGCTGAACCGTGCCGCATGGCGCCCGCTCTCGACGCCTTCGCCCCCGGCCTCCAGCCCGACCAGCCGGACCGACGGCTCCTCGACGAACCGGTGGAAGATGCCCATCGCGTTCGAGCCACCGCCGACACAGGCGCAGACGATGTCCGGTAGCCGTCCGGTGGCCGCCAGCACCTGATCGTGCGCCTCGTCACCGATGATCCGGTGGAAGTCGCGCACCATCGTCGGGAAGGGGTGCGGGCCGGTCACGGTGCCCAGCAGGTAGTGCGTGTCCTCGACGTTGGTGACCCAGTCGCGCAGCGCCTCGTTGATGGCGTCCTTCAGTGTGGAGCTGCCGTGGCGGACCGGGACCACCTCGGCCCCGAGCAGCCGCATCCGGGCCACGTTGAGCGCCTGGCGTCGGGTGTCCTTCTCCCCCATGTAGACCGTGCAGTCAAGCCCCATCAGCGCGGCGGCCGTCGCGGTGGCCACCCCGTGCTGGCCGGCGCCGGTCTCGGCGATCACCCGGTGCTTGCCCATCCGGACAGTGAGCAGCGCCTGCCCGAGGACGTTGTTGATCTTGTGCGAGCCGGTGTGGTTGAGGTCCTCGCGCTTGAGGAAGATCCGCGCGCCCCCTGCGTGCTCGGCGAAGCGCGGCACCTCGGTCAGCGGGGACGGGCGCCCGGTGTAGTCCCGGTGCAGCCGCGCGAGCTCCTCGACGAACTCCGGGTCCGCCATCGCCTGGATCCGGGCGGCGTCCAGCTCATCCAGGGCGGCGATCAGTGCCTCCGGGACGAACCGACCACCGAACTGGCCGAATCGGCCCAGCTGCTCAGTCATGCAGTGCCTCCACGCCCCACTCGACGTCCGCCGGCCGCCAGGAGTTCCCGCACGGCGGACCGTGGGTCTGCGCCGGTGACGAGCGCCTCACCGACAAGCACCGCGCGGGCGCCTGCAGCGACGTAGTCGCGGACCCGCTCGGGACCGGTCACGCCCGACTCGGCCACGCCCACGGTGTCTGCGGGCAGCAGGGGCAGTAGTCGCACGACGTTGCCGGGATCGACCTCCAGGGTCTTCAGGTTGCGGGCGTTGACGCCGACGATCCGCCCGCCGGCCTCGAGGCAGCGGCCGACCTCGTCCTCGTCATGCGCCTCGAGCAGGGCGTGCATGCCGAGGGACTCCACCAGCCCGAGCAGGTCGGCCAGCCTCGCCTGGTCCAGCGCGGAAGCCATCAGCAGCACCACGTCGGCGCCATGGGCGCGCGCCTCCCACACCTGGTAGGGGTCGACGACGAAGTCCTTGCGCAGCACCGGCACGTCGACAGCTCCCCGGACGGCGTCCAGGTCGGCGAGGTTGCCGCCGAAGCGGCGCTGCTCGGTCAGCACGCTGATCACGCTGGCTCCACCCGCGGCATACTCCGCCGCAAGGAGGGCTGGGTCCGGGATGTCGGCAAGCGCTCCCTTGGACGGGCTGGCCCGTTTGACCTCCGCGACCAGGTGCACCCCTCCGGGAGCGCTGAGCGCCGCGAGCGCGTCGCGCGGTGCAGGGGCGGCGTCGACCTGGTCCCGCACCTGCTCGAGCGACACCGCGGCCCGCCGTGCGGCGAGGTCGTCGAGCACGCCGGCGAGGATCTCGTCGAGGACGGTGGACACCGGTCCACCCTAACCGGGCTGGGCTGTTGCTTCGGTCGCCTGGTCAGGTGGCGTTGGTCACCGTGAGATGACCGCCCACGGCACGGCTCAGCGGTTGTGCCAGTGCGTCTCGTCGTAGCCGGCAGCGTTCAGTCCCCACCAGGCACCGACTCCGACGACGGCCACCGCGACCCCGCTCCACGTCGCCCAGTCCCAGCCGAAGAACACGCCGACCGCGAGCAGCGTGGCCGCCAGCAGCAGGAGGATCGTGCCGGTCCACGCTGCGACGCTGTGGCCCTCTCCGGGTTCGTTCATTGATCGCTCCTCGTGTCAGGTAGGTCTGGACGCTCACGGTCATTGTGCCAGTAGTCATCAACGGTCGGATCGTGCCCGTGCGAGAGGTCGTCCCACGGGTCCGCCCGGCGCACGCTGCGGGCGTTCCGGGGCTGAACCGGGTCGTCGCCCGGGCGGTGTCTCGCTGCCCGGAACCAGGTCACCAGACAGAGCAGGCCACCGACGAGGACCAGCAGCGCACCGACCAACCCGAGGACGGGCCAGGCGGTCGCGGCGGCATCATCGACCTGGATCGCCGAGCCGAGCTGGCCCGGAAGGTCCGAGGCGACGTCCCGGGCGACGTCGGCCGGCGAGGTGAGGGCCCGTATGGCGGGCAGCCCGGCCAGCAGCCCCGCCCCGGTGAGGCACGCGGCGGCCACGAGTCGCACGGGTCGCGCGCCGACCAGACCTGCCAGCAGGGCGGCACCCGCCAGGAGGGCGCCCGCCATCAGGGTGCTGGCGGCCTGCGCGCCCGTCGCCTCGACGAGGCTCGCGCCCAGCACCGGGTCGGTGACCGTCCCGCGAACCCACGTCTGGGTGGAGCCGACGAGCAGGAGTGCTGCCCCGATCGCCGCCCACACCCACCAGCGTCTGGCGGTCATGCGGAGCATCATCGCACTCACCCCTCCTGCTGAGCCGCCCACGAGGCGTGCATCCGGGTGTAGACGCCGCCGGCGCCGACCAGCTCCCGGTGCGGTCCGACTCCCACGATCCGGCCCTTGTCCACCACGACGACGGTGTCCGCCGCCTCTGCCGTCGACAGCCGGTGCGCGATGGCGATGGAGGTGCGACCGCGGGTCAACCCCTCCAGGGCCCGTTGGATGCGGACCTCGGTGGCGGGGTCCACGGCGCTGGTGGCCTCGTCGAGAACCAGCAGGTCCGGGTCGGCGAGGTAGGCCCGGGCGATCGCGATCAGCTGCCGCTCCCCCGCCGACAGCGACTCCCCGCGCTGACCGACCTGGGTGCCCAGCCCGAGCGGGAGACCCGCCAGCCAGGCGTCGAGCCCCAGC
>DATGRS010000164.1:0-3059 GCA_035303365.1 Ornithinicoccus sp.
ATCGTCGCCGGACGCCTGGGCGGTCGCCGCCTGCAGGTGCCAACGGGTGGTCACGTCCGCCCCACCTCCGACCGGGTACGCGAGGCGCTGTTCAGCCGCCTGGACACCCTCGTCGACCTCGCCGGGGCGCGGGTCGCGGACCTCTACGCCGGATCCGGCGCGGTGGGCCTGGAGGCGTACTCGCGCGGCGCCCGCCACGTGCTGCTGGTGGAGTCCAGCCCCCGCGCGGCGCGCACCGCCCGGGCCAACATCGAGGCCCTGGGCGCGTCGGCGCACGTACGGCTCGTCGTCGCCAGCGTCATGTCGACGCTCGCGGCCGGCACCGACGAACCGTACGATGTGGTCTTCGCCGACCCGCCGTACGACCTCCCGGACCGTCAGATCACCGAGCTGCAGCACGCCCTGCTCGACGGCGGCTGGCTGGCTCCCGGGGCGGTGGTGGTCATCGAGCGCTCCAGCCGGGGCGCTCCGGTGGAGTGGGTGGAACCCGTCACCGATCTGTCCGTGCGTCGTTATGGGGAGACGGCCCTCTGGTACGGTCGGCGAACGTGACGCGCGTGATCTGCCCCGGCTCGTTCGATCCGGTCACGTACGGTCACCTGGACATCATCGAACGCTCGAGCCGCCTGTTCGACGAGGTCATCGCCGCCGTGCTCGTCAACGAGGCGAAGGTGGGCCTGTTCAGCGTGGACGAGCGCATGGAGATGCTGCGCGAGGTGACCGCCGGGTACCCGAACGTCCGGGTCGCGTCGTTCCGGGGGCTGCTGGTCGACTTCTGCCGCTCGCAGAACGTCACCGTGGTCGTCAAGGGGCTGCGGGCGGTCAGCGACTTCGACTACGAGCTGCAGATGGCCCAGATGAACCTCGGCCTGGCCGGCGTGGAGACCCTGTTCATGCCCACCAACCCGCGCTTCTCGTTCCTGGCCTCCAGCCTGGTCAAGGAGGTCGCCAAGTGGGGCGGTGACGTGACCCCGCACGTGCCGGACCTGGTGGCCCAGCGGTTGCACGACCGCCTGCGGGGGAACGCCACCGGAACCTAGGCGGTCGGACGACTCGCCGTGGCACGATCAGATGGAGGCTGCGGTGGCGTGCGGGCTCCATGATGTAGGGGTGGCTCGCGGTGTGCCCGCGGCCGGCAGGTACGGCGACGCCGTCGACGACGGGTACGACGGTCGCGCCGAACAGAGATCGAGGAGTTGACCATCGGTGGACCCGCTCGAGCGGATCGACGAGATCATCGCCATGGTGGAGGGCGCGCGCGCGGTGCCGATGTCGCGCAACTGCCTGATCGACCGCAAGGAGATGATCGAGGCGCTGGAGGACCTGCGCCACGAGCTTCCGGGCGAGCTGCGCCGCGCCGCCAACCTCCTGGAGGAGCGTGACAAGATCATCGCGGCCGGGAAGGCCGAGGCGGAGCGGATCATCGCCGAGGGCGAGCAGGAGCACGCCCGGCTGGTCTCGGTGCACGAGATCGTGGTCTCGGCCGAGCACGAGGCGAACCGGATCATCACCGAGGCGCGCAACGAAGCGCAGCGCCTGCGGGACGAGGTCGACGAGTACGTCGACACCGCCTTGGCCAACTTCGAGCAGTTCCTCACCCGGGCGTTGGCCTCGATCGAGCGCGGTCGGGACAAGATGCACGCGCTGCGGGAGATCGGCACCTTCTCCACCGACGACGAGCCGGCGACGGAGCGGCCGCTACCCGCCTGACCGCCGCCCTCGTCCGCGATCTTGCACTTGTGTTGGCTAATATGCCGGACATATACGGAAAGTTGCCCACCCCAACTCCAAGATCGGCGAGGTGTCGCCCTGGCTCGGACGACTCACACCCGAGCAGGTACCCTTCAATGTCGGCCTTCGCACAGGTCGGAGTCCTGCGATGCATGATCACGTCACACCGCCCCCCGATCCCCGGTCGCCCCTGGTCGTCGACGTCGGCCAGCTACCGCGGCGACCGGGCGCGATGCGTACCGTCGAACGGGTCGTCGCCGCGCCGGAGGGTCTCGGTTCGGGGCTGGTCCAGGTGCCCGAGGGCACCGAGCTGAGGTTGGACCTCCGGCTGGAGTCGGTCTCCGAGGGCGTGCTGGTCAGCGGCACCGTCCGCGGCACGGCGGTCGGGGAGTGCGGCCGCTGCCTGCGCCCCATCGAGCTCGAGCTGGACGTCCCGGTCCAGGAGCTGTACGCGTACCCGGACAGCACCACCGAGGCGACCACCGACGAGGATGAGATCAGCCGCGTGCAGGACGACCGGATCGACCTGGAGCCGCTGGTACGCGACGCGGTCGTGCTCGCGCTGCCGACGACGCCACTGTGCCGCCCGGACTGCCCGGGACTGTGCCCGGTGTGCGGGTCACACTGGGATGACCTGCCGGCGGACCACCGCCACGAGGAGCAGCTCGACCCCCGTTGGGCGGCGTTGAGGAAACTGTTGTGACACACGAGAGCGAGGAAGGACGCCGTGGCCGTACCTAAGCGCAGGATGTCGCGCAGCAACACCCGTTCGCGGCGGGCACAGTGGAAGACCACCCGCGTGCTGACCGTGCCGTGCCCCCGGTGCCGGTCGCCGAAGGTGCCCCACACCGCCTGCCAGGTGTGCGGCACCTACAACGGCCGCCAGGTCATCGAGCTGGACTGAGCCGGTCGCCGTGAGCCGGCCCACCGCGGCTGCCGACCTCGCGGAGGCGTTGGGAGTCCCGATCGACCCGGGACTGCTGCGCCGTGCCCTGACCCACCGGTCGTACGCGTACGAGCACGGCGGGCTGCCCACCAACGAGCGCCTGGAGTTCCTCGGCGACGCCGTCCTCGGACTCGTGATCACCGCCTCGCTCTACCACAACCATCCCGAGCTGCCCGAGGGCCAGCTGGCGAAGCTGCGCGCCAGCGTGGTCAACATGCGCGCCCTCGCCGATGTGGCGCGCGGCATCGGTAAGGGCGGCCTGGGGCCGTACCTGCTGCTCGGCAAGGGCGAGGAGGCCACCGGAGGGCGGGACAAGGCGAGCATCCTGGCCGACACGCTGGAGGCCCTCATCGGCGCGATCTACCTGCAGCACGGCATGGAC
>DATGRS010000165.1:0-39427 GCA_035303365.1 Ornithinicoccus sp.
ATCGGGGTGTCGCCGCTCATCGCGAGGTCGCTGACCTCGGAGCGCTGCCACCGCGCGAGGCGGGTGCCATGAGCTCCTGCAGCGCCCGCTGCTGCTCACGCGAGGGCAGGGCCCACCCGGGTTCGTAGCCCACGACCTCCCGCAAGGGAGTGGCGGCCCGGTTGCCCAACAGGATCTCGACGTCGTCCGGGTCGAGCAGCGCCGGGTGCGCCACGCCGCAGGCCTCGGCCAGTTTGAGCATCTCCCGGCGCCAGGCCCGCAGGTAGTTGGCCGCGCGCTCGGCCTTGAGCGGCACGTCGATGCCTCGCGTCAGCCAGGCGTTCTGGGTGGCGACGCCGGTGGGGCAGTGGTCGTCGTGGCACCGTTGCGCCTGGATGCAGCCGATGGAGATCATCGCCTCCCGGGCGACATACACCAGGTCGACGCCGAGTGCGAAGGCCACGGCGGCGTTGTCGGTCAGCCCCAGCTTGCCGGCCCCCATAAAGACGATCCCGTCGGTCAGTCCGCGCTCGGCGAAGATCTTGTAGACCCGGGGGAACCCGAGCCGGAACGGCAGCGAGACGGAGTCGGCAAAGCTCAGCGGAGCCGCCCCGGTGCCGCCCTCCCCACCATCGATCGCGATGAAGTCGACCCCGCGGTCGGTGGTGGCCATCTGCTCGGCGAGGTCCTCCCAGAAGGTCAGGTCACCCACCGCCGACTTGATCCCTACGGGCAGCCCGGTCTCCTCGGCCAGCATCTCGATCCAGTCCAGCATGCTGTCGACGTCGTGGAACTCCGCGTGCCGCGACGGACTGGCGCAGTCGCGGTCCGTGCGGATACCCCGGATCTCCGCGATCTCGTCACTGATCTTGGCCTTCGGCAGCATGCCGCCGAGACCGGGCTTGGCGCCCTGGCTGAGCTTCACCTCGAGAGCCCGCACGGGGGCCGAGGCCACGAGCGCCTTGAGCTTCTCGAGGCTGAACGCACCGTCCTCGTCGCGGCAACCGAAGTAGGCCGTGCCGATCTGGAAGATGAGGTCCGCACCGTGGCGGTGGTGCTTGGCGATCCCGCCCTCACCGGTGTTGTGCAGGACCCCTGCTGCCGCGCAGCCGCGGTTCAGCGCCTCCACCGCCGGTCCGGACAGCGAGCCGAAGCTCATGGCCGAGACGTTGATCACCGACTGCGGCCGGAAGGCGTGCCGGCGCCCACGCGCCTCACCCAGCACCTTGGCGCACGGAAGCAGGTCGTGCTCGCCCGTGTGCTGCAGGCTGCTCGGGGAGACCGGGGCGAACGTGCGGTGCTTCACCACGGCATACCCCTCCTCGTGCTCCACGTCGTTGTCCGAACCGAAGCCGAAGTAGGGGTTCTCCAGCTTGGAGCTGGCGTAGATGAAGCGGCGCTGGTCGCGGCTGAAGGGCCGCTCGGAGTCGTTGTCCGTAACGATGTACTGGCGCAGCTCCGGCCCGACCTTCTCCAGGAGGTAGCGCGCGTGCCCGACGACCGGGAACGTGCGCAGGATGGCGTGCCGCCGTTGGAGCAGGTCGTGGGTGGCCAGGGCGGCGAGCCCGGCCGCCGGGATTCCGATCGCCTTCTTCCACGTCATGCCCGCCACTCTGCCGCATACGATGGTCCCGTGTCCCGACGTGTCCTGGTCCTCTCCGGCCCCAACCTGGCTGCCCTGGGCAGCCGGGAGCCGGAGATCTACGGCACGCTGACCCTGGCCGAGCTGGAGGAGCAGGTGGCGGCCGAGGCGGAGGCCCTCGGACTGGACGCCTCCTGCCGGCAGACCGACGACGAGGGTGAGCTGGTGGGCTGGCTCCACGAGGCGGCCAGCTCCGGGTGGGACGTCGTGCTGAACCCGGCCGCCTTCACGCACTACTCGTATGCCGTGGGAGACGCGTGCGCCCACCTCGTGGGCATGGGCTCACGGCTGGTCGAGGTGCACCTGTCCAACCCCGCCGCGCGGGAGTCGTTCCGGCACACCTCCGTCGTCGCGCGCTCCGCCACCGGAACCGTTGCCGGCTTCGGGGCACTGTCCTACCTGCTCGCCCTGCGTGCCCTGGCGGACTCCGCCGCGTGAGTCCTCACGCTTTTCATTAACGTCGCGGGCTGCCGTACCGCTAAACTGGCCGACGATCCCGAGCCCCTCTGCTGGTGCCGTTGTGCGCCGGGGCGGCACACGACATACGAAAGAGACGCTTGTGGCAACCACGAACGACCTGAAGAACGGCATGGTCCTGAAGATGGACAACGGGCTGTGGCAGGTGCTGGAGTTCCAGCACGTCAAGCCCGGCAAGGGCCCGGCGTTCGTGCGGACCAAGATGAAGAACGTCACCTCCGGCAAGATCATCGACAAGACGTTCAACGCCGGCACCAAGGTCGAGACCGCCACGGTGGACCGGTCGGACTTCCAGTACCTCTACAACGACGGCACCGACTTCATCTTCATGGACGAGCGGACCTACGAGCAGGTGCACGTGCCGACCTCGACCATGGGGTCAGCCGCTGACTACCTGCTGGAGAACGGCCAGGCGATGATCGCCCAGCACGAGGGCACCGTGCTCTACGTCGAGCTGCCGCCCAGCGTGGTCCTCGAGGTCACCCACACCGAGCCCGGCCTGCAGGGCGACCGCTCGACGGGCGGCACCAAGCCCGCCACCCTGGAGACCGGCGCACAGATCCAGGTGCCGCTGTTCCTCGAGTCCGGCACCAAGGTCAAGGTGGACACCCGCGACGGGTCCTACCTCGGCCGCGTGAGCGACTGACCTCGGTGTCAGCACGCACCAAGGCACGCAAACGGGCTCTCGAGCTGCTCTTCGAGGCCGAGGCGCGCAACGTCAACGTCGGCCAGCTGCTCGCCGACCGTCTGGCAGCGCCGACCACGCAGCACCCGCTTCCCGAGTACACCGCGACCCTCGTCGAGGGGGTGCTGGCGCACTGGGGCGAGATCAACGAGGTCCTCGAGACCTACAGCCAGGGCTGGCCGCTGGAGCGGATGCCCTCGGTGGACCGGGCGGTGCTCCGTGTCGCGACCTGGGAGATCGTCTGGAACGACGAGGTCCCCGACCCGGTCGCCATCGCCGAGGCCGTCGAGCTAGTCAAGGGAATGTCCACCGACGAGTCGCCGCGCTTCGTCAACGGGCTGCTCGCACGCGTCTCCGACGTGAAGGCCACCCTCGCCTGACCCGACCGGGCGCGTGGTCTGGCGGGATTCCTGGCGACCGGGCGCGTGGTGCGGCGCGATTCCTGGCGACCGGGCGTGTGGTGTGGCGCGATTCCTGGCGACCGGGCGTGTGGTGTGGCGGGGTTCTAGGCGATCGCTCGCGTCCGTCCGGCACCCCGGCAAACGCACCCCACATGCCGAGGCCCGCGATACTCAGGGGCTGGTCTGAGGTGTCAGCAGTTCTGGCCGCACTATCTGACCTTGGGTACGAAACCAGCCGCGGAATCTGTCCGGAGTGGCGGCGGCCAACGCTTGGTGAATCCTTCCTGCCACGACCTCCGGGTGCCGGGTGACCTCACGGGTGGTCCACCTGACGCCATGGAGTCCGAGGCGGACCAGCCGGCGGTGTCGATCTTCCTGAGCGGCTTGGGTCCGTGCCAGCGACTCATCGGGGGTGAGGCCGAGCTCGTCACAGAGGAAGTAGTACTTAGATGCTCCATCCGCCTCGAGGAAGACGCTCCCAAGCAGCCCGTCTACTCGTCCGACGAGATGAAAACCCTCGTCCAGGACCTCGACCTGTGGCGTGGGGATCGGAACACCGAACTCGTGCAGCGCCACGAAGGAGAACGACTCCAACCAGGACTCACGCGTGGCGTCGTGCAGGCTCAGAGCCTGGCATGCCCTCGGCCGACCCTTCCATCGCGTCTGGGTGTCGAGCACCGCACGAACACGCCGCGCCGTCGTGAGTCCATCGCGCACGGCGGCGTCCAACGCGGCCACCCCGTTCGGTAGGCGCGAGGTGCGCAGGATGTCCGCCAGGGTGCGGTCGATCGTCGTGGCACGGACGCCTCGGACCAACTGGGTGGCGTTCACTACAGAGTCGGCGTGGTGCAGTTGCAGCCCGCTGGCCCGACGGGAACAGGGCGCGCGATCCACGGACGTAAGGTGCACGTCCATGGCTGGGTGCAGTCTGAGCTGGAGTCCGTGAAGCACTCCGGCGCTCTGATGACTCAGCACGTGTCCGGGGTGGATCGCCACCTGTTCCTCGCACCGCCTGAGGTGCTCTTCGCGCAGTATCGCCCAGGGCTGTCCATCCGCGAGCCCGGTGGGCCGACTGTAGACGCCCCGGCCGATCTGGCGCACCTGCCCTAGCTCGATCAACCGCCGGAGGTCGTATGCCGACACCCCGGCCTGCAGGGCGGCCGACCGGCGGAAGATGGTCCCGAGGTCGTCCAGCGCAGGCACGTTCATCATGTGGACAGCCTGCGGCAATCGAGGCAGGGAGCGGCGGCGTTGTCCACAGCGCGGACGGGTGCCAGGAGTCGCGCGCGCCCGGTCGAGCAGATTCTTGCAGCACGGCGCGCCCGGTGGGGGTGGATACTCACAACACGGCGCGCCCGGTGGGGCGGATGCTCACAACACCGCGCGCCCGGTGGGAGTGAGGGGCTTGACATTGACGTATGCGTCAACGTGCACACTGGTCTGGACGCCGCGGACCCGCCGGGGCGGATGGAGGCATGAGGTGTCACCTGTGGAGTGGTCGATCCAGGAGCTAGCCAGGGCGGCCGGCACGACGAGCCGGACGCTGCGCTACTACGGCGAGCGCGGCCTGCTCACTCCCACGAGCACCGGGTCTAACGGGATGCGGTTCTACGACGAGTCCGCGCTCGCGACCCTGCTGCGCATCCGCATCCTGCGGGACTACGACGTCGGGCTGGAGGCCATCGAGGAGGTTCTCCGGCGGGACGTCGACACCGTGTCGGCTCTCAAGGAGCACGCCGCCGCGATGCGGCAGCACCGCCGTGAGCTCTCGAGGCGCATCGCCTCGCTGGAGCGCACGATCCAGAAGATGGAAGGAGGTGAACAACTCATGGCAGACGAGGTTTTCGAGGAGTTCGACCACACGCAGCACCGCGAGGAGGTCGAGCATCGCTGGGGCAAGCAGGCGTATGCCGACAGCGACCGCTGGTGGCGCTCCCTCTCCGATGCGGACAAGAAGGGCTTCCAGCAGGAGCAGAAGGACATCGCCGTCGCCTTCGGTGAGGTCGCCCAGTCAGGCGCCACCCCGGACTCGGACGAGGCGCAGGCCGTCACCGCGAGGCACGTGGCCTGGCTCTCCGGAGCGACAACCGTTACGCCCGAGTACCTGACGGGGCTGGGCGAGATGTATGTCGCTGACCCGCGGTTCGGCGCCAACTACCCGGGGTATGCCGAGTTCGTCCGGGACGCCATGCGTGCCTACGCCGAGCGCATGTGACCCGCGTGCTGACGACAGACCGGTGGTCGGGGCTGCAGACCCGACCACCACCGAAGGGGCACGTCTGAAAGCATGGCCTCGTGACCCAGCCCGCGCCCGACCCGTCCACCCAGCAGCTGGACGAGGTGGTTCGCGAGCTGGACACCGACCCCCATCGTGGCTTGTCTCCGGCCGAGGCCGCCCGCCGGCTCGAGACTGAGGGGCCTAACGAGCTCACGCCGGCGGCCACCGTGCCCGCGTGGCGCAAGCTGGTGGCGCAGTTCCAGGACCCGCTGATCTACCTGCTGCTGGCGGCTGTCGTCATCGCCACCCTGGCCTGGTGGGTCGAGGGGGCGCAGGGCTGGCCGATCGACTCCATCGTCATCACGGTCATCGTCCTGCTCAACGCCGTCCTCGGCTACAGCCAGGAGTCGAAGGCCGAGGAAGCCGTCGCCGCGCTCCAGCGGATGACGGAGGTGCAGGCGACCGTGGTCCGCGATGGCCAGGTCCTCCAGCTGTCCGCCCGCGATGTCGTGCGAGGCGACCTCCTGGTCCTCGCGGAAGGCGACAGCATCGCGGCCGACGGGCTACTGGTCGAGGCGAATGCGCTGCGGGTCGCCGAGGCCGCCCTGACGGGGGAGTCCACGGCGGTCTCCAAGAAGCCGGGCGTGCTCCCACCGGACCTGCCGATCGGCGACCGCACCAACACGGTGTTCCGGGGGACGGCAGTGACCCAGGGGACAGGGCGTGCCCTGGTCACCCGCACGGCCATGGACACCGAGATGGGTGCCATCGCGCGGCTGCTCGAGTCCACCGTCCGGGAGCCCACCCCGCTGGAGCGGGAGATCTCCTTCATCGGCAAGTTCCTGGGGGGCGCCGTGATCGTGATCGCGGTCGTGGTGATGGCGACCGTGTGGCTGATCAGCGGGGTCGACACTGCTGAGGATGCGGTGACGGTGCTACTCCTGGGGGTGTCCCTGGCGGTGGCCGCCGTGCCGGAGGGCCTCCCCGCCGTGCTGTCGGTCGTGCTCTCGATCGGCGTGCAACGGATGGCTCAGCGCGACGCCATCGTCAAGAACCTGAGCTCGGTGGAGACCCTGGGCTCTGCGTCGGTGATCTGCTCCGACAAGACCGGCACCCTCACGAACAACGAGATGACCGTGCAGAAGGTGGTCACGGCGTCCGGGACGGCGGCAGTGACCGGCGTCGGCTACCGCCCGGCCGGCGAGGTGCGCGTCGGCGACTCTGTCCTGGGCGTGACCGCCGATGAGCAGCACGAGGCGCAGCGCGCCGAGGACACGGTGGTCCTCTGCGGTGGGTCTCTGGCCTCCAACTCCGAGCTGCGCGAGGAGGGCGGTGAGTGGGTCGTCCTGGGTGACCCCACGGAGGCCGCGTTCCTGGTGGCCGAACGCAAGATGGGTCTCACGGAGCGGCGCGAGCGGCGGTTCTCCCGGATCGGCGAGGCCCCCTTCACCTCCGAGCGCAAGCGGATGTCGACGGTGCACCTGGACCATGAGCACCAGGACGAGCCGGTCCTGATCACCAAGGGCGCCCCGGACGTGGTCCTCGAGCGGTGCACGCACGTGCGGCGGGGTATGGACACCGTTGCGCTGGACGACAGCACGAGGGCACAGGTGCTCGCGGACGTCGAACAGCTCTCCCGTCAGGCCATGCGCACCATCGGCGTGGCCTACCGTCCGCTCGGCGCGCAGGGCCTGAGCGCGGAGCATGTCGACGCGGGACAGGTGCCGGCCGAGGTGACCGAGAGCCTGGAGGAGAGCCTGGTCTGGGTCGGCACGGTCGGCATGATCGACCCAGCGCGCGAGGAGGCAGGCGACGCGGTCCGGGAGGCGCACCGGGCAGGCGTCCGGGTCGTCATGATCACCGGAGACCACCCATCGACCGCTCTGAGGATCGCGCAGGACCTCGGCATCAGCCGTGCCGACGGCACCGCGATGACAGGACGTGAGCTGGACCAGCTGGACGACGAGGGGCTCCGACGGGCGGTCCTGGAGGTCGACGTCTTCGCGCGCGTCGCGCCCGAGCACAAGCTGCGGATCGTGGACGGGCTGCAGGCGCACGGGCACATCGTGGCGATGACGGGCGACGGCGTGAACGACGCCCCCGCACTCAAGTCGGCTGATATCGGGATCGCCATGGGCATCACCGGCACCGAGGTCACCAAGCAGGCCGGCGCGATGATCCTGCGCGACGACAACTTCAGCACCATCGTGGCGGCCATCCGGCAGGGCCGGGTGATCTTCGACAACATCAAGAAGTTCCTGCGCTATCTGCTCTCCTCCAACATGGGGGAGGTCCTCACCGTCTTCCTGGGTGTGGTGCTGGCCTCGTTCATCGGGCTGGACCGGGCGTCCGAGGGTGCCGTGGTCGTCCCGCTCCTGGCGACCCAGATCCTGTGGATCAACCTCGTCACGGACTCGACACCCGCACTGGCCCTGGGCGTCGACCCGGAGACCGACGACGTGATGGCGCGCAAGCCACGGGCCATCGGGGAGCGCGTGATCGACGCCCGCATGTGGTCCGGGATCCTGGCCGTGGGACTGGTGATGGCACTGGTCAGCCTGCTGACCATCGACATCTTCCTGCCGGGCGGTCTGGTCGAGGGGCAGGACGATCTCGTCGTGGCGCGCACCGCCGGCTTCACCACACTCGTCCTGGCCCAGCTGTTCAACGTGTTCAACTCCCGGTCGCAGACCAGCTCGGCCTTCCGGCAGCTATGGAGCAACCCGTGGCTGTGGGCGGCCGTCGGCTTCGGCGTCCTCGCGCAGGTCGCGGTGGTCCAGCTGCCCGTCCTGCAGGCCGCCTTCGGCACGGCACCGCTCGACCTCGAGCACTGGCTGATCTGCGTCGGGCTGGCCAGTTGCGTCCTGTGGTTCGACGAGATGGTCAAGCTGGTCGAGCGGGCTGGCGACCGCCGTCGGGCCGCTGTCGGGTGATCTCGGTGCGGCATGTCACACGAGGTCTGGTCGGCCTCGGCCGGCGCGCGGGATAGGCTGCAGGCACCAAGTCCTTTAACCACCGTCCAGTGAGGCGGGGAAGGAGAGTGGGCCTGATGTGCCCTGCCCGAGACCAGGTCTCCCCGGGGGAGACAGCAGAGACCGGCGGACGGGTGGTGCTGGCCCAGGCCGAGATCAACCGCGCGCTGCGCCGCATCGCCCACGAGATCCTCGAGGGCAACAAGGGTGCCGAGGACCTGGTCCTCATGGGCATCCCGACCCGTGGGGTGCCGCTCGCCCACCGTCTGGCTGCCGCACTCCACGCCGTCGAGGGCGTCGACATCCCGGTCGGCACGCTGGACATCACGATGTACCGCGACGACCTGCGGTCGCAGCCGGTGCGCGCCATGGAGCGCAGCCAGCTGCCCGAGGACGGGGTCGACGACAAGGTGGTCGTGCTGGTCGACGACGTGCTCTACTCCGGGCGCACCGTCCGGGCCGCGCTCGACAGTCTGGCCGACCTCGGCCGCCCCCGAGCGGTCCGGCTCGCGATCCTGGTCGACCGCGGCCACCGCGAGCTGCCGATCCGTGCCGACTACGTCGGCAAGAACCTGCCCACGGCCCAGGCCGAACGGGTCTCGGTGCGCCTGGTCGAGATCGACGGCACCGACGAGGTCGTCATCTCCGCCCCGGAGGGTGAGGGCCGGTGAAGCACCTGCTGTCCATCGCGGACCTCTCCCGCGAGGAGATCCTGCAGATCCTGGAGACCGCGGTCAGCATGCACGAGGTGCAGCACCGCGACGTCAAGAAGCTGCCCACGCTGCGCGGCCGGACCATCATCAACTTCTTCTTCGAGGACTCCACCCGCACCCGCAGCTCCTTCGAGCTGGCCGGCAAGTGGCTCTCGGCGGACACGATCAACCTGACCGGCAAGGGCACCTCGGTGTCCAAGGGAGAGTCGCTGCGCGACACCGTGAAGACCATCGACGCCATGGGCGTGGACATGATGATCATCCGGCACATGGCCTCCGGCGCGCCCGCCCAGATCGCCCAGTGGACGAAGTGCTCGATCGTCAACGCCGGCGACGGCATGCACGAGCACCCTAGCCAGGCGCTCCTGGACGCCTACACGATGCGCCAGCGGCTCGGGGACCTCGAGGGTATGCACGTGGCGCTCGTCGGCGACCTGACCCACTCGCGGGTCTTCCGCTCCAACGTGCTGTGCCTGGCCAAGCTGGGCGCCAGGGTGACCCTGGTGGGGCCACCCACCCTGATGCCCGCGGGGATCGGCCCCTGGGCGCAGGCCGAGGACATCACCATCTCGCACGACCTGGATGCGGTGCTGCCGACCGTCGACGCGGTGATGATGCTGCGGGTCCAACGGGAGCGGATGAGCGGCGGGTTCTTCCCCACCGCCCGCGAGTATGCCGTCACGTACGGCCTCACGAACGAGCGGCTGAGCCTCCTCCCGGACCACGCGGTCATCTGCCACCCGGGCCCCATGAACCGGGGGCTGGAGATCTCCGGCGACGCCGCCGACGCCGCCCAGTCGCTGGTCCTGGACCAGGTCTCCGCCGGCGTCGCCGTCCGGATGTCGATCCTCTACCACCTGCTGTCCGGCGAAGGGAGCGCCGCATGAGCGCCGACCGTCCCACCAACACCAGCCCGCTGCTCATCACTGGTGCCGACCTCGCGGGAGCCGGCACAGGCGACCTGCTGGTGGTCGACGGCCGCATCGCCGGCGCCGGCCCGGACGCCGCCGACCAGGTCCCTGAGGGAGCGCAGCGCTACGACGCGGACGGGCTGGTGGCGCTGCCCGGCCTGGTCGACGTGCACACCCATCTGCGCGAGCCCGGCCGCGAGGACGCGGAGACCATCGAGACCGGGTCGCGGGCCGCCGCCGCCGGTGGCTACACGGCCGTCCTCGCGATGGCCAACACCACGCCCGTGACGGACACCGCAGAGTCAGCCGAACGCATCTGGGACCTCGGGCAGCGAGCCGGCTACGTCGACGTGCACCCGGTCGGTGCCGTCTCCAAGCAGCTGGCCGGCGAGGAGCTGGCCGAGCTGGGGCTGATGGCGCGGTCGCGGGCCCGCGTGCGGGTCTTCTCCGACGACGGCAAGTGCGTGCACGACGCACGCCTCATGCGCCGGGCCCTGGAGTACGTCCGCGCCTTCGACGGCGTCATCTCACAGCACTCGCAGGACCCCTCGCTGGCCGGCGCGACCGCGTGCTGCCACGAGGGAGAGCTCTCCGGCCGGCTCGGTCTGCCCGGCTGGCCGGGAGTCGCCGAGGAGTCGATCGTCGCCCGCGACGTGATGCTGGCCCGGCACACCGGCTCGCGGGTGCACGTCGCCCACGTCTCGACCGCCGGCAGCGTGGAGGTCCTGCGCTGGGCCAAGGCCCAGGGGATCGACGTGACCGCGGAGGTGACTCCGCACCACCTGCTCCTGACCACGGACCTGCTGACGTCATACGACACGGTCTTCAAGGTCAACCCGCCGCTGCGTCCGCAGGAGGACGTCGAGGCGCTGCGCGCGGCACTGGCCGACGGCACGATCGACATCGTCGCCACCGACCACGCACCGCACGTGCGTCAGGACAAGGAGCACGCGTTCATCGACGCGGCCTTCGGCATGCTGGGCCTGGAGACGGCGCTCTCCGTGGTCAGCACCGTCATGGTCGCCGAGGGACGGATGAGCTGGGCGGACGTCGCCCGCACCATGTCGACCGACCCCGCGCGCATCGCGCGGCTGACCGACCAGGGACAAGGACTCACCGTGGGCGCACCCGCCAACCTCACTCTCGTCGACCCGGACCGCAAGGTCGTGGTCGACGCCGCCCGCTCCAAGTCGCTCTCGCGCAACAACCCGTGGCACGGTCGCGAGCTGACCGGCGGGATCCACCTGACCATGCTGCGCGGTCGGGTCACCGCCCGCGAGGGCCTCGTGTGGGGAGCGGGCGCGTGAACCCCCCGTCCCCCGCGGTCCTGGTGCTCGAGGACGGCCGTGTCTTCGAGGGCGACTCCTACGGAGCGGTCGGTGAGACCGTCGGCGAGGCGGTGTTCTGCACCGGCATGACCGGCTACCAGGAGACGCTCACCGACCCCAGCTACCACCGGCAGGTGGTCGTGATGACCGCCCCGCACATCGGCAACACCGGAGTCAACGCGCAGGACATGGAGAGCCAGCGCATCTGGGCGGCCGGTCTCGTCGTCCGGGACCCGGCGATCCGCCCGTCCAACTGGCGCTCGCAGGGCGACCTGCAGGAGTCCCTCACCGAGCACCGCGTGGTCGGCATCTCGGGGGTGGACACCCGCGCACTGACCATCCACATCCGGGACCGTGGCGCGATGCGCGCCGGCATCTTCTCCGGTCCCGTCGCGCTGGAGCCCGTCCAGTCGCTCCTGTCGAAGGTGCACGCCGCACCGCAGATGACCGGGGCCGCGCTCGCGGCCGAGGTGAGCACGACGGAGGAGTATGTCGTGGAGCCGGTGGGCGAGCACCGGTTCACCGTCGCGGCACTGGACCTGGGGATCAAGGGAACCACCCCGGTTCTGATGGCCGAGCGCGGCCTGCGGGTCCACGTGCTGCCAGCCACGACGAGCTTCGAGCGGGTCCGGGAGCTCGCCCCGGACGGCGTGTTCTTCTCCAACGGGCCGGGTGACCCGGCCACCGCCGACCACGAGATCGAGCTGCTGCGTAACGTGCTCGACGCGCGCATCCCGTTCTTCGGGATCTGCTTCGGCAACCAGCTCCTCGGGCGCGCTCTGGGGCTGGACACCTACAAGCTCCCGTTCGGCCACCGCGGGATGAACCAGCCGGTGCTGGACCGGGCGACCGGCAAGGTGGCGGTGACCAGCCACAACCACGGCTTCGCGATCGACTGGCCCGGAGGCGACACGACCCAGCCGGTCGACACCGCGCACGGCTCGGTCCGGGTCTCGCACGTGGCCCTGAACGACGACGTCGTCGAGGGGATCGCCTGTTCCGACATCCCGGCCTTCTCGGTGCAGTACCACCCGGAGGCGGCGGCCGGTCCGCACGATGCTGCCGACCTGTTCGACCGATTCGTGGACCTGATGGGGGAGGAGGGCCAGAATGCCTAGGAACACCGACATCACCAGCGTCCTGGTGATCGGCTCAGGCCCCATCGTCATCGGCCAGGCCGCCGAGTTCGACTACTCCGGCACCCAGGCCTGCCGGGTGCTCCGCGAGGAGGGCGTGCGCGTCATACTCGTCAACTCCAACCCGGCCACGATCATGACCGACCCGGACGTCGCCGACGCCACCTACGTCGAACCGATCACCCCGGAGATCGTGGAGACGATCATCGCCAAGGAGCGCCCGGACGCGGTGCTCGCGACGCTGGGCGGGCAGACGGCACTCAACACGGCCATCGCGCTGCACGAGTCCGGGGTCCTCGAGCGCTACGACTGCCCGCTCATCGGGGCCAACGTGGAGGCCATCCAGCTCGGTGAGGACCGGCAGGCGTTCAAGGGTGTCGTCGAGCGCTGCGGTGCCGAGGTGGCGCGCAGCATCATCGCGCACACCATGGAGGAGTGCCTGGCGGCTGCCGAGGACCTGGGCTACCCGCTCGTCGTGCGGCCGTCGTTCACCATGGGCGGTCTCGGCTCCGGCTTCGCCTACGACGAGGTGACGTTGCGCCAGATCGCGGGTGCGGGTCTGCAGGACAGCCCGACGACCGAGGTGCTCCTGGAGGAGTCGATCATCGGCTGGAAGGAGTACGAGCTCGAGGTGATGCGGGACCACGCCGACAACGTGGTGGTCGTCTGCTCCATCGAGAACCTCGACCCGATGGGCGTGCACACCGGCGACTCGATCACCGTGGCGCCGGCGATGACCCTGACCGACCGCGAGTACCAGCAGCTGCGCGACATCGGCATCGCGGTGATCCGCGAGGTCGGCGTCGACACCGGTGGCTGCAACATCCAGTTCGCGGTGAACCCGCAGGACGGCCGGATCATCGTGATCGAGATGAACCCGAGGGTCTCCCGGTCCTCGGCGCTGGCCTCCAAGGCCACCGGATTCCCGATCGCCAAGATCGCGGCACGGATGGCGCTGGGCTACACGCTCGACGAGGTGCCCAACGACATCACCCGCCAGACCCCCGCCTCGTTCGAGCCGAGCCTCGACTACGTCGTGGTCAAGGTGCCGCGGTTCGCCTTCGAGAAGTTCCCCGCCGCGGACCCGACCCTGACCACGACCATGAAGTCGGTCGGCGAGGCGATGTCGATCGGGCGCAACTTCACCGAGGCGCTGCAGAAGGCGCTCCGGTCGGTGGAGCGCAAGGGCTCGTCCTTCCACTGGCGGCCCGCCGAGGCCCCCACCGGGGAGATGGCCAGAGCCCTGATCACCGAGGCGGCCACCCCCACCGACGGACGGCTGGTGCTGGTGCAGCAGGCGCTGCGCGGTGGGGTCACCGTGGAGGAGGCGCACGAGGCGACCGGCATCGACCCGTGGTTCCTCGACCAGATCGCGCTCATCAACCAGATCGCCGAGGAGCTCGCCACGGCGGCCGGGGGCCCGTCCGGACGGCTCACGCCGCAGCAGCTGCGCCGGGCCAAGCGGCACGGTTTCTCCGACGCCCAGATCGCGGAGATCACCGGGACTCCGGAGGCCGTCGTGCGCGGCGTGCGCCAGGCGCTCGGGGTCCGGCCGGTCTACAAGACGGTGGACACCTGTGCGGGCGAGTTCGTCGCGACGACGCCCTACCACTACTCCAGCTACGACTCCGAGAGCGAGGTGGCCCCGCGCGAGCGGCCGGCGGTCATCATCCTCGGGTCCGGGCCGAACCGGATCGGGCAGGGCATCGAGTTCGACTACTCCTGCGTGCACGCCTCGCTGGCCCTGCGGGAACGCGGCTTCGACACCGTGATGGTCAACTGCAACCCCGAGACCGTCTCCACCGACTACGACACCTCGAGCCGGCTCTACTTCGAGCCGCTCACCCTCGAGGACGTCCTGGAGGTCGTGCACGCCGAGCGGCAGGCCGGGCCGGTAGCCGGCGTCATCGTGCAGCTCGGCGGGCAGACGCCGCTGGGCCTGGCCGCCGCGCTCAAGGACGAGGGCGTGCCGATCGTCGGCACCTCCCCTGAGGCTATCCACCTGGCCGAGGACCGCGGGGCGTTCGGCCGCGTGCTGCAGGAGACCGGGCTGATCGCGCCCCGGCACGGCACGGCATACTCGGCCGAGGACGCACTGGAGGTGGCCCGGGAGATCGGCTACCCCGTCCTGGTCCGTCCGTCCTACGTCCTGGGCGGTCGGGGGATGGAGATCGTCTACGACGACGATTCCCTGGCGACCTACGTCACCCGCGCGACGACCGCCGCCCCCGAGCACCCGGTGCTGGTCGACCGGTTCCTGGACGAGGCCATCGAGATCGACGTCGACGCGCTGTATGACGGCCACGACCTCTACCTCGGCGGCATCATGGAGCACATCGAGGAGGCCGGCATCCACTCGGGCGACTCCGCCTGCGTCCTGCCGCCGACGACCCTGGGCCCGGAGGAGATGACCCGCGTCCGCGAGGCCACCCGCAAGCTGGCCGAGGCGATCGGGGTGCACGGCCTGATCAACGTGCAGTTCGCGCTCGCCCAGGACGTGCTGTACGTCCTGGAGGCCAACCCGCGCGCCAGCCGCACGGTCCCGTTCGTGGCCAAGGCGACCGGCGTGCAGCTCGCCCGGGCCGCGGCGCGGGTGATGCTCGGCTCGAGCATCGCCGAGCTGCGCGAGGAAGGGGTCCTGCCACGGCACCGCGACGGCGGCAACCTGCCGGCCCACGCGCCCGTAGCGGTCAAGGAGGCCATCCTGCCGTTCCGCCGCTTCCGCACCCAGACGGGGCAGGCGGTGGACTCGATCCTCGGTCCCGAGATGCGCTCCACCGGCGAGGTGATGGGGATCGCCGCCGACTACGGCACGGCGTTCGCCAAGAGCCAGCTGCGGGCCGGCTCCAGCCTGCCGCTGTCCGGGACCATCTTCGTCTCGGTCTCCAACCGCGACAAGCGCTCGATGATTTTCCCGGTCAAGCGGCTCGCGGACCTGGGATTCACCATCGTCGCGACGTCCGGGACCGCAGATGTGCTGCGCCGCAACGGGATCCCTGCCTCGGTCGTCCGAAAGCACAGCCAGGGCCGCGGTCCGTCCGGTGAGCCGACCGTGGTCGAGATGATCACTGCCGGCGAGATCGACATGGTGATCAACACGCCCTCGGGGCGCGACGCCCGTGCCGACGGCTACGCCATCAGGGCGGCGACGACGAGCCTCGACCGGCCGATCATCACCACGGTGCAGCAGCTGGGCGCCGCCGTGCTCGGCATCGAGGCGGCCGGCGCCGGACCCATGGAGGTCGCCTCCCTGCAGGAGCACGCCGCACACCTGGACCTCTTCGCGCAACCGCCGGTGGGCGCTCCCGTGTCATGAGCACACCGACTCTGCACCGGCGCGTCGGGGAGGTGGTCGCCAACCGCCCGCTCGGTGCCTACCGACAGCTGTCTGTGGTGCTCCCGACGCTGGGGGTTCCGGTGCGCCCGGGACAGTTCGTCGTGGTCCCGCCGGGCCGCCCGGACCGGGTCCTGCCCCGCACGTGGTGGGTCGCGGGGGAGCACAGCGAGGCCGGCTTCGGCAGCACGCTCGAGCTCGTGGTCGCCGACTCTGGAGGTCGCCCCGAGGACCCGTTGCCGGAACCGGGTGAGCAGCTGCCGGTGACCGGTCCGCTCGGCCGGGGCTTCGGGCTGCCCACCACTCCGGTCACTGCCGTGGTCGTCACCGAGGGAGCGGCCGGTGCCGTGGGACGGTGGCTGTCCGAGCGACTCCGGTCGGTCGGGTGCAGCACCCACCTCGTGTCCTGCGCGCAGGACCCCGAGCTCCACGTGGACCTCGTGCAGGCGCGGCGGTCGGCCGACGGTGTGGTGCTGGCCGATCCGGGTCGCGTCGCAGACGCTGTCGCCGACGTCGCTGAGCGGACGGCGGCCTCCGTCCTGTATGCCGCGGGGCCGGTCGAGCTCTCGACGCAGGTCGCGGCCGTGGCGGCCCGCCTTGGCCGGGTGAGCCAGGTGACCGCGCTCGACGTGGGCGCTGACTCAGTCTGCGGGCACGGCCTGTGCGGCAGCTGTGACCTGCCGCTGCCGGCACGTGGCGCGTCCGCCGTGCGTCCGTGCACGGAGGGGCCGGTGCTGCGGGGGGACGCGGTGTACTGGGCGGCCGTCGAGTGAGGGCGACGGTTCCTCGCGTCACGGCCGCGGCTGGCTGCGGCGGGTCCGGCCGTGAGCTGGCCCGGTTCGGCGACCTGCGCTCGCTCGACGCCTTCCTGCTGGGCCCGGTCGGTTTGCCGGGCGAGGACGGAACCGTCGCACCGGTGCACCTCAGCGACAGTCCCTCCGGCCTGGTGCACACGAGAGCCCCGGTGATGGACGTCGACCACGTTGTCGGGGACCTGCTGCCGTGGTTCGCGGCCCGCGGGATCCCGGTGGTCTGCGCGGTGCGCGGCAGCACCGTGGGTGCCGTGACCGCGACCCTTCAGCGCCTCCGTCGGTCGCTGGACTTCGCCGCGGTCCGCGGGGTCGAGGTGGACCTGGCAGCGGTCCGCTCGGACACCCGACCTGCCATCGGCGTCCTCGGGGAGGTCTCTGTGGAGGCGACCTGGTCAGCGGACCCGCAGTCCTGCCTCAAGCTGCTGGCGGCGGCGCGGGAACAGATCCCGCGGGACCTCCTGCTGACCGCGAAGATCGGCGGCGAGTGTCCGGATCCGGTCGCGACCGCCCGGGCTGCAGTGGGTGGCGGGGCGCGGGCACTCGTTCTCAGCGGCAGCGTGCCCGCGCGCGGTCCGGGCCAGCATCTCGTGGGTCCCGCCATCGCGGCCGTCACGCTCGGACTGCTGGCTCGCGTCCGGGAGGCGGTCGCGGCGGCCCGCGTCCCCGACGTGCCGCTCGTGGCGGTCGGCGGCGTGCGCGACCGGGCGAGCGCCGTGGAGACGCTGGTTGCCGGGGCGCACGCCGTCCAGCTCGGGTCCGGCATCCTCGCGGACCCCGAGCTGCTGTGGGATGTTCACGATGCTCTGCCTGCCGTCCCTCCGCACGAACCAGGAGCCGATCATGCCCCCTGACCACCCCCGCTTCGGCCCACGACTGCTCGCCGCGATGGAGGCGCACGGCCCACTCTGCGTGGGCGTGGACCCGCATCCGAAGCTCCTCACGGACTGGGGGTTGCCCGACTCGCCCGGCGGTCTGGCCCGCTTCTGCGACAACGTCCTGGAGGCCGTGGGCGGCGCGGTCGCCGCGGTCAAGCCGCAGTCGGCGTTCTTCGAGCGCCACGGTTCGGCGGGGATCGCCGTCCTCGAACAGTTGCTCTCGGACCTGCGATCGGTGGGCACCCTGAGCGTGCTGGATGTCAAGCGTGGCGACATCGGGTCCACCATGGGTGCCTATGCCGAGGCCTACCTGGCCGACGGTGCACCGCTGGCCGCCGACGCGATCACCGTCACCCCCTACCTCGGCACGGGCGCCCTCCAGCCGGCCTTCGAGCTGGCGGCTGCCACCGGGCGAGGAGTCTTCGTGCTTGTGCTGACCTCGAACCCCGAGGCCGGTCAGGTGCAGCACCAGGGGGAGCCGTCCGTCGCCCGCGTCGTCGTCGAGGAGGTGACGCGGCTCAACGCCGGCGCGGAGGTGGTGGGTGACGTGGGCATGGTGGTCGGTGCCACCGTCGGTGACGCGCCGCGCCGGCTCGGGGTCGACCTCGCTGCGGCCCGTGCGATCGTGCTCGCCCCCGGAGTGGGAGCGCAGGGCGCCACTCCCGAGGACCTTGCGGCGACGTTCGCCGGGCTGGAGCGGCGGGTGCTGGTGCCGGTCAGCAGGGGTATCCTCTCCGCCGGGCCCTCGCCGGAGCGGGTCCGGGCGGCGGCCGCGCGACTGACGGCGACGCTGACCCCGAAGTTGTGCAGCTGAGCCAGGGTTGGCAGGCTGTACCCATGCCGAGAGAGTTGGTGGATGTGCCAGCGATCGGGGAGCTCCGGGCAATGATCCGCTCCACGCGCCGGCAGAACAGGGCAAGATGAGGACGGCACACTGTCGCGCCGTCGGCAGGTAGGACCAACGAGAGACCGAGTGAAGGAGCAACCGTGGCACTTCCCCAGCTGACACCTGAGCAGCGAGCCGAGGCCCTGGCCAAGGCCGCGGAGGCGCGTCGTGAGCGCGCCAAGGTCAAGAACCGCCTGAAGAACGCCCAGGAGCCGCTGGCCGACGTCCTCGCCCAGGGCAAGGACAGCGACATCGTCGGCAAGATGAAGGTCTCCGCACTGCTGGAGTCGATGCCCGGCGTCGGCCGGGTGCGGGCACGCCAGATCATGGAGGAGGTCGGCATCTCCGAGAGCCGTCGGGTCCGTGGGCTGGGTGCCAACCAGACCCAGAAGCTCCTCGAGCACTTCGACCAGGGCTGATCCGCCCTTGACGCGCGCCCCGGAGGGCACGGGGCACCCGGGCGACGGGGTCCCGCCAGCACGCCCCCGCCTTGTCGTCCTCGCCGGGCCGACCGCCGTCGGCAAGGGCACCGTGGCGGCATACGTCCGCCGTCACCACCCGCAGGTCTGGCTCTCGGTCTCGATGACCACGCGCCCACCCCGCCCCGGCGAGGTCGACGGGGTGCACTACCACTTCGTCGACGACCTGGAGTTCGAGCGGCTCCGCGGGGCCGGTGAGTTCCTGGAGTGGGCCGTGGTTCACGGCCGCGCCAAGTACGGAACTCCGCGCGGGCCCCTCGAACGGGCCCTGGCGCAGGGCCAGCCGGCGCTGCTGGAGATTGACCTGGCCGGGGCGCGTCAGGTGCGTGAGGCCATGCCGGAGGCGTTCTTCGTGTTCCTCGAGCCGCCCTCCTGGGAGGATCTCGTGGAGCGGCTCATCGGTCGCGGGACGGAGACCGACGCCGAGCAGCAGGTCCGACTCGCGACCGCACGCACCGAGCTCGCGGCCGCACCAGAGTTCGACGCCCGGATCGTGAACGACGATGTTTCCCGTGCGGGCGAGGAACTCGTATCATTGATGTTTGACCCCCGCAGCCACACCCCCGAGGCGGACGCCTCCGGGGCCGAGCAGCGCACCGAGACGACGAGGACACCCCTGACGTGATTGGCACTATCGCCCACCCGGATGGCATCACCAACCCGCCCATCGACGACCTGCTGCAGCACGCGGACTCCAAGTACGCCCTGGTGATCTACGCCGCCAAGCGCGCCCGCCAGATCAACGCCTACTACTCGCAGCTCTCCGAGGGTCTCCTGGAGTACGTCGGACCGCTGGTCGAGTCCGAGATGACCGACAAGCCGCTGTCCATCGCGCTGCACGAGGTCAACCAGGGCAAGCTGCACACCTCCAGCCCCGAGAACTGACCCCACACCGACCGCGGACGTCGTCTGCCGCCACGGCACCCAGGAGCTGGTCCAGATGAGAGTCGTGCTCGGCGTCAGTGGCGGGATCGCCGCCTACAAGGCGGCGCTGCTGCTCCGACTCTTCACCGAGGCCGGGCACGACGTCACCGTGGTCCCGACCGAGGCCGCCCTGCGCTTCGTGGGGGAGCCCACCTGGGCGGCCCTGTCCGGACACCCCGTCGCGACCGATGTATGGACCTCGGTGCACGGGGTGCCGCACGTGCGTCTGGGTCAGGAGGCTGACCTGGTGGTCGTGGCCCCCGCCACGGCCGATCTGTTGGCCCGGGCGGCGCACGGTCAGGCCGACGACCTGTTGACCAACGTCCTCCTGACCGCGCGCTGCGCCGTGATGATGGCACCGGCGATGCACACCGAGATGTGGACGCACCCGGCGACCCGGTCCAACGTGGCGCTGCTGAGGGAGCGCGGCGTACACGTCCTCGATCCCGCGACCGGTCGCCTCACCGGGGTCGACACCGGACCCGGGCGGCTGCCCGAGCCGGAGGAGATCTTCTCCGCTGCTCTAGCCCTGGCGCAGGGTCCGGTCGAGGGGACGGCGCCGTCCGGCGCGGAGCCCGAGGCCTCTGCTCGCAACCAGCTCACGGGACGCCACGTCGTCGTGACCGCGGGAGGCACGCGTGAGCCGCTGGACCCCGTGCGTTTTCTCGGCAACAGGTCCTCGGGCAAGCAGGGCTTCGCCCTGGCGAAGGTCGCTGCTGCCCGGGGTGCCCGCGTCACCCTGGTCTCGGCGAACTCGCAGCTGCCTGCGCCGCCGGGCGTCGACCTCGTCGAGGTCGAGACCACCCTCGAGCTGCAGGAGGCGGTCCAGGCAGCGTTGCCAGGGGCCGACGCGGTGGTGATGGCGGCTGCCGTGGCTGACTTCCGGCCGCGGGACTACCAGGACCGCAAGATCAAGAAGACGCACGGTGGCCAGGACGACAGCGCGCCAACCATCGAGCTGGTCCGCAACCCCGACATCCTGGCCGGACTCGTCGCGGAGCGCGGCGCGGCCACGAGCCCCCTGATCGTCGGGTTTGCCGCAGAGACCGGGGACGACACCGGTGACGTCCTGACCCACGCCCGCGCCAAGCTGCAGCGCAAGGGCTGCGACCTGCTGGTCGCCAACGAGGTCGGGCGGGACGTCACCTTCGGCAAGGACGACTCCATCGTGCACGTGCTGCGTCCGGACACCGACGACGTGGTCACCGTGGGGCCGGCCAGCAAGCTGGTCATCTCCGCCCACATCTGGGACGAGGTCGCCCAGCTGTTGACCGCCGACCTCGGCGTCGGCGCCGGACAGTAGACTTCCCGCCAGTCCGCCAGCAGCCGCTGCACCTCCGAGGAGTCCATCCGTGGCACGTCTTTTCACGTCCGAGTCCGTCACCGAGGGGCACCCCGACAAGATCTGTGACCAGATCAGCGACGGCATCCTCGACGAGCTGTTGCGTCAGGACCCGGACTCCCGTGTCGCCGTGGAGACGCTGGTGACCACCGGGCTCGTGCACGTGGCGGGCGAGGTCCGCACGGCCGGCTACGCCGAGATCCCGAACATCGTGCGGCAGACCATTCTCGACATCGGCTACGACAACTCCCACAAGGGCTTCGACGGCCGCACCTGTGGGGTCCAGGTCTCCATCGGCGGCCAGTCCGAGGACATCGCCGTGGGGGTCGACACCGCGTTCGAGCAGCGCGAGGAGGCCTCGGTCGACCGCTTCGACCTGCAGGGCGCCGGCGACCAGGGGCTGATGTTCGGCTACGCCTGCAACGACACCCCCGAGCTCATGCCGCTCCCGGTGTGGCTGGCGCACCGGCTGGCCGAGCAGCTCGCCACGGTCCGCAAGACCGGGGAGCTGGACTACCTGCGACCGGACGGCAAGACCCAGGTCACGATCGAGTACGACGGCGACCGCGCCGTCCGCCTCGACACCATCGTGCTCTCCACCCAGCACGCCGACGGGATCGGGCTGCGGGACCAGCTTGAGCCGGACATCCGCGCCCGGGTCGTCGAGCCGGTGCTGCAGCGCGCCCGGGACAACGGTCTCCACCTCGAGACGTCCGGCCACCGGCTGCTCGTCAACCCGACCGGCAAGTTTGTGATCGGTGGCCCGATGGGGGACGCCGGGCTGACCGGACGCAAGATCATCGTCGACACCTACGGCGGCATGGCCCGCCACGGAGGCGGAGCCTTCTCCGGCAAGGACCCGTCGAAGGTGGACCGGTCGGGCGCCTATGCGATGCGCTGGGTCGCCAAGAACGTCGTGGCCGCGGGCCTGGCCGGTCGGTGCGAGATCCAGGTGGCGTATGCGATCGGCACCGCCACACCCGTCGGTCTGTATGTCGAGACGTTCGGCACCGAGACACGTCCTGTCGAGCGCATCCAGGACGCGATCACGAAGGTCTTCGACCTGCGACCCGCGGCGATCGTCGAGGAGCTCGACCTGCTGCGACCCATCTACCAGGTGACCGCGGCCTACGGCCACTTCGGCCGGACGGTCGCCGAGGGCATCGAGCGACCGTTCACCTGGGAACAGACCAACCGCATCGAGGACCTCCAGGCTGCGGTCTGACCCCTGCCATGTCCGGCGATGCCGAGAGCGCACTGTCCGGCGACGCCGGGCGCCAACCGACGCTGGCTGGCCTGGCGGTGCCCCCCTCCGAACCGTCGACGCCGGTCGCGCGGAGGGCCGCCGACGATGCCCTGCCCGACGACCCTGTGGCCGAGGTCGTCGTGGACAGTCACCTGGCGCACCTGGACCGGCCCTTTGAGTATGCCGTCCCGGCCGAGCTGGACGAGGTCGCCCGACCGGGGGTCCGGGTCAGGGTCAGGTTCGCCGGGAGGGCGGTCGACGGCTACCTGATCGGTCGCAAGGCGAGTGCGGAGCACACCGGGCGACTGGCACCACTGCTCAAGGTGGTCTCGCCAGAGGTAGTGCTCACGCCCGACCTCCTCCGGGTCTGTCGCGACCTCGCCGACCACTACGCCGGCACGCTGGCCGACGTCCTGCGCCTCGCCATACCCCCGCGGCACGCCAGGGCGGAGAAGGCGCTCGGCGCCGCGCCCCCCGCCCCAGCGGCAGAGCGCCACGGGAAGGTTGTGGGCTGGGAGCCTTATCCCGCCGGGGCCGCCCTGGTCCGACGCCTCGCTGCCGGTGAGGGTCCGGCTGCTGCCTGGGCCGCGCTCCCGGACGGTGGCTCCCCGGACGGATGGCCGGCGGCGCTGGCATCGGCCGTCGCCGCGACCCAGAGCTCGGGACGCGGCAGCATCGTCGTCCTGCCCGACCACCGCGACGTCGACCGGGTGACCGCGGCCCTGGACCGGGCGGTTGGGCGCGAGGCCTACGTCCGGCTCACCGCGGACCTCGGCCCGGAGCCGCGCTACTCCGCCTGGTTGAGGGTCCTGCGCGGGCAGGTCGGGATCGTCGTCGGCTCGAGGTCCGCCGCCTTCGCCCCGGTGCAGCACCTCGGACTGGTGGCCTGGTGGGACGACGGGGACGACAACCTGCAGGAGCCGCGGGCTCCGTATCCGCACGTCCGCGAGGTCCTGCGGCGCCGTGCTGCACTGAGCGGAGCCGGACTGATTGCCGGTGGCCACGGCAGGACGACGGAAGTCCAGGCCTGGGTCGAGTCGGACGTGCTCCGGGAGGTCCGGGCGTCCCGGGCGGCAGTCGCGGACCGGGCACCCCGCGTGACGGTGGCCGGCGAGGGGCACCAGGGTGCCCGCGACACCGCTGCGGCCTCCGCCCGGCTGCCCACTGTGGCGTGGCAGGCCGTCAAGAAGGGGCTCGACGAGGGCCCCGTGCTCGTGCAGGTTCCCCGTCGCGGCTATCTGGTCGCCCTGAGCTGCGGGCACTGCAGGGCCCCGGTCCGCTGCTCGACGTGCTCGGGCCCCCTCCGGCTGGGTCGGGGCGCGGCTGTCGCGACGTGTGGCTGGTGCGGCACGCCGGATGACGGTCGGCCGTGCCGGCAGTGCGGAGCGACGGCCCGCAGGTCGCGGATCGTGGGGGAGGAGCGCACCGCGGAAGAGGTGGGGCGCGCCTTCCCCGGTGTGCGCGTTCAGGTCTCGCGAGCCGGGCAGGTACTCAGCACGGTGGGGGAGCGACCCTCGGTAGTGGTCGCCACGCCAGGTGCAGAGCCCTTGGCCGAGGGAGGCTACGCGGCGACCTTGCTGCTCGACGGCTGGGCACTGCTGGAGCGGGGCACGCTCGACTCGGGGATCGAGGCGCTGCGGCGCTGGCTGGCCGCCGCCGCTCTCACGCGTCCCGGCGCCTCAGTCGTGCTGGTGGGCGTCCCGCCGCACGCCTCGTTGCCGCCGGTCGAGGCGCTGGTGCGCTGGGATCCGGTCTGGCTGGCCGCGCGCGAGCTCGACGAACGCGCCGTGCTCGGCCTGCCGCCGGCGCGGCGGACGGCCACTGTGACCGGGGACCCGGAGGCGGTGGGGGCCGCGCGCGTCAGCCTGTCGGACGAGGCGGTCGCAGGCGGACTCGAGGTCCTTGGTCCGCTGAGCGTGACGGAGGCCACCGAGGGCACCGCGCAACTTCGTCTGGTGGTGCGGGAGTCGGCCGCCGATCCGCCAGCCGCATCGCAACTTCCCACGGCTCTGCGCTCGCTCCGTGCCGGTCGCAGCCTGCGCAAGGAGAGCGGCGACCTCCTGGTCCGTCTGGACCCGCCCGACCTGGATATCTAGAGGCTCAAACGGTGCGGCCGACCGCCGTCCGCCTTGCGTATCATCTCGGTAACGATCGGGTCACCTTGCGGTGACTTGTGTTGGTAATCCGCGTGCGCAGTGTCTAACTTTGGCCTGCACACCCCCCCGGCGCGTTGCAGGCTGCCGGGTCCCGGCCATGGGGGCCGGAGCCCGCCTGCTGATGTGTCCGCTCAATAGGAGGAACATTGAAGATCAGGCGCACAACCATGGCGATTGTGGCCGCGGGAGCCCTGGTGCTGTCCGGTTGCACGTCGGGCTCCGACGACGACGACCCCACCACCCCGGAAGCCCAGGCCACCGACAACGAGGACAGCACCGACGGCACCGGGGCTCCCGGTGACGCCGAGGGAGAGACCTCCGAGTCACCCGACGGTGAGGCCGCTGGCGACACCGCCAAGCCCGACCTTGGCGACATCACCACCAAGCAGGACAACATCTTCTACTCGGTCGGTAAGGACGAGTGGGCCGGCCTCAACGCCAACACCACCGAGACGAACTCCGTGTACAACGCGGTAGTCTCCTCGCGCCTCGGCTCGAGCTTCTGGTACTACGGCACCGACGGCACCGTCTACCCGGACGAGGACTTCGGCACCTACACCGTCACCAGCGAGGACCCGCTGACCGTCGAGTACACCATCTCGGACCAGGCGGTCTGGGAGGACGGCACGCAGATCACCTACAACGACTTCCTGCTCGAGTGGGCGTCCAACAACCCGCCGAGCCTGGTCGGCGAGGCCCCCGAGGGCGACGAGGACTACGTCCCGCCGTTCAACTCGGTCGCCAGCGACTGGGGCCTCTACGTGCCGGACGGCCCGCAGGGCGAGCTCGACGGCAAGACATTCACCATCGAGTACCCGGACCCCTACCCGGACTACGAGCTCATGGTCGGCGGCCCGACCGGCCCGGCGCACGTCGCGGCTCAGGAGAGCGGCATGACGCCGGAGGAGCTGGTCACCGCCATCGAGGAGGGTGACATGGACGCGCTCGCACCGGTCGCCGAGTTCTGGAACACCGGCTGGCTGTCCCCGGACAAGACGCTTCCGGACCCGATGATCGCGCAGTCCAGCGGTCCCTACACCATCGACGCCGCCAAGGGCGCCGAGTGGAGCCAGGGTGAGTACATCACCCTCGGCCCGAACGACGTGTACTGGGGCCCGCCGCCGGCCACCTCGAACCTGACGTTCCGGTTCGCGGCTCCGGAGACCCACGTCCAGGCCCTGAGCAACGGTGACCTCAACATCATCGAGCCGCAGGCCACCGTGGACACGGTGCAGCAGATCGAGGCACTGGGTGACGCCTTCACGCTAGAGACCGGCGACACGATGACGTTCGAGCACGTCGACTTCAACTTCGCCGAGGGCAGCCCCTGGGCCGAGGGCGCGGGTGGCCTGGCCGCTCGCGAGGCGTTCGCGCACTGCCTGCCCCGTCAGCAGATCGTCGACAACCTGATCAAGCCGATCTCCGAGAACGCGGTTGTCATGAACTCGCGTGAGGTTTTCCCGTTCCAGGAGAACTACGAGGAGCACGTCGGCAAGATCTACGACGCAAGGTACGACGAGGTCGACCTCGAGGCGGCCCAGGCCAAGTTCCAGGAGTCCGGGCTCGAGGAGGGCACCGAAATCCGTATCGGATACGGCGCGGGCAACCAGCGTCGTGTCAACGAGGTCGCCCTCATCAAGGCCTCCTGCGACCAGGTCGGCTTCAACATCGTCGACGCCAGCGCCCCGGGTCTGGGTGACGTCCTGTCTTCCGGCGACTGGGAGATCGCGCTGTTCGCGTGGGCCGGCTCCGGCACCGTGACCGGCTCGGCCTTCTGGTACGAGATGGACGGCGCCGGCAACTACGGTGGCTGGGAGAACCAGGCGGCTACCGACGCCTGGAACACGATCTCCACCACACTGGACGAAGAGGTCCAGGCCGAGCAGCTCGCCATCGTGGAGACCGAGGCGTGGAACGACCTGCACAGCATCCCGATCTTCGCGCACCCGGGCGTCATCGCCTACGACGCGACGCTCGAGAACGTCATCCACAACGCCAGCCAGACCGGTGTTGCCTGGAACGCTGAGCAGTGGGTCCGCGCTGACTGATCGCGGCGAACGGAGGCCGGTAGCCCTACCGGCCAACACCGCAACGCACCGCTGAGAGCAGCACACCGGTGGGGCGGGACCCAGGTCCCGCCCCACCGGTCCGTCCGGCGTCGGGTCAGAAGGGTGACAGGCCGGACCAAGAGCGTTAGGCTCTCACGACCCCTGGGCGACGGCAGCGTCCAGAACCTCGAAGGGAAAAATCTCCGTGCTCCGATTCATCTTGCGCAGGATGGGCGTGTCCGCCCTGATCCTGGTGCTCGGATCAGTGTTCCTGTTCTTCATCACCGTCTTCTCGGGTGACCCTCTGGAGGACCTCCGCGAGAGCCGCGACCGCAACCGCGAGCAGTTGATGGAGGCGCGGACGCGGAACATGAACCTGAACGAGCCGTGGTACGTCCGCTACTGGATGTGGGCCACGGGCGTGGCCAAGTGCGTCACGCTCAACTGCGACCTGGGCATGGACTCCCGCGGCGCCAGCATCAACACCGCTCTGGTCAACGCGGCGGGGAGCACCCTTCGCCTGGTGACCCTGGCCACCGTCCTGGCCATCATCATCGGCATCACCATGGGCATCCTGGCGGCGATCCGCCAGTACTCCGGCTTCGACTACATGGTCACCTTCCTCGCCTTCCTGTTCTTCTCGCTGCCGGTCTTCTGGGTGGCCGTCCTCCTGAAGGAGTACGCCGCCATCCGCTTCAACAACTGGATCGCTGATCCATCCGTTTCCTTAACCGCGGCCATCATCGTGGGTCTGCTGTTCGGTCTGCTGCTTGCCTCGCTCCTGGGTGGGGACCTGCGGCGCAAGCTCCTGACGGGGGCCACCGCCGCACTCGTGGCGTTCGGCGCCGTCACCTACTTCGACCAGCTGGGCTGGTGGCGCCAGCCAGCGCTCGGCCTCGGCCTCGTCGTCCTGATCGCGGTCGCAGCCGGGGTGCTCCTGACCTATATCACCGTCGGGCGGACCAACCGCAAGATCCTGTATGCGGCACTGACGACGGTCGCGCTTGGCGTGGTTGGCACCTTCATCTTCAACTCGTGGATCACGGCTCCGACCTACCCCCTCCTGCTCCTGATGCTGGCGATCAGCATCGCGGTCGCCATCGCCGTCGGCTGGTTGTGGGGTGGCTGGGACAAGAGCATCGCCATCTGGGTCTCGATCGGCACGGCACTGACCTTCGCCGGTGCCACGGTCATGGACCAGCTCCTGCGCAACTGGGGTCCGTTCCTGGACCGCAAGCCCCGTCCGATCTCCACGATCGGCTCTGGCTCGGTCAACTTCGAGGGTCCGTTCTGGACCGGTGTCTGGGACTGGGGGGTCCAGCTGATCCTGCCCACCATCGTGCTGACGGTCATCTCGCTGGCGAGCTACAGCCGCTACACCCGCGCCAGCATGCTGGAGACGATCCGCCAGGACTACGTGCGGACCGCCCGCTCCAAGGGCCTGTCCGAGCGTGTCGTGATCACCAAGCACGCACTGCGCAACGCGCTGATCCCGATCACCACCATCGTGGCATTCGACTTCGCGGGCCTGATCGGCGGGGCGGTGGTCACCGAGACGGTCTTCGGCTGGAAGGGCATGGGGGCACTGTTCCAGGAGGGACTCCAGCGGGTGGATCCTGGACCGGTCATGGCGTTCTACCTGGTGACGGGCACGGCGGCCGTCCTGATGAACATGTTGGCCGACATTGCCTACGCCTTCCTCGACCCCCGGATCAGGACGTGACAGCGGTGCTCCCGACGACTCACCTGCCTGTCCTGACTGCCGCTGGAGAACACCATGAGTGACGACAACGACAAGCCCGACATCCCCGGGAGCGGCCGGGAACACCTCGCGCCGATCCCGGAACAGGTGGACCCAGGCTCCCCTCAGCACGTCGACCTGCAGCGCAGTGATGTGCTGTCGGTCGAAAAAGAGATCGACCTGACGCAGAAGTCCTACTCGCAGGGCGAGCTGATCCGTCGCCGGTTCTTCCGGCACAGGGGCGCGATGATCTCACTCGCCTTCCTGGTCTTCATCACCCTGATGGCCGTCACCTCCATCGGCTGGGGGCCCATTCCCGGGTGGTGGCCGAAGAACTACTGGGACGCCAGTTTCGTGCAGGATGGCGGCCGTCCGACGCTGACGTTCTTCCCGCCGTCGTGGGGCGAGCAGCCGTTCGGCCAGGAGGATGCCGGCAAGGACTACTTCGCCCTGGTCATGCGGGGCACCCAGCGTTCGCTGACCATTGCCTTCACCGTGGGCATCCTCACCACGATCATCGGCACACTGATCGGCGCGATCGCCGGCTACTTCCGGGGTTGGACCGAGGCCATCCTCATGCGGGTCACGGACCTGTTCATCGTGATCCCACTACTGGTGCTCGCCGCCGTTCTCGGTCAGCGCAGCGGTGGTGGCATCTGGCCGCTGGCGATCATGCTGAGCCTCGTGTCGTGGACGGGGCTGGCGCGTCTGGTGCGTGGTGAGGTGCTCTCGCTGCGAGAGCGGGAGTTCGTGACCGCCGCTGAGGCCATCGGGACCTCTCCGTGGCGCATCATCCTCAAGCACATCCTGCCCAACACGATGGGCACCATCATCGTGAGCGCCACCCTGACGATCGCCGCGGTGATCCTCCTGGAGAGCGCGTTGAGCTTCCTGGGCTTCGGGGTCCAGCCTCCGGACACCTCCCTGGGGCTGCTGATCTCCACGTACCAGAACAGCTTCACGGTGCGACCCTGGCTGTTCTGGTGGCCCGGTCTGATCATCCTCGGCATCGCGCTGTCGGTGAACTTCCTCGGTGACGGCCTCCGTGACGCTTTCGACCCCCGCCAGAGCAGGAGTTCTGACTGATGACTGCCACGACCACGGACAGCACGAACGGCGCCGTCCTGGACTTCTCCGACGTCGACGTCCGGTTCTCCACCGAGTTCGGCTCGGTGCACGCTGTGAAGGGCGTCTCCCTCCACGTCAACCCCGGCGAGGTGGTGGCGCTCGTCGGTGAGTCCGGCTCGGGCAAGTCCGTGACCTCGATGACCGCGATGCGCCTGCTGCCGAGCAACGCGCGCATCGGTGGCGAGATCACCGTCAACGGACAGGGCATCCGTCAGCTCTCCGAGAAGGCGATGCGCCGGCTGCGCGGCAATGACATCGCCATGGTGTTCCAGGAGCCGATGACGGCCCTGAACCCGGTGCTGACCATCGGCACCCAGATGACCGAGGCCCTGGAGCTGCACGGGATCGCGTCCGGCCGGGCAGCGGTCAAGCGGGCCATCGAGCTGCTGGACATGGTCGGCATCCCCGACCCGGAGCGCCGGGTGAAGCAGTATCCCCACGAGCTCTCCGGTGGCCAGCGGCAGCGTGTGGTGATCGCCATCGCGATCAGCTGCGACCCCAAGGTCATCATCGCCGACGAGCCCACGACGGCGCTCGACGTGACGGTCCAGGCGGACATCCTCGACCTGCTCCGGTCCCTGAAGGAGAAGCTCAACACGGGCATCCTGCTCATCACCCACAACATGGGCGTGGTGGCGGACATGGCTGACCGGGTGGCGGTGATGTTCAAGGGTGAGCTCGTCGAGACCGGCACCGCTGACGAGGTGCTGCTCAACCCGCAGCACGACTACACGAAGATGCTGCTCGGCTCCGTCCCGCGACTGGGAGAGGGCCGGGGGCAGCTGGGGATGACTGCCAGTGAGGCGCCCACCGGTGCCGACGCCGAGCTCGCTATCGACCTGGAGAACCTGGTCATCGAGTACCACCGTATGGGCAAGCCGCCGTTCCGTGCCGTCGATGACGTCAGCTTCCAGGTGAAGCAGGGAGAGATCGTCGGACTCGTGGGCGAGTCGGGTTCCGGCAAGTCGACCATCGGCCGCTGTGCCTTGGGGCTGATACCCGCGGCAAGCGGGTCCTTCCGACTGCTCGGCGAGGACATCACCCCGATGAAGCGGCGCGAGCTCAAGGCCATCCGCCGACGCATCGGCGTGATCTTCCAGGACCCCGCCGCCTCGCTCAACCCTCGGCTGCCCATCGGCGAGTGCATCAGCGAACCGATGGTGGTGCACAAGGTCGGCAACCGCCAGGAGCGGCAGGACAAGGTCTACGAGCTGCTCGACGCCGTCGAGCTGCCCCGCGAGGTCTACAACCGCTACCCCCACGAGGTGTCGGGCGGTCAGCGGCAGCGCATCTCGATCGCGAGGGCGCTCGTCCTGGACCCGGAGCTCCTGGTCGCCGACGAGCCGACGTCCGCTCTGGACGTGTCGGTGCAGGCGAAGGTCCTCAACATCTTCAGTGACCTGCAGGCCCGCTACCAGTTCGCGTGCCTGTTCATCAGCCACGACCTCGCGGTGATCGACCTCCTGGCGCACCGGGTGGTCGTGCTGCAGAACGGCAAGGTTGTGGAGGCCGGACCGCGCGAGCAGGTCCTGATGAACCCCCAGGAGGAGTACACCCAGCGGCTGCTCGCGGCGGCGCCGGTGCCGGACCCGCGTGAGCAGCGGACCCGGCGCGAGGAGCGACACGCCCTCCTCCTGCAGCTGGGTGACGAGATCTCGGAGATCAAGGTGGGCGAGGAGTTCCACGAGCTGGCCCGGCCCACCGAGGAGCCCAAGGACCTCTGACCCCGCGCTAGATTGGCATGCCGTGCCGCGCTGCCCGTTGAGGCGGCCGGCACGGTCAACAGGACCAGGTCGACGGAAGGACTCCTGTGCGCGTGGTCTTCGCCGGGACCCCCGAGCCGGCTGCGGTCGCTCTCCGCAGACTGCTCGCCTCCCACCACGAGGTGGTGGCGGTCGTGACGCGCCCGAGCGCCCGAGCCGGCCGAGGCCGTCGCGTGGCGCAGTCACCGGTGAGCGGGATCGCGCAGGACGCGGGGATCGAGGTCCTTTCCCCGGCGCGGACCCGCGACGCTGACTTCGTGGCCCGACTGGAGGAGCTGGCGCCCGAGGCGTGCCCGGTGGTGGCGTACGGCGCGCTGATCCCGCCACCGGTCCTGGCCATCCCGCGCCACGGCTGGGTCAACCTGCACTTCTCTCTCCTTCCCGCCTGGCGCGGCGCCGCCCCCGTTCAGCGTGCGCTGATGGCTGGCGACGAGATCACCGGAGCGACCACGTTCCTGCTGGAGGAGGGGCTGGACACCGGTCCGGTCCTCGGCACGCTCACCGAGCGGATCGGTCCGCGTGACACCTCCGGCGACCTGTTGGAGCGGCTGGCCCGGGCTGGAGCCGAGCTGTTGGTCGCCACGCTGGACGGACTGGAGCAAGGCACCCTGACGCCCGTGCCCCAATCGCCCGAAGGGATCTCACACGCGCCCAAGCTCACCGTCGACGAGGCGCGCATCGACTGGTCCCGTCCGGACTACGCCGTCGACCGCCACGTCAGGGGATGCACGCCGGCACCCGGCGCCTGGACGACGTTCCGGGGCGAGCGGCTCAAGATCCAGCCCGTGCTCACCGGAGGTGAGTCGGTCGCGCTGGTGCCGGGGGAGCTGCTCGTGATGCGCAGCGAGGTCCTGGTAGGCACCGGGTCCGACCCGGTGCGGCTCGGCAGCGTCCAGCCACAGGGCCGGAAGGCGATGGCTGCCACCGACTGGGCGCGCGGTGCGCGGATCGAGCCGGGGGAGGTGCTCGGTGGCTGACCCACGACGTGGCGGACCCCGCAGGCGCAGCGCCCAGAAACCAGCCCAGCGGGCGCGCCAGGGGGACCCGGCGCGGGACGCGGCCTACACCGTGCTCCGCGCGACGGCGGACGGCGGCTATGCCAACCTCGTCCTGCCTCGGACCCTGCGCAGCGCGGGACTGCGCGGACGAGATGCCGGGTTCGCGACCGAGCTCACCTACGGCACGCTGCGGATGCAGGGTCTGTATGACGCGGTCGTCGACGCCGCGGTGGACCCGCCGGGGCGCACCATCGACCCGGCGGTGCGCGACATCCTGCGCCTCGGCGCCCATCAGCTGCTCGCGATGAGAGTCCCGGACCATGCGGCCGTGAGCGCCACGGTCGCGCTGGCCCGCCAGCACGTGGGGGCAGGCGCGGGAGGGTTCGTCAACGCCGTCCTGCGGAGGGTCTCCGAACGCACCCGGGAGGAGTGGGTCGAGCGGGTGACCGCAGCGCTCAGCGACCCGATCGAGCGGCTCGCCCTGGAGCACTCACACCCGGCCTGGATCGTGCGAGCTCTGCGGGCCGCGCTGATCGGGCACGGCGCCAGCACCGCTGAGACGGTGGACGCCGACCTGGTCGCCCTGCTGGTCGCACACAACACGCCCGCGGCTCCGACCCTGGTCGCCCGTCCTGGGCTGGGCGCCGAACCCGAGCTGGAGGAGGCCGGAGCGACACCCGATGACACCGCGCCCACGGCGTGGGTCATGCCCAGCGGCGACCCCGGAGGGCTCGCGCCGGTCCGCGACGGACGCGCAGCGGTGCAGGACGCCGGCTCGCAGCTGCTCGCCCTGGCCCTCGTTGACGCCGCCGTGACGACCGACGACGCTGATCCCGGTTCTGCCGGTGAGTGGTGGCTCGACCTGTGTGCGGGCCCGGGTGGCAAGGCGGGCCTGCTGGCTGCTCTCGCGGCGCAGAGTGGAGCGCGGCTGCGGGCCAACGAGATCCAGCCCCACCGTGCCGATCTGGTCCGCAACACCCTGTCGACGATCCGGCACCGCTACCCGGACGTGGTCGAGGTGACGGTCGACGACGGACGCGAGATCGGTGAGGCGGAGCCAGCGCGCTACGACCGCACCCTTGTTGACGCGCCGTGCACGGGACTGGGCGCGCTGCGCCGTCGTCCCGAGGCACGCTGGCGCCGGAGCCCCAAGGACCTGGCCGGACTGGGACCGCTGCAGCGCGACCTGCTCGCGTCCGCGATCGAGGCCACCCGGCCGGGTGGTGTGGTGCTCTACTCCACCTGCTCGCCGCACCTCGCCGAGACCGAGTTCGTGGTCAAGGACGTGCTCAAGGCCTTTCCCAACGCAGCCGCGGAGGATGTGCGACCGCTGCTGCGCGACCGGTCGGGTGAGCAGCTTCCCGGGACCGGCCCCGGTCCGTGGGCCCAGCTGTGGCCGCACCGGCACGGCACCGACGGCATGTTCCTGGCGCTGCTGCGGGTGGGCTGAGCGCCGGTAGGCTGCAGGCGTGCTCCAGATCAGCCCCAGCATCCTGTCCGCCGACTTTGCCAACCTGCAGTCCGAGCTCGCCAGCATCTCCGGCGCCGACTGGGCGCACGTCGACGTCATGGACGGTCACTTCGTGCCCAACCTGACCATCGGGCTGCCCGTGGTGGAGGCCCTGAAGCGGGTCAGTCCGATCCCGCTGGACTGCCACCTGATGATCGAGGACCCGGACCGGTGGGCACCGCAGTACGCCGAGGCCGGCGGGGCGTCCGTCACGTTCCACATCGAGGCAGCCAAGGACCCGGTGGCCACCGCGCGCGCCATCCGCGCCGCCGGGGCTCGCGCGGCGTTCGCGGTCAAGCCCGGCACACCGTTCGCGCCCTACGCCGAGCTGCTCCCCGAGGTCGACATGGTGCTGGTGATGACCGTGGAGCCCGGCTTCGGCGGCCAGTCGTTCATGGCCGACCAGATGCCCAAGGTGAGGCAGGTGCGCGAGGCAGTGCGCCGGCACGGGGGAGAGGTGTGGATCCAGGTGGACGGCGGGGTCTCGGAGTCGACGATCGGTCAGTGCGTCGAGGCCGGTGCCGACGTCTTCGTGGCCGGCTCTGCCGTCTTCGGCGCCGAGGACGCCGGTGAGCAGGTCACCAGGCTCCGCGAGCTGGCGGCCCAGCACGCGCACTGAGCTCGCCGACAGCAACCACGCGCACCCAGCTCGCAGGCGGCCCGGCCCGCTGAGCGTCGCACCCTCCCGGCCCGGTGTGCCACAATGGTCAGCGAATTGACGTGCTCCGGGGTCGGTGCAATTCCGAACCGGCGGTGATAGTCCGCGACCCGGCCGCAGCCAGCGGCCGGTTGACCTGGTGAAACTCCAGGACCGACGGTGAAAGTCCGGATGGGAGGCAGCACGCGAGGCGCCCGACACCTGTCGGGTGGTCCGGTCCTCGACCGCACCCACCCGCAGCCAGTGACAGGGCACTTCGAGGCATCCTCCACTGCGCCCCGTCACGAAGCTGACGGGGTTTTCCCGTCCTGAGATGAAGGACTGCAGTGGATATCTGGAACGACTTCTTCGGCGCGACGCTCACGATCGCTGGCCACGACATCCTGTGGCGCGAGGTCATCGGCAACGGGTTCGGCTTCCTGTCCGCCATCTTCGGCATGCGACGGCTCATCTGGGCCTGGCCGGTCGGCATCATCGGCAACGCCCTCCTGTTCACCGTCTTCATGGGCGTCTGGTTCAGCACCCCCCAGGAGCACAGCCTGCTGGGTCAGGCCTTCCGCCAGGTCTTCTTCATCGCGACCAGCGTCTATGGCTGGTGGCGCTGGAACCAGTCCCGGAAGGGCCGCGCCCAGGGAGCCCCTGCCATCACGCCGAGGTGGGCCACCACGCGTGAGCGGCTGGCCTACCTGGCCATCGCCGCCGCCGGCATCGTCCTGGTGCAGTGGGTCTTCCTGGAGGTCGGGGTCGGCTGGGACGCACCGCGCTGGTACTACTGGTGCGACGCGTGGATCTTCGTGGGCTCCATCGTCGCGACCTACGCCATGGCGCGGGGCTGGACCGACTTCTGGCTGGTCTGGATCGCGGTCGACCTGGTCGGCGTGCCGCTGCTCTGGCACGGCGGCTACTACCCGTCGGCCATCATGTTCATGGTCTACGGGGCCCTGGTGCTCTGGGGCTTCGTGGTGTGGAAGCGAGCGGCGCGGGAGGAAAGCCCCCGGCCCGAGCCGGCGACAGCCGACAGCGCGGTGGGGTGACCTACCCTGGGCGGGTGACCTCCCAGGACCCGTATGCCGTGTTCCGGCCCCGGCGCGGGGCGCTCGTCGCACGGTTGTCGGCCGTGGCCGTCCTGGCCGTGTTCGGCGGACTGGCCGTCATCGCTCCGGGCACCTGGGCGTTGGCGGACCGCGTGCTGGTCACCCTCTTCGCGGTGCTCGTGGCCGCGGGCCTGTGGCGGTTCGGGATGGTCCGCGCGGTGCCCACCAGCCAGGGCCTGAGGGTGATCAACCTGATCTACAGCAGGGAGCTGGAGTGGGCGGAGATCCTGCGGGTCAGCCTCGCCGGAGGCACCCCGTGGGCGATGCTCGAGCTCAGCGACACTGAGGAGCTGGCGGTCATGGGCATCCAGCGCGCCGACGGCGCGTTCGCCCGTGCCGAGGCTGCCCGCCTCGCCGCGCTGGTGGAGCACCACAGTCGCTAGCCACACCGCACGACGAAATCCGGTTCGGAAAGGCCAACCAGTCATGCGAGGATGGGGGGTGCATCCCCGACGGGTCCGTGGGGTGCTCCTCCCACCTGCCTAAGGAGTCGTCTGACGTGACTGCTGCGACCAAGCCCGTCGAGCGACCCCGCCCCTCGCCCGCGATCTTGCGTCAGGGCCTGAAGGTCATCTGGACCGGCATCCGACAGCAGAAGGGTGTCTTCGCGATCGCCGTCGTGGGGTCGGTGCTCTGGGCCAGCGCAACGGTCGGCACCGCGTGGGCGATCGGCTACGTCACCGAGACGCAGATCACCCCCGCGATCGCCTCCGGCGAGGTGACCAGCGGGGCGCTCTGGACGATCCTCCTCGTGCTGGTGGCAGTCCTGGTGGTGAACGTCACCGGTGTCGTGCTGCGCCGGGTCGCGGCCACCGTCGCCGGGTTCAACCTGCAGGCCACCTACCGCCGGCGGGTGACCCGGCAGTATCTCCGCCTTCCGCTGTCCTGGCACCACGCCCACCCCTCCGGACAGCTCCTGTCTAACGCGCACGCCGACATCGAGGCCGCCTGGCAGGTGTTCAACCCGCTTCCGATGGCGATCGGCGTCATTGTGATGCTGGTCATCGGTGGCGCCCAGATGATCTCCGTCGACCCGTTCCTGGCCCTGATCGGATTCCTGGTCTTCCCCGGTCTGTTCGCGGCGAACCTGGTCTTCCAGCGGTTCATGTCGCCGCGGATCACGCGGGCCCAGCAGCTTCGCGCCGAGGTGGCGGAGGTGGCTCACGAGTCCTTCGAGGCCGGCATGCTGGTCAAGGCCATGGGACGCGAGCGTGAGGAGACCGCGCGCTTCGGCGGAGTGACCTACGAGCTGCGGGACTCCCTGATCGACGTGGGCCGCACCCGTGGGATCTTCGAGCCGGTGATCGAGGCGATCCCGGTCCTGGGCACCCTGGCCGTCCTCGGCGTGGGCACCGCACGGGTGGCCTCGGGTGACCTGATCGCCGCGGACGTCGTGGAGGTCGCCTATCTCTTCTCGATCCTGGCCTTCCCGGTCCGGGCCCTCGGCTGGGTGCTGGCCGAGATCCCACGGTCGGTCGTCGGCTACCGCCGCGTCGACTCAGTGCTCCAGGCCCGCGGGTCGATGGAGTACGGCGAGGGGCAGCTGCCGCGGGAGGGGGCGGCGCACTCACGCACGGAGGCGGTCAGCTACGCCTACGCCGAGCCGACCGAGCGCGCCGTTCTTGGTGCCGAGGAGCCGGCCGTGGTCGAGCCGAGCACGCCGACCGGGCCCCAACGCGCGATGGCGATCAGGGACGTCACCCTCGACGTGCCCGCCGGCGCCACCACCGCACTGGTCGGACCCACCGGGTCCGGCAAGTCGACGCTGGCCAACCTGGTGCTCCGACTCGTCGACCCCGACACCGGTGTCGTGACGCTCGACGACATCGACCTGCGCAGTGTGCGCCGGGGCGAGGTCCCCGAGGTGGCGACGCTGGTGGCGCAGCAGACCTTCATGTTCGACGACCCGGTGCGAGACAACGTGACGCTGGGCGCCGAGCTCGGCGACGACGTCGTCTGGGAGGCGCTGCGGACCGCCCGGGCCGACGGATTCGTGAGCGGCATGCCGGGAGCCCTGGACGCGGTGATCGGGGAGCGAGGTGGCAACCTGTCCGGCGGTCAGCGCCAGCGGATCGCGCTGGCACGCGCGATCGTGCGCAGGCCCCGACTGCTCCTGCTGGACGATGCCACCAGCGCGGTCGACCCCGCGATCGAGCAGGCCATCCTCGGTGGGCTCCGAGAGACGCGGGACGGCATGACCGTCCTGGTGATCGCCTACCGCATGGCCACCATCCAGCTGGCTGACCACATCGTCTATCTCGAGCAGGGCTCCGTGGTGGACCAGGGCAGCCACGAGGAGCTGCTGGCTCGGTGCGAGGGCTACGGAGACCTGGTCAACGCCTACGCCCGCGAGGCCGCCGAGCGTGCGGCCGTCGCGGCTGACGAGGAGGTCCGATGAGCACGGCCACGCGCCCGGCACCCGACGAGGAGCGTGGGGCAGCCAACAGCGAGATCGGTGGCAGCCACGAGCTGAGCACGCTGGCGACGCTGCGACGCGGCTTCCGGCTGTCGCCGGAGCTGGCCAGAGGGTTGTGGCTGACGGTGCTCCTGGCGCTGTTCGCCACGCTCGGCAAGGTGCTGATCCCCTTCGTGGTGCAGCAGGCCACTGACCACGGGATCATGGCCGACGGTGGTCCGGACGTCGACTTCGTCGTCCGGGCGGTGCTCCTCGCCGGCGGTGCGATCCTGTTCACCAGCGTCGCGCAGTATGCCGTGAACATCCGGCTGTTCCGCGCGGCCGAGTCCGGTCTGGCGACGCTGCGACTCAAGGCGTTCCGGCACATCCACGACCTGTCGGTGCTGACGCAGAGCACGGAGCGCAGAGGGGCCCTGGTCAGCCGGGTCACCAGCGACGTGGACACGATCTCGATGTTCGTCCAGTTCGGCGGCCTGATGCTCCTGGTGTCGACGGCCCAGATGGCCGTGGCCACGGTCCTGATGCTCATCTACAGCCCGATCCTGGCCGGGGTGGTCTACCTCTGCCTCCTGCCCCTCATCTTCCTGGTCAGCAAGTTCCAGCCGATCCTGGGCCGCGCCTACACCGCCGTCCGCACGCGGGTCGGCGACCTGCTCGGGGCGGTGTCCGAGTCCATCGTCGGCGCGGTGACGATCCGTGCCTACGGCGTCGAGGGCCGCACCTCGGAGCGCATCGACCATGCGATCGAGGAGCACCGGAAGGCTGCCATCCGGGCGCAGGTGCGCTCGGTCATGGCGTTCGTCTCGGGCCAGGCGTTCGCGGGCATCACCACGGCCGTGGTGCTCGTGGTGGGCACCGTGCTCGCGGTCAACGACATGGTGACGCTCGGCCAGCTGCTGGCCTTCCTGTTCCTGGTCAACCTCTTCACCCAGCCGGTGCTGATGGCCACGGAGATCCTCAACGAGCTGCAGAACGCGGTGGCCGGGTGGCGCCGGGTCATCGGCGTCATCGACACACCTGCGGACGTCTCCGACCCTGGCGACGACGGGGTGCGGCTGCCTCGTGGCCCGATCACCGTGGAGTTCCAGGACGTCAGCTTCTCCTACCCGGGTGGGTCGCGCGTGCTGGAGGACGTCAACCTGACGTTCGAGCCCAGGGCTCGGGTCGCGATCGTGGGCGAGACCGGCTCGGGCAAGACGACCCTGGCCAAGCTGCTGACCCGGCTGATGGACCCCAGCGAGGGCCGCGTCCTGATCGACGGGGTCGACCTGCGGGAGATCTCCTTCGACTCGCTGCGGCGACGCATCGTGATGGTGCCGCAGGAGGGGTTCCTTTTCGACCAGTCCCTGCTCGAGAACATCCGCTTCGGCCGGCCCGAGGCCGCCGACGAGGACGTCGAGCTGGCGATGACCGAGCTGGGGCTCGACGCCTGGCTGGCGGGTCTCCCGCTCGGGCTGGGCACCCAGGTCGGTCAGCGCGGGGAGTCGCTGTCGGCGGGGGAGCGGCAGCTGATCGCGATCGCCCGGGCCTACCTCGCCGACCCGGACCTGCTGGT
>DATGRS010000166.1:0-3916 GCA_035303365.1 Ornithinicoccus sp.
AAGGGACGCAACGTCGTCGAGCGCTGCTTCAACAAACTCAAGCAATGGCGCGGCATCGCGATGCGCTCAGACAAGACAGCCCGCTCCTACCACGCCGCGATAGCCCTCGCCGCCACGCTGATCTGGATCAAGACCGACTTAGAGCTCGCGCGGATAGGAGGGACAGGTCCGGGGGCGAATATTCCCCGCTGCTAGCATCTGTACCATGTCAGGCGCTTCGAGCTCGGCCGCTTGCGCGGCAGTGACCAGGACGTCCCGCTAGCGGCGGGACGTCCGGCACACAGCAACACCTCACCTGGAACGTCCAGCCGCTTCGTGATCAGACCGGAGCGGCCCTTCGTGCTGCTCGGAAACTCTTCAGAGCGACGGAGCAATTGATGCTTTCAGGCACTTCCACCACTTCATGCGGGATCGGTCCCGCCCCTGTGCGCGCATGGCTCGTGCTGTGCGCGATGTCGATGCTGCAGTTCTTCATCGCGGTCGACGTGACCGTGGTCAACATCGCGCTGCCCTCGATCGGCGCGGACCTCGGCGTCGGGGGACACTCCCTGACCTGGGTCGTGGTCGGCTACACCATCACCGGCGGAGGGCTGCTGATGCTCGGCGGTCGGCTCGGTGACCTTCTCGGCCGCCGCCGCACCCTCCTGGTCGGCACGAGCGTCTTCGGCGCGGCCTCCCTGCTGGCTGGCCTGGCCCCGTCCTTTCCGGTCCTGGTCGCGGCCCGCCTGCTCCAGGGCGCGGGCGAGGCTGTCGCGCTGCCCGCGGCGATGGCGACCATCGTGCTGCTCTTCCCCGAGGGGCCGCGCCGCTCACGGGCCCTGAGCGTGTGGGCGGCCGTGGCCAGCTGCGGCCTGGTTCTCGGGTTCGCCCTGTCAGGGATCATCACCGCCCACCTGGGCTGGCGCTGGGTCTTCCTGGTCTCGGTGCCCTTCATCCTGGTCGTGATCGTGGCCGCGCTGCTCCTGGTACCGGCCGACCGGCCCGCGTCCGGGGGACGGTGCCGCTTGGACCTTCCCGGTTCGCTCCTGCTGACCGCGTGCCCGCTGCTGTTCGTCTACGCCGCGGTCGAGGCGGGCGAGCCTGCCACCGGCCTGTGGGTCAGCGGGGTCGCGCTGGTGTGCGCGGTGCTGGCTGCTGCCGGGTTCGTGCGGGTCGAGTCGAGGTCGCCGAACCCGCTGGTCCCGCTGACCTTCTTCGCCGATCGGGCCCGGCTGCGGGCGAACCTGACGACGATGCTGCTCAGCGGTGCGTTGTCGACCTCGTTCCTACTGTTCACGTTCTACCTGCAGGACAGGCTCGGTATCGGGCCTCTGGGGGCAGGCCTGACGATGCTGCCCCTGGCCGTGGCGCTGATCGTGGCCTCGGTGCTCGTGCCTCGGCTGCTGGGACACTGGGGCGCACGCGCCTGCGTGCTGGTCGGCCTGGCAGCGGCTGCCGGCGCGATGGGCGTGGTCGCGCTCGTGGCCGTCCTGGATGGTGGAGCGGTGTGGCTGCTCCCGGCGATGCTACTGATCGCAGCGGGCATGGGCTTCGGGCTCGTGGGTCTGCAGTACATCGCAGTCAGCGGCACCACCGAGGAGGACGCCGGGATCGCCTCCGGCGTCCAGCGAGCATCTGACCAGCTCGGCGGAGCAGCCGGGGTGGCCGTCTACGTCGGCCTCGGGTTCGCACCGGCCCTGCACTCCGGGGACCCGTTCGTGGTCGCTGCGGTGCTCGCCGTTATCGGGCTGGTCGTCGGTGCCGTGGTCATCTCCCGCTCGCCGTCCACCGCGGCGGGGCAGCCGCAGGTCGGGTAGCAGGACCGGGGCCGCCGCACCGCGCCCGGACGGGTACGGCGCGGCGGCCCCGCCCTTCTTCTCGACGACGACGATCACAAGACCACGTGCCCGTCCTGCCCGGCTTCATCGCCGACCCTCTGTGGGAACAGTTCCGAGCCCTGCTGCCCGAACGCAACATCAACCACCCTTTGGGGTGTCACCGCCCGCGCATCCCAGACCGGGTCGTCTTTGACAAGCTTCTGGCCCGCCTCGTCCTGGGAGGTACCTACCAGCAGCACGCCGATGAGACCTGCTCGGCGACCACGATGCGAGCCCGCCGGGACGAGTGGATCCGTGCCGGCGTGTTCGAGCGGCTCCACCACCTGGCGCTGGAAGCCTACGACCAGGCTGTCGGCCTCGACCTGGACAACCTCGTGGTCGACGGATGCATCGTCAAGGCACCGTGCGGAGGAGAGAACACCGGCCGCAGCCCTGTCGACCGCGGCAAATTGGGTCTCAAGAGATCGGTGCTCGTGGACGGCGGCGGGATACCGATCGGATGGGTGCTGGCCGGGGCCAACAGGAACGACTCTCCGCTCCTGCGTCCGACGCTAGAGACCCTCGCCGTGGTCGGATTCAGGCTTCCTGAGGTCATCACGGTTCACCTGGATGCGGGCTATGACTCGGCTCGGACCCGGGATCTTCTCTCCGAGCTGGGCTGCACCCCGAACATCACTCCCAAGGGGGTATTCCTGCCTATCAACCACACTCGTCGATGGGTCGTCGAGCGGACCAACTCATGGCACAACAGAGGGTTCTCGGCGCTGGCGAGGGTGACCGACCGGCAAGGGTGCGTGCAGAACGCCTGGGTGGCGCTGGCCAGCGCGATCATCATCATCCGCCGCCTGGTCCGGCAGTCCTGGAAGCGCTACCGGTGGGACTCTCGTCCTGCCCGGTGCCCCTGATCCATACGCCGTCCTATCCGCGCGAGCTCTGAGGGGCAAGGCGCTCGCGAAGAACACGAGCACCAGGAGCAAGACGTACACGCTGCGCCCGCTGTCCTCGAGCTCGAAAAAGCTCAAGGCCGTGCGCGTCAAGGGCACGAAGGGGCGTACCTACTGGGTCGAGTACCGCACCCGCAGCGGCCTCGACGGCAAGATCTCCCCGGGCCTCGCCGGGGTCCAGATCCGCCTCGGCAAGCCCGGCGCCTACTACGGGGACTCGAGCGTGCTCGACATGCTCCCGGCCGCCGACTCGGACTGGTTCGACCATCACACGGTCGCGCTCGGGGCGAAGGCCTCGTGGACCTCCCCCGAGGGCATCCGCTTCACCGTGCGATCGACCGGCAAGACCGCGAAGGTCACCGTCAAGCGCAAGTCCGCCAAGGCCAAGAAGCCCTCCTCACCCACGGCGAAGGTCGCCGCGGCCGACCTCGGGGCGAAGGTCTCGTTGGGGTACCCCAAGGACAACGGCTCGCCCGTGCTCGCCTACCAGGTCCGGGTGCGCTCCTCGGACGGCACGACGGCGACCCACGAGGTGAGCCAGCTCCTTGGCCCGGCTCGAAGCGTGACCCTCACGGACCTCGACCCGACGAAGACGTACGCGATCTCGGTCCGCGCGACCAACGAGCGGGGTGCGTCCGGGTGGTCGAAGGCCGTCTCGGTCAAGCCGCTCGACGTGCGACCCACGGTGACCTTCCACGCACCGGCGAAGGGTGCGAACGTCAAGGGGACGGTGCGCGTCGAGCTGACCCCGACCCTCGCCAAGGGCTCAGCGAGCTGAGCTCACCACGATGTGGGTCTCGCTCGTCACGATCGACGGCGGGTTCGAGAACTACCTCGCGACGCAGGGATTCTCGGACTGGGACGGCACCCTTGCGACCGGGAGGCGGGTGACCGCGCAGCTCGCGGCTCCCGCCGTGGGGAGCGCGATGTCGGCCGTCATCCGCGTCGAGCTGTACGACAGCTACGGCCGGACGACGACGATCGACCTGCCCGTCACGCTCGTGCCGTAGGAGGGCTCGCGGAGACCTAGGCTTGCCCCATGGCTCCGACCCCCACCCCCCGCAAGCCGTCGGCGATCGACGCGATCGCCGACGCCTACGTCACCCGCCTGTGCGAGCTCGACCCGCTCTCCGCGACCTCGATGGGCGTCAAGGG
>DATGRS010000167.1:0-2470 GCA_035303365.1 Ornithinicoccus sp.
CTCAACGACTCGATGGCCCGCCAGGTCATGGAGGGCGTACTCGCGCGTGAGGGGACGCCCACCGAGGTGGCCGACGCCCGCGGGCTGGAGCTGGTCCAGGACGACGGAGCGCTCGAGGCCGCGGTCAACAAGGTCATTGCCGCTAACCCCGATGTCGCCGACAAGATCCGGGACGGCAAGGTCCAGGCCGCCGGAGCTCTCATCGGCCAGGTGATGAAGGAGATGCGCGGTCAGGCCGACGCGGCCAAGGCGCGCGAGCTGATCCTGGGCAAGCTCACCTGACCGGTTGGCGCTTCGACGCCACTGCCCGCTGCCTGGCGGGCCCCGTCCACTGCGACTTGCAGCGGGTTAGGCGTCTTGGGGCTGGTTATAACCGGCTCCAAGACACCTAACCCGCTCTCAGTGCCTGGCTGCGACGGACCACTGGGGGAGGTGCAAGCTCACTCCAAGGCAGCAGGGTCCGCAATCAGGAGCAGCCGGTCGTCCTCCGGACCCGGCTCCCCGCGGAAGGTGTTGTTCGTGAGCAGCCACAGCTGCCTGCCCTGACCGCTGACGACGCTGCGCAGGCGGCCGAACTCGCCCTCGAGCAGCCGCTCCGGCTCACCGACAGTCACCGAGTTGCGGTCGGTGCCGGTGCCGCGGTCCTGGACCGGCACCCGCCAGAGCGACTCGCCACGCAACGCCGCGACATACAGGCTGCCGTCCGGGCCGACCGCCAGCCCGGAGGGTGAGGCGTCCTCGGTGGGCCAGCTGACGACGGGGTCCGTGAACTCCGGCTCGCCGCCCGGTCCTTCGACCTCGGGCCAGCCGTAGTTCTCGCCCGGCTGGATCAGGTTGACCTCGTCCAGGGCGTTCTGTCCGAACTCGCTGGCCCACAACCGGCCCGCCTCGTCCCAGTCCAGCCCCTGGACGTTGCGGTGGCCGAGTGACAGCACGGGGGAGGACGGGTCCGGGTTGTCGGGGGCGGGCTCACCGTCGACGGTGATCCGCAGGATCTTGCCGGCGAGCGACTCGGGATCCTGGGCGCTCGCACCCTCGGACGCATCGCCCGTGGTGACATACAGGTAGTCGTCCGGTCCGAACGCGATGCGCCCGCCGTTGTGGTTGCCGGCCTTCGGTATGCCGTCCAGCACCACCTCGACGGAGGCCTCGCCACCGTCCGGACGCGGCTGGACGCGCAGCACCTGGTTGTCGTCGGCGGTCGTGGCGTACGCGTAGAACACGTCCGGCACGCCGGCGTGCCACGGCGAGTCGGCATCCACGGCCAGCCCCAGCAGCCCGCCCTCTCCGCCCGGTGCGACGCCGGGGACGGTGGTCACGAGCACGGGCTCGGAGCCGGGGACCACCCGGAAGACGTCGGCAGTGTCCCGCTCGCCCACGAGCAGGCTGCCATCATCAAGCGGCACCAGACCCCAGGGCACGGCAAAGCCGGTGGCGACAGGCGTGACCACCGCGGTCTCGGTGTCCGTCGCGTCAGATGTCTCGTCGGTCGTCGGGTCCTGGGAGGTCCCGTCGACGGTGCCCGCACCGTCGTCGCCGTCGTCGGTGGTTTCGCTCGTCGTGCGCCCACCTCCCGCCGAGGGTGTCGACGGGGTCCGCTCGTCGTCGGCAGAGCACGCCACAAAGCCCAACACACCGGCAGCGGCTGCCAGGATCAGGATGGTCAGGGGACGGCGGGTCACGGACGCGATCTCTCCAGCCTGCCATGCGGGGATCGCCGTCGCCAGAGGACGATGCGATACGAAGCCCGACGACGCGGGACGGGGATGCCATGTGCGCCGCCGCGTGCACCAAGTCCCACCCCGGGACCACGGGTCGGACGTCCACGGTGGACTAGCGTGGGCGTGTGGCTGTGATCAGTGTCCCCTCGTCCGTCGCCGAGCTGCTGCCGCCCATCGAGGGTGCGGAGGTCATCACCTGGGACGTCAACGACGAACCTCCCCGCGACGACGTCGAGGTGGTGGTCGTCCCGCCGTTCAACGCACCCTTCATCAAGCGTCTGGACGAGCTGCCCGCGCTCCAGGCGGTGATCCTGTCGACCGCGGGCTACGACCACGCGGTCCGCTTCCTCCCGCCCGGGGTCACGATGGCCAACGCGGTCGGCGTCCACGGCACGGCGACCGCCGAGATGGCGCTGGCGCTGATGCTGGCGGCCCAGCGCGACTTGCCCGACTTCGTCCGCGCGCAGGACCGCGGCACCTGGCTTCCGCCGACGGTGGACCGCTCGCTGGCCGACTCCCGGGTCCTGCTCGTGGGCTACGGCGGCGTCGGCCGCGACCTCGCCGCACGGCTGCTTGTCTCCGAGGCGACCGTCACCGCTGTGGCGAGCCGGGCTCGCGACGGTGATGAGTATGTCGACACGGTCCACCCCGTCGACGACCTGTCAGCGCTCCTCCCGGACCACGACATCCTGGTCCTGGCGGTGCCGCTCGTTCCAGCCACCGAGGGGCTGATCGGAGCGGAAGAGCTG
>DATGRS010000168.1:0-7000 GCA_035303365.1 Ornithinicoccus sp.
GCGTGAGGTGATGCGGCTGATCGCTCGCGGCTATCAGTACAAGGAGGTGGCCAAGGAGCTGTTCATCTCGGTCAAGACGGTCGAGACGCACGTCTCCTCGGTGCTGCGCAAGCTGCAGCTCTCCTCCCGGCACGAGCTCACAGCCTGGGCGCTCGGCCGTCGCATCCTGTAGCGCCGATCCTCTTCCGACGGATGTGGCGGCCCCAGGATCTGCCATCGTGTCGTATGGGAGCACTGCCGTTCGTGGAGTAGGTGCGGCGGCGGTCCGACCGGCGCAGATTGCCAGGCAAGGTCCTGAGAGGAGATGACGGTGACGACGTATCTGATCGCCTTCAACGACGAGTGGGTGCCCGAGCACACGCTGGAGCAGCTGCGCGAGAAGAGCGTGGCTGGCGGGGTTGTGATCGACGAGCTGAAGGCCGCCGGTGCCTACGTCTTCGGCGACGGCGGTCTCGACGCATCGACGACTGTGTGCAGCGTCGTGGCCAAGGAGGGGGAGCCCATCTTTACCGACGGGCCGTATGCCGAGACCAAGGAACACCTCGGCGGGTTCGCGATTGTGGAGCTCCCTGATGACGCGGCCGCGCGCTACTGGGCCGGCCGTCTGGCGGTGGCGCTGGACTGGCCGCAGGAGGTCCACCGGTTCCCCAGCCGCGCAGAGATCCTCCACGAGGACGAACTATGAGCCCGACGGGCCGGCCCTCTGTGCACCGCGGCCGACCCCGTTCATGTCCCGCCACCTCCAGTTCCACGGTCCAAATGCATGGTCAAAGGACCCACGGAGGAGGACACTTCCGGGAATGGACGGTTACTCGCAGGCCCTGGACGTCGCGCACGACCAGGCTCTGAGCTGGCTGGACTCACTGGACGAGCGACCGGTGCCCCTCAGGCGTCTATCGAGGAGGTGACCGATGCGCTGGGGCGAGAGCTGCCCACGTCCGGCTGCCCGCCCGAGGAGGCCGTCGCCCTCCTCGCGAGGGCCTGCGACCCCGGGTTGACCGCGATGGGGTCGGGCCGCTTCTTCGGGTTCGTCATCGGCGGCACCCACCCCGCCGCCCTGGCCGCGGACTGGTTGGTCAGCGCGTGGGACCAGAACACCGGGCTGCGCACCCTCACGCGGCGCACAGCGCGGTCGAGGACGTCGCCAGCGCGTGGCTGCTGGATCTCCTCGGCCTGCCCACCGAGGGCGCCGTGGGCTTCACGACCGGCGCGACCATGGCTAACTTCACCGGACTGGCTGCCGGGCGCGACGCCGTGCTTCGCCGAGCCGGTTGGGACGTCGCTCGTCGAGGGATCACCGGGGGGCCTCGGGTCCGGGTCCTGGTCGGCGCCGAGCGGCACGACACGGTGGACGTCGCGCTGCGCTACCTGGGGCTGGGCGCTCCCGACGTCGTCGAGGTCGATGACCAGGGACGGATCCGGGCGGACGCGCTGGAGTTGGCGCTGGGCAGGGGCGACCCCGGACCGACCCTGGTCGTGCTGCAGGCCGGCAACATCCACTCCGGCGCGTTCGATCCCTTCGTGGAGACGGTGCGGGCCGCGCACCGGCACGGCGCCTGGGTGCACGTCGACGGTGCGTTCGGGCTCTGGGCCGGCGCCTCACCGGCATACCGGCATTTCCTGGAGGGGTATGAGTCGGCCGACTCCTGGGCGACCGACGCCCACAAGACGCTGAACGTGCCCTACGACAGCGGTCTGTGCATCGTGCGTGACGCCGCGGCGCTCCAGGCGGCGATGGGGGTGCACGGCGCCTACCTCGTGCGCGACGAGACCAGCCAGCCGCTGGACAAGGTGCCCGAGCTCTCCCGTCGCGGTCGGGCGATCCCGGTGTGGGCCGTGTTGCGCTGCCTCGGCCGTGACGGGATCCCCGAGCTGGTCGAGCGGCTCTGCCGGCACGCCACGGCGTTCGCGGACGCCCTGCGCGCCATCCCGGGCGTCACCGTCCTCAACGACGTGGTGTTCACGCAGGTGTGCGCCACCTTCGGCTCGGACGAGCGCACGGATGAGGTGGTTAAGGGGCTGCTCGCCGACGGCACGACGTGGATGACCGGCTCTGCCTGGCACGGGCAGAGAGTCCTTCGGATCTCGGTCAGCAACTGGTCGACCACCGAGGATGACCTGGCGCTCGGGGTTGATGCGACCGTCGAGGACCAGCAGGCGGTGTTGGCCGACCACGACGTGGCTGCATTGGAGCCCGTCGAGGCCGTGGCCATCGGTTTCACCGCCGACCGGGCGACTGTGCGACTGGCCTATGCCGAGGGAGCTCCAGCCGCCGTCATCGAGGCAGACCTGCAGGCCCGCCTGGCGCTCGCCGTTGACTGGCCCACCACGGAAGCAATCGGCTTTGCCGACGGCTTCGGCGACGGCGCCGTCACCGGAGTCGATGGCACCACCGGTGAGCTGGAGTATGCCGTCGCGAATCCGGCCGCGGCGGCCAACCTGGCCCTGGCCGACCTGGTCCCGGTCGGTGTGTGCAACGAGGTCGAGCTGCTCGCGGAGCCGACCGGTCTGTAACCCGCTGTGGTGGCCACTTCCGGGTCAACTCATTCCTGCCAGCAGCCAACCGGTCCTGTCTTGTAAACAGGAGGGTTCGAGTCGTTGGGACCGCCCCCTTGCCTACCCATCGGCGGGTCCCTGGTGCGGTCCAACTGCTCGGCGCGGTCCCGCGCTGCCAGCCGCGGGATCTCAGGTACCCCTCCGCCGCGTCACGCTATCGCCCCTTGCGCCCACCCCGCGAGCACCTCGGACGACCAGCACGATCCCGACTAGTGCGGCCAGCGGTCCGAGCACCGCCCATAGCGTTACCCCGGTCATGGGACTGCCCCCGATCCATCCCAGACCCTGCCCCGTCCAGAGTAAGCCTATGAGCACGAGAGCGGCACCGAGCACCAATGTCAGCGAACGACTCATCCTCGCAGACTAGTGCCATCTGTCCCCCGCCCAGGAGTGCCCCGAGGGAAGGGGTCGATCCCAGCCGCACGATCAACGGTGGCCTTGGGCGCCAGCTCAAGAGGCCCGGCAGCGGGCCCGTACCCAACACTCAGCGCGCGGCAGTTCCGGATGTTCGCGCGGGAGGACTGGGCGTCCTGGCGAATGGTTTGGGTTGAGCCTGGTGCCGTCGACCTTGGTGGTCTGGGAGGATCGCGACATGACGGACATGGTGGTCAGGAATGAACTGTTCGAGGACGTTGTGCGTTCTTCCTTCAGCCGGCAGGGGTTGATGGGCCACCTCGGAGCTGAGCTGGTCAGCGTCGCCCCAGGTGCGGTGAGCATCGAGGTGCCGTTCCGCCGGGAGCTCACGCAGCAGCAGGGGCTGTTTCATGGCGGGGTGACCACCTCGATCGCAGACAGTGCCTGCGGCTACTCGGCCCTGACGCTGATGCCGCCGGGTTCGGAGGTCGTGACGGTGGAGTTCAAGATCAACCTGTTCGCTCCAGCTCGCGGCGAACGGCTGACTGCCCGCGGCCGGGTGGTGCGCTCCGGTCGCACCATCACCGTGTGCCAGGGCGACGTGTTCGCTGCTGGCACCGACGGCGAGGTGCACTGCGCCACCATGGTCGCGACGATGATGCGGATGGAGGCGGCATGAGCGCGGCTGGGCTTTTGACCGGCTCCTATGTCCTGCCAGACTGGGTGCGCTGGGAACAGCGGTCATTTCCTGACGCGAACCTGCTGCTCTTGCACGGTCGCGTGCCGACGCTCGTGGACTCGGGGTTCGTCGGGCATGCGCAGGCGACGGCCGACTGGGCCCAGGAGCGCGCCGGACAGGTAGAGCTGGTGGTGAACACGCACTGGCACTCCGACCACGTCGGCGGTAACGCACTGCTGCAGAGCCAGGGGGCAGGTATCGCCGGGAGCGTGTCGGACGCGGCGGCGCTGGACCGCCGTGACGCTGGGTGCTGCGTGGCCGAGTACCTGGATCAACCGGTGGCGCCGTACACGGTGGACCAGCCCCTGGACGACGGGCAGGAGCTGACGCTGGGGTCGGCGGACTGGCAGGTGGTCGCGACACCAGGCCACACTCCGGGTCACCTGTGCCTCTGGCAGCCGGAGGAGCGGCTGCTGGTGGTCGGTGACGCCCTGTCGGACTACGACGTGGGCTGGGTCAACCTCGCCCTGGACGGGCCGCAGGCCGCAGCCACGGCCGTGGCGTCCCTGCACCGGTTGGTCGACCTCGCCCCGCGAATCCTGCTCACGGCGCATGGACCACTCCCGGTCGACGCCGGTGCTGCGTTGGACAAGGCGCTGCAGCGGGCTCAGCGGCTGGTGGATGACCCGCAGGGGGCCATCTGGTACGGGGCCCGGCGCATTTTCGCGTACGCGTTGATGATCCGGGACGGCATCCCCGTGGCGGGGGTCGAAGAGTACCTGATGGAACGAGCCTGGCTCCGGGACGCCGCACGCCAGCTAGACCGCCACCCGCAGGACCTTGCCGGCGAGCTGGTCGAGGGCATGGTGCGTAGCGGTGCGCTGGTCGTGCACGAAGGACGGCTCCGCGCCGCCGCCGAGCACTCCGCGGTGCATCCCGACGCCCTGAACCAGCCTTGGCCACGGCACTGGCCCTGACGAAACCTTGAGGAACAGACCCGTGGGAGACGTCAGGGGAACGTCGCGACGCATCGAGGGCTGGCTGCCTGCTGGCGGCATGAGTGCGCACGTCGCGGGCGACTGCTCTGTTGGGGCGCGCGTCCCCTGTAGCGTCGGCACGTGCCCACTCCTCGCAACTCTGAAACCACGGACGTAGGATCGTCCGCTCGCGCTCTAGGGGCACCGGCGGCGATTAGTGCATCCGTTTTGGCGGGACTGCTGACGGCGCTCCTCGCCGTGCCAGGCGCCTTCATGCTGTGGGTCGGTATCAGCGTTGCTGTCGGTCGAGGCGACCCAACGTGGAACGACGGCGAAGAAACCTGGGCGACTGCTCTCGGACTGCTTCTCACGGGTGCCTTGGGCCTGGCGCTCTACTTCGGTGTACGCGCACTGGCGGGGCTGGCGGCCTCGGGCATTCGCAAGGTCGTGGTGGGCTTGTGGGTCGCGCCCGCGGCCCTCGTCCACCTTCTCCTCGCGGTTGCGTTCATCGGCTAACCGACTGAGGAAGGGCCTGTCCGCACCGCGACCTGCCCGTAGAGCGGCAGAGCGATTCGCGGCAGATGGGGACGTTCAGAGGGTCTCCCAGCGTGTGAATGGTTATGCAGCCGAAACCATCGCAGTCGTCGTGGTCCTCGACGGTCCGGAAGGGGATCGTTGACTGGGACGTCATAGTCAGCTGGGGTCTGCTGTCGCCGCCGAGTGGGGAGCCGCCCGACCGCTTTGGGTAGCCGAACGCCGCGCCCTGCTTGGTCCGGCCGTGCACCTCGACGATGGAGTCCAGATCGATCGTCAGCGGCCCGGTCTCGTCGGACTCCGCCCAGACGACCTCTCCGTGGCGAAGTTCACGCAACGGGTCGGCCATCGCCGAGCGTCACGTCCCATGCCCGGAACTCGTCCCAGTACGTCGTGTCTGCTCCCCTGAACGCACGTCCGTGCGCTGCCGCTGTTCATGCGCATCGAGCAGGCGTTCAATCACTCCTGCCGCCGTGACGCCGCACTCCTGGGCGTCACGGTTAATCCGGTCGCGCAGCTCCGCGCTGACCTTGGTCGTTGTCGCCATGCTCCGACTATGCCGAGTGGGATACCAACCCCTCCACGCCTGCGCCAGCCACGAGAGCCATTGGTTTGCGAGCAAACCCAGTTCAGTTGAGACGAGCGCCCTTCGCGAGCACGTTAAGTGAGTCTCGTCGGGGCCTTGACTTCCGATTTCCGGTCGCCTATCTTCTGCATACGGATGGAGACCCGCTCCGTTCGATCGGGAGGGTATCTTGTGAACCGCTTTCTTGCAGTAGCACCCCTACTGAGATCAGAACCGTCCAAACGATCGGATACTGCGGCGATTAGGCTGTACTGTGTGGTGGACACGGACTGAGCGACTCCGAAAAGCGAGTGCAGGCGTGATGGCAATGGCCTTGCTAGCGGGTTGCTCACCGTCCGACGATGGGGCCAATGGCAACCCGACCGGCCGGGGCCAGGATCAGGAGCGGAACAGCGACTTCGCGAACTCCGAGGCAGAGGTTCTCGCCTACCAGACGGCCATCCGAGACTGCCTCACGGACGGCGGGTTTCCGGCCGAGATCCAGCCGGACGGAGGTGTGGTGATCGACATCCCGCCAGGGCAGGACGAGGCCTTCATGCACGTTGATGCTGCTTGTCGGGAGCGGATACCCGAGCCGGCCTCGCGTGTGCTCACCGAACAAGAAGTCAACGCCAAGTACGAGCTGGAGGTCGAGTCGGCTGAGTGTCTCGCCGCCGCTGGCTACCCGGAGATCGACATGGAGTCGCGGGAGGTGTGGGTCGCGCAATGGATGGCCGTGGACGCCGGTGCCTCGGATGTTCCCCCCGACACGGCCTGGAGCCAGATTGCGGGCAACGAGGCAGAGGAAGCGCAACAGGTGTGCCCGATGCCGACGGTCCAGGACATCTACCAGCGCCTGAACGGCGGTTGACCGTCACCTCGCGTTGGCGCTTCAACGCCTTCCTATGCCGCCTTGCGAGCGCGACCATGACTCCCAGTTCGGAATGCGTGCGTCGCGCATCGTCGGACGCCATGATGTCAAGATGACCGGTGCCGACCGAGCGAGATGCCGCCGGTGTGGTGGCGACGAGTTCGAGCGCGTTGAAGACGCGTCAGCCAGTGGGGCCGTCACGAGGGCGTCTTCTTCGGAACCGTGGTGCGCCTCGAGTATCGCTGCACCGCCTGCGGGAAGCTGACGAAGCTGATCCCGCCTGGCAGGGACGAGCGGTATCCGAGTCGCGGATGACGTCCTGCACTGCCACGTGGAGGAGGGCTAACCTCGTCCGACTTTCTGCCGCCTTGTACGCGGGCCGTCAGGGTGCGCAAATTTGCCTCGAAGCGCCGAGGGGCCCGAGCGCGGCTGCCGATGCCATCCTGAGACAATGAAGAGACATG
>DATGRS010000169.1:0-2935 GCA_035303365.1 Ornithinicoccus sp.
CGTGCCGGGCGTGCGTGCCGGGAGCGGGACTCGAACCCGCACGCCCTTTCGAGCAGAGCATTTTGAGTGCTCCGTGTCTGCCATTCCACCACCCCGGCCGGTGACCGGGACAGCATACCGGCCGGACGGTGCAGCAGCGCCACCGTCGACCGCCGCAGCCCCGCATCGCTCCGTCAGTGTCGCGGGCCTCGTCGCCGGTCGCCCCGCCCCCGCGTCACTCCTGACCGAGGATCCGCCGGTAGGCCGGTGCGCGGCCGTAGACGGCGTCGCCCACCCGGTGCAGGCGCAGCGCGTTGGTGGAGCCAGGGGTGCCCGGCGGCGAGCCGGCGACGATGACGATGAGGTCCCCCTCCTGGCAGCGCTTCTGCTCGATCAGCACCTCGTCAACCTGCAGCACCATCTGGTCGGTGTGCTCGACCAGGTTGGTCAGGAAGGTCTCCACGCCCCAGGTCAGGGACAGCTGGGACCGCGTGGCGGGGACCGGTGTGAAGGCCAGCATCGGCGTCTTGCTCCGCAGTCGGGCCATCCGGCGGGCCGAGTCGCCGGTCTGGGTGAAGGTCACCATGAAGACGGTGCCCAACAGCTCGGCGATCTCGGCGGCCGCCTTGGTGACCGCCCCGCCGGTCGTGTGCGGCTTGGTGCCCAGCGGCACGATCCGCTCCATGCCGTGCTCCTCGGTGTTCGCGATGATCGTGGCCATCGTCTCCACCGCCTTGATCGGCCAGTCGCCGACGCTCGTCTCCCCCGAGAGCATGATGGCGTCCGTGCCGTCGAGCACGGCGTTGGCACAGTCACTGGCCTCCGCCCGGGTCGGGCGGGGGTTGGTGATCATCGAGTCCAGCACCTGCGTCGCCACGATCACCGGCTTGGCGTTGCGGCGGGCCATCTCGATGGCCCGCTTCTGCACGAGCGGGACCTCCTCCAGCGGGAGCTCGACCCCGAGCTCGCCGCGCGCCACCATGATGCCGTCGAACGCCGCGACGATGTCCCGCAGGTTCTCCACCGCCTGGGGCTTCTCGATCTTGGCGATGACGGGCAGCCTCAGACCCTCCTCGTCCATGATCCGGTGCACCTGCTCGATATCCTTGCCGCTGCGCACGAACGACAGGGCGATGACGTCAACCCGGGTGCGCAGCGCCCACCGGAGGTCCTCCTCGTCCTTGTCGCTCATCGCGGGGACGGAGACGGGCGTACCGGGCAGGTTGATCCCCTTGTGGTCGGAGACCTGTCCGCCCACCACGACGGTGGTCACCACGTCGGTGTCGTGGACCCCGGTGACCTTGAGGTGCACCTTGCCGTCGTCGATCAGCAGGTCGTCGCCGACCTGCACGTCGCCGGCCAGCCCGTCGTAGGTGGTGCTGACCACGTCCTTGTCGCCGGGCACGTCACGCACGGTGATCGTGAAGGTGTCCCCCGGCGCGAGCTCGATCGGCCCCTGCGCGAAGGTCCCCGTGCGGATCTTGGGTCCCTGCAGGTCGGCAAGGACGGCAACCGCGTGCTCCATCTCGTCGCCCGCCTGGCGCACCAGGTGGTAGCGGTTCTCGTGCTCCTGATGGGTTCCGTGAGACATGTTCAGGCGGGCCACATCCATGCCGGCACCGACGAGAGCGCGGATCTGCTCGTAGGTGTCGACGGCGGGGCCCAGGGTGCAGACGATCTTGGCGCGACGCATGGACCCAACACTAGGCGTATGCCGGGTCACCGGCAGACCGGACACGGCAGGGTCAGACGGTGCCGCTCTCGGAGGGCTGGGCCACCCGCGAGAGCTCAGGTGACGGAAGGGGCCGGGGCTCCGCTCGCCGGCGCGCCACGAAGAGCATGAGCCCCCCGACGAGGACGACGAGACTGACCCAGACGTTGATCCGCTGACCGAGCACCAGCTGGGCCGGATCGGTCCGCATCAGCTCGAAGAAGAATCGGCCCACGGTGTAGAGCACGACGTAGAGCGCGATGAGCTGCCCGCGACGGAACCGGACATGCCGGTCCAGCAGCACCAGGACCACGGCCGCCGCCAGGCACCACATCGACTCGTACAGAAAGGTCGGCTCGAAGGTGCCCTTGACGATCGCCTGACCAGACGCATCCCGCACCGCCTCCCCCGCAGCCTGGTCCCACTCGTGGATGGTGACGGCCCACGCGCTGTCGGACGGCCCGCCATACAGCTCGTTGTTGAACCAGTTGCCCCAGCGGCCGATCGCCTGCGCGACGAGCAGTCCGGGGGCCAGTGCGTCGGCGAGGTCGACGAAGGAGTGTCCGTGCCGCTGGCACCCGACGTAGGCGCCTACGGCGCCGACGGCGACGGCACCCCAGATGCCCAGCCCGCCGTCCCAGATGCGCAGTGCGCTCATCAGGTCGCCCCCCTCGCCGAAGTACGGCCAGGGGCTGCTCACGACGTGGTAGAGCCGCCCACCGATGATCCCGAGGACGATCGCCCACGGGGCCACGTCGTAGATCTCCTCACCGGTGCCGCCACGCGCTCGCAGCCGGTACCGGGTCATCAGGATCGCGACGACGATCCCCAGCAGGATCGTCACCGAGTAGGCCCGCAGCGGCACCGGGCCGAGCCACCACGCAGCAGACTCGGGGCTGGGCAGCGCCGCCGGGAACCTCACTGACGAGCGGCCAGGATGTCCGTCAGAGCGGTCGGGTCATACATCAGGGCGTTCATGTCCTCGCCGCCGAGCTCCTCGCCGTCGATGAAGACGCGCGGGCTGCCGGACACACCCTCCTGGTTGGAGCGGGTCTGCATGTCGCGGATGTAGTCGAAGTGCTTCTCGTCGTCCAGGCAGCCGGTGAAGGCGTCGATGTCCTCCACGCCCACCTGCTCGGCGATGCCGATGAGGTCCTCGTCGGTCCAGCCCGCACCCTCCTCCGGCTGGTCGGCGTAGAGCGCCTGGTGGTAGGGCACGAACCGACCCTGGTCGTCGGCGCACAT
>DATGRS010000170.1:0-7379 GCA_035303365.1 Ornithinicoccus sp.
ATGGACGGCTCGGTGCCCGCCGGGGAGATCGGCTGGGTGCTCGTCTCGTCCGTGCTTCTCGTCGCGGTCTTCGGCCCCCTCACCATGGTCCTCTACCGCGACAAGAAGTAGATGCCACGTGGTCGAGATCAGCGCCGACAACCCGGCCCACTCGGCCAACGCCCCGGCCCGGACACGGCAAGGAGAGTCGAATGAGCACGCTTCCCGGGAACAGCTCGGAGACCGTTGCGCACACGCCCGGGCGGGCGATCAGCGTCGGGGTCTGGATCCTGCGAGTCGCGCTCGCGGCGATCATCGCCGGCGGTGGAATCTCGAAGCTCGCCGGCGACCCGGTCATGGTGGACATGTTCGCCGACATCGGGGCCGGCCAGTGGCTCCGGTACCTGGTCGGAGCGCTGGAGGTCTCGGGAGGGATCGGACTTCTGATCCCGGCTCTGGCCGGCCTGGCCAGTCTCGGGCTGGCGGCATTGCTGACCGGTGCCGTCCTCACGGATCAATTCGTGCTCGATCAGAGCCCTTGGCCGGCGCTCGCCCTTCTCGTCGCGGCGGCCGTGATCGCAAGGGCGCGGTGGTCGCGCACCGTCGCCGTCGTCCGCACGCTGCTCAGGCGATGAGGCACACCTCTCGAACGGAGATGTCAGATGCGTCGGCCGCGGAGGCGGGCGGCTCGTCACCACCATCGGCGGCGCCGTCGTCGTCGTCGGGCACGCCGGCTCAGGGTTGGGCGTGCAGTCCCCTGTAGTTCGCATGGAACAGCCGCTTGCCCACCGCGCGCAGCAGCTGGTCGCGGACGGCCGGAGACATACCACGCGTACGGTCGCGGTTGAGACTCTGCTGCTGCACCCACTCGACGCGCGGCCGCCGCCGCCGCTCGTACTCCTGCAGCGCGTCCGAGACCGATGTACTGGCCCACAGTGCATCAGACAGGACCAACGCGTCCTCGATCGCCATCGCTGCACCCTGAGCCATGTTGGGCGTCGTGGCATGCGCCGCATCGCCGACTAGCACCACCTGCCCCCTGGACCACGACGGCAGGACCACCTGCTCGATCGGTCCGCTGTGCACGACCGTTCCGGTGGTCAGCTCGGGAACGGGCGAGCCGAACCGTGCGGCGAGCCCGTCCAGCCCTGCGTCCACATGGTCGGTGCCCACGTCGACGTAGCAGTACGTCTGATCAGAGCTGATCGGAACCACGAGGAACGATGCTCCACGACCGAGCCGTGCGGACCAGACCGACTCCACGTCACCGCGTGGCGCGAGCAGCCGCCACGCATGGAGGCCCGTGTGCCGGAGTCCTGCGTCGGCGAACACCAGGCGGCGGACTGCTGAGTGCACACCATCAGCGCCGACCACCAGGTCGTAACGCCCGGTCGTGCCGTCACTGAACGTGACGTCCACGCCCGCACCGTCCTGGACCATCGCCTCGGGGCTGGTGCCCCAGCGGATCGTGACGCCGTCCACGCTCTCCAGCATCACGGTCCGCAGGGCCGCCCTGGTGGTGGCGACGGTCGGTGCGATGCCTCGCCACAGCTCCGTCATGCGTACCTCGTACAGCAGGCGTCCTCGGGAGTCAGCCAGGCGCTGACTGTCGATTCGGACAGACGCATCGACAACTGGCTCTCCAAGGCCGAGACCGTTCAGTCCTCGCACTGCGTTGGCCGGCAGGAAGATGCCGGCCCCTCCCGGGTCAGGCGTCAGGGTCCGCTCGACCAGCTCGAGCTCGGCACCCCACTCGCGCAAGACATTCGCCACAGCGAGTCCGGCGATACCAGCTCCGACGACCAGCACCTTCCGTCCGATGCCGTGCTGTGACACGACTCTCGAGCCCTTGCCGCTCGACTGCTTCCACATGCTCGAATCCTTTCGAATCAAGATTGTCTCGCCCGGTCTCGTGGGCTCATGACGGCCGTGCGTGTGCCACTCAGATCAACGACTCCACTTCTGGTTCGAGGCACCCGAGCACGACCAGAGCTGCAGCGGTGCACCGTTCTCGTGCACTCGGCCGTCGGTCACGTCCACACACTTGTCCGCAGCGACGTTGACGAGGTCGTGCGCCGCGTTCAGAGCGAAGCGCTGTGCAGAGCCACCGGCGCAGGTCCGAACCTGTATCGGTGCGCCGTCGCCCGAACCGACAGCGGTCATGCAGTGCCCCTCCGACCGGACGGTGCCATCCGAGTAGAACGTCCAGGTCCTCCAGGGCTCCACGGGCTCGCAGTCCCAGATGCCGAGCTGGACACCCGTGCGGCCTTGCCCCGTGACGTCGATGCACTTGCCGCCACCGTGGTTGACGATGACGCTCGTGGCGAGCGCTCTCGGTGCTGGAGCACTCCGGCTCGTGGCCCGCTCAGGTGCATCCGACGTCGTCGCCCTGCTCCCCGACGCGGCCGGTTCCGACTCCCCGGACGCCCTGGAGGTTCTCGTGTCCTCGGGGGTTTCTTCCGACGGAGGTGGTCCGGCCGCAGGTCCGTGCCGGGTTTCCGGTCCAGCAGGCCGCGGGGCGGGAGCGGTCTCCGACGACGTCGGCCTCGGCTGCTGGTCCCCTTCTGTCGGACCCGGGGAGAGACTCGTCCGGTGGCCGGCACTGGACTCGGGTGTCGAGGAAGCCTCTGCCTCGTTCCGGCTCGTCGCTGTTGCGGAACCGATGGGGCTGGTCAACGCCCCGATCCCGACTGCCAGCCCGCCTGCCAGCACCACCACGAGGATGGCGGGCAGAAGGCGGCCGAGAACCGTGGTAGGCCGCTCGCCCGGCCGCCGGACCGCCGAGGTCAGGGCACGCGCAAGGCTCCCGTATCTTGTCCCACCACGCGGCTTCTTCGATACCTGGTCCACCGTCATTCCCTCTCGATCTCTTGTCTTGGTATGGCCGGGCGCCGGCTGCGTCGATCCGGAGCGCGTTTCTGGCTATGGGAGGTCCGTCATGCGCTGAAAGACCTGTCGTGCCGTCCGACCGTTCCCGAACCGTTCGCCGCGTGGCACACGAGCGACGTCGTCGCTCAGCCGCTCGACGGTCTCGTCGGCGAGCCGGTAGTCGTCCTAGGCCTCGTCGATGAACAGCACGCCGCCCACGGCGTCGGCTCGGCTCAGAGCCGCCCGCCGAGGTCGACGAGCGTCTCGAAGACACCGAAGACGCCGACGGCGAGTGGGACGCTCAGCACCGACAGGGTGGAGGCCACGGATCCGATCCACGTCGGACGGACCTCGGTGTCGTCACCGGGCTCGACGAGCTTGGCGAGCCCCACCACCATGGCGGTCAGGCAGAGACCGCAGACCAGCAGGACGTGCAGCGGCCCGGGCAGCCCCGGCAGCAGCGCCGCAGGGGCACGGACACCCAGAGCGACCAGGCCCGCGACACCCGCCGTCAGGACCGGGATGACCGCAGCCGGCACGGAGCTCTGACCCGCGTGAGCGATCAGCGCGAGTCCGACGCAGACCGCAAGCGACACGGCGTAGAGGTTCGTCGATCCGCTCAGAGCGACGAGGGAGCCGACAAGGACCGCTGAGGCGCTCACCACCCAGACGACCAGCACCCGACGGCTCCGTGTGAGGACCTTCGCAGCCTCCACAGACGCGTCCGCCATCGCCCCGACGCCACCGCGGTCCGGCGGGAGCGATGCGAGCCGCCCCGCCGTCGCCGGTCCGAGAGACAGCAGGACGAGCGCGACCACGGTGACAACGGCGGCGCGCTCGGTCGCGTCCGCCTCGACCAGTGCAAGGAGGACCGCGACGACCGCGAGCAGCGCGACCGTCAGCGTCCAGACGTTCAGGACCGCGAACAGCACCGCCATGGCCGCGACGGCGGACCCGACGGTCGCGGCGACCGCCGCGCCGTTGGCGCTCGCCCGGGACACCGGGAGCGCATAGCCGGCCAGCGCGAGCACAGGAACCGCCGTGAGGGCCAGCCCGACCCGCAACGGTCCCGGCACGGGCCAGTTCTTGCGCGTGGCCAGACCAGCGACAAGAACGAGGACGACGCCCGACACCACGGCCGTCAGGCCCGCCAGCGGGTTGCCCGGCATGGTGACCACGAACGTGGCCAGCGCGGCCAGGAACGCGAGAGCGCCAAGAATCGTGGTGGTCAGGGCCCTGTGCCAGCCGTTCCACCGGTCCCAGCGTCCGCTCTCCTCGACGACGGCGTCCTCGAGCTCGGTGATCAGCGGGCCGTCCGTCTCGCCGGCGACCAGGTCCCTGAGGTAGAGCGTCGCGCCATCGACCACCTGAGCCTCGGCGAGCGACATGCTCGGCGCCAACGGCTGCTCTCCAGCAGGCGCGAGGGACCACGCGGGAGGCAGTGTCTCATCGCCCACCTGGCCGCATCTGCGGATCAGATCAGGGAGGTACTCCCCGATCGGTGCCCGGGCGGGCACCGCCAGGTCCACCCGTCGCCGCGTACCCACCACCGTGATCCGGCAGCGATCGTCGTCCACCCTCAGTTCCTCGTCTCGCGTCGATGGTTGATCGGGAGGGCGGTCAGTGTTCCCAGGTCCTGATGTTCGCCCATTCGGCCTCGGTGTAGTTGCCCCAGTTGACGTTCATCGCCCGTGCGATCTGGCCCAGCACGCCCTCGGGGCCGAACAACCCCTCGGCTGCGACGTTCCACTGCTGCTGAAGCCCCTGGTAGTACTCGGCCGCACGGCTCTCGCTCCAGGACTCCTGGAGCGGAGCGAGCTGGCCCCGCAGCCGCGCCAGCTCCTCGGAGCAGACGTCCGCGCGCTGGTTGAGCCAGCTGCCGGCCGCGCCGAGGTCGCCCCCGACGCGAATGGTGGTGCCGTCGATGTCAGACATGAGAGTTCCCTTGGTCGTGCACGAAGTGGTCCGAGGCGCTCCGGCGCGCTCAGGAGAGGTTCGCCTCGGGGGCGATCGTCCGGGTGCCTGCCGGCAGCGCTGCGTCGAGTGCCCGCAGGTTCTCGATGTTCCGCTGCTCGGTCTCGGTGTAGTTGGCGTAGTTCCCCCGGAGGCCCGACGCCATGCCGGTCAGGCTCTCGTGCAACATCCGTGCGTAGACGTCGTACTCCGACATGAGCGTCTGAAAGGTGGCGTGTGCCATCCCCTCCCACGACGATTCCAGGCTTGTCACGTAGACCCTGATCTGCCCGAGGATCGCGTCGATCTCCTGCGCCGTGGCCTCCGTACTGATCGCCGCGTCCCGGACATATTCGGGCGTCACGCGATAGGTCACATCACCGATGGTTGCCACGGGTATGTCTCCCTCGTTCTTCGTCCTGGCGCCTGCTCAGCACACCGGAACCGGAATCAGCCCGGGCGCCGCACGAAACCTAGGCAAGGGGACACGACAGGCCCGCCGGTGCGCCACAGGGGTTTCCCTCGGGCGTCGAACTTCGACCGTGCGGGCAGTGTTCTGCGGGCTCTCCGATCGCCCTAGTAGGCACCGATCCTGGCGCCGTAGGCCACCGCTTCGACGCGGTTCCGTAGACCGAGCCGCTTGACGACGTCGTAAATGATCCCCTTGACGGTGCTCTCCGAGTAGCGGAGCCGGGCGGCGATCTCGCGGACGTCGTCGCCCTCCGCGAGCATGCGCAGCACGTCGATCTCGCGTGGTTCCAAGCCCGACTTCCTGGCAATCGCAGAGGAGTCCCGACGCTGCTCACGCACCTCGTCGGTCAGGACCCTGGTCAGTGACCCGGGCAGGCGAGACCCGCCCCGATCGGCCTCGATCAGCGCCTCCGTCACCTCGCTCAGGCTCGTCGAGGTGTACTCGAGATAACTCACCACGCCGTGCCCGACCGCTTCAAGAAGGGCGTCACCACTGATGCAGGGCGACACCAGGACCTTCGGGATGTCGCAGATCGCGGAGTCGCCCGAGTACCGGCGAAGGAGCCCCATCGGCTGCGTCTCCGCTCGGGCGGTGAGGTAGAGCAGGACGCCGGCCTCCCGAGCTCGCTCGGAAGGCAGCAGAGTGATCTCCGGTTGAGCCCGAAGCCATGCGCTCGCCCAGTCCGCCGAGATCCGGTCGGTGGCGACGACCGAGACCCTGGTGCGGAGAGCCGCCCGCGTGACCGGGCGCGGGTTGCCCGCGCTCTGGTCGGCCGTCGGCGACTCGACGTCGGCCGGTATCTCGATGCCGTACGTGGAACCGTGCGGAACCGTCGCACGGCGGGTACCCAGTGCGGGAGGGCGAGCCGTGGTCGGCTCGAGAACCACGAACGTGGGAAACGTCATGAGGCAATGGTACGGCGAGCTTTCCCCCGAGTTCGCCTTTAGTGCGCAACAAGGCGACCCTTCAGGGAGAACATATTGCCGATGCCGATATGACCTATAGCACGGCCCGCAGCGGTTCCGTCGGGCTTTCGACCGGCAGAGGATCGGACCGCGCGCTCAGGGGCGCTGACCGTCGGTCACCGCCTGTTCCCTGAAGCGTTCATCAAGGTAGGCGCGCATGTGCTCAGGCAGCTGGAGGTCACCCGCCTTGATCTGTGAAAGCAGATCCCGCCAAGCCTCGGCGGTGAAGAACAGCTTCGGACCGTCTGGATCCTTGCTGTCTCGCACGGCGATCACGCGCACCTGCTGTTCCTCGGCCATATCAACACTCCTGGTCATTGGTGGGAAAGCTTCCGGTCAGGAAGGGGCGGCCGAAAAAACCACCACGGAAGCCGACACGCAGTAGTCTCCGCTGTAGCTGCTCTTGTGCCAGCCGACGTCCGACACCTTCTTGCCGGGCGCGACGTGCTGGAAACCCTGCACGCTCCTGGCCACGGGCCTGGACTGCTGGTTCAGGCTGAGCGCCCTCGTCGGGTGCACCGGGAGCGAGGGCAGCGCGGAGCGGGTTGCGTTCGCCCCGGCCGGAACACGTTCTGCCAGCGCGGTCCAGCGGGACCCCTCGCTCTCCTGCTCCTGCGGTGCCAGCGTCACCCGGCGGCCGCGGCCGCCGTAGGTCGTCACGCCGCCGGGCGCCACGACGTGGAGCTCGACACCCAGGTACGGGCCGACCACGTGCGCCGCGATCACGGCTGCGTCCCCCTCGGTGGACTCCCGGAGCGCTTCGGCGATGCTCGCGGTGTCCGACCGACCGGTCTCCCGCTGGATGGTCTCCCTGATCGCAGGCGTGAGGGCCGCTGGGTAATCGGCGACCAGGCCGGCGAGCGCCGACCGCAGCTGCTCGGGCGAGCTCACGTACGCATGCCGGTCGACCAGCAGCCCGCCTCCGACGGATGCGAGGACGGCCTGGTAGAACGACCCGGTGCTGACGACAGACAGCCCCTGGTCCTCGGCGACCTGCCTCTGGACGCCATCCAGGACCGAATCGGCTGCCTGCCTCGGCGCGGAGACCGTCATGTCGACGAACGAGGTCCTCTCGGTGAAGAGGTCGTCGAGTGTGCGGACCCCGGAGGAGGTGTCGGAACGCACCCGGGTCACGTCCGGCC